>CANJPG010000076.1 GCA_947476065.1 Fidelibacterota bacterium
GGCCGACAACATCGGCTTTGACATCGAAGCTGTCGTCAAGCGCTCGCGCGGTGTGGCCTCGCAGCTCAATGCCGGCGTCAAACACCTGATGAAGAAAAACAAGGTCACGGTGTTCGAGGGCCACGCCAAACTCGCCGGCAAGGGCAAGCTGAACATCACCAAGGACGGCAAACCCGTCGCCGACCTCACCGCCAAGAACATCATCCTCGCCACCGGCGCCCGCGCCCGCGAGTTGCCGGGCCTCGAGGCCGACGGCAAGCTGGTGTGGAACTATCGCCACGCCATGGTGCCGACGTCGTTCCCGAAAACGCTGCTGGTCATCGGATCGGGGGCTATCGGTATCGAGTTCGCCAGCTTCTATCAGACCCTCGGCTGCAAAGTGACCGTGGTCGAAGTGCTCGACCGCATCGTGCCGGTGGAAGACGCTGAGATTTCGGCGCTGGCCCACAAGCAGTTCGAGAAGCAGGGCATGGTCATCAAGACCAAGGCCGTGGTGAAGGCGCTCAAGCGAAATACCAATGACGTCGTCGCCACCATCGAACAGAACGGCAAGAGCGAGCAGTTCACCTTCGAGCGTGTGATCTCGGCCGTCGGCATCGTCGGCAACGTCGAGAACTTGGGCCTCGAGGGTACCAAGATCAAAGTCGAGAAGACTCATGTGATCGCCGGCAAATACTGTGAGACCGATGAGCCCGGCGTCTACGCCATCGGCGACCTCACGGGCCCGCCGTGGCTTGCCCACAAGGCCGGCCACGAAGCCGTCATCTGCGTCGAAAACATCGCCGGCCTGCATCCCCATCCGCTGAACGTCTTGGGTATCCCCGGCTGCACCTACTGCCATCCGCAAATCGCCAGCGTCGGCCTCACCGAACAGGCGGCCAAGGACAAGGGCTATCAGGTCAAGGTCGGCCGTTATCCTTTCATCGCCAACGGCAAGGCCATTGCCTTGGGCGAAACCAACGGCCTCGTCAAAACCGTCTTCGACGCCAAGACCGGCGAACTTCTGGGGGCCCACATGGTCGGCCCCGAAGTCACTGAAATGATCCAGGGTTACGCCATTGCCAAGACCCTCGAGACCACCGAACAGGAACTGATGCACACGGTCTTCCCGCATCCCACTCTCTCGGAAATGATGCATGAATCCGTGCTGGATGCTTACGGCCGCGCCATCAATATGTGAGATGTGCTAAACTGCCATCATGAGCAACGTCGAAAACCTGCAAGAGAAGCAACCGCGCGCACCCAAGCCCGCTTGGCTGCGCGTCAAGGCGCCGACGTCGCCGGAGTATCACAATACCCGCAAGCTGATGCGCGACCTGAAATTGCACACGGTCTGCGAAGAAGCTGCGTGCCCCAATATCGGCGAGTGCTGGGCGCAGAAACACGCGACCATGATGATCCTTGGCGACATCTGTACGCGGGCCTGCGCTTTCTGCAACGTCAAGACTGGGAAGCCCGGCGCGGTCGATCCTGAAGAACCTGCCCATGTCGGCGAGGCGGTGCGCAGCCTGGGCCTCAAGCACGTCGTCATCACTTCGGTTGACCGCGATGATCTAGAGGACGGCGGTGCTGCCCATTGGGTCGAGGTCATCAAAGCCATTCGGGCCGCCACGCCCGAGACGACTATCGAGGTTCTGACACCGGACTTCCGCAAGAAACTGGGCATGGTCGATCTCGTCGCCCAAGCGCGCCCCGACGTCTACAACCACAACCTCGAGACCGTGCCGCGCCTCTACCGCAAGATCCGCGCCAGTGCGCGCTACTACACCAGCCTGCGCCTGCTCGAGCGGGTCAAGGAGATCGACCCCAAGATGTTCACCAAGTCCGGCGTGATGGTCGGCTTGGGCGAGATGAAGGAAGAGGTGCTGCAGGTCATGGACGACATGCGCGCCGCTAATGTCGATTTTCTGACCATCGGCCAGTACCTGCAGCCGACGCCGCGCCACGCCGCCGTCGAGCGCTTCGTCGAGCCTGCGGAGTTCGCCGAATATGAACGCATCGCCCGCGCAAAGGGCTTCCTGATGGTCTCGGCGAGCCCACTGACGCGTTCGTCGTACCACGCAGATGCTGACTTCGAACGTCTGCGGGCGGCGCGCGAGAAGCAGCTCGGCGCTTAAGCAGCCATGCCCGTCCATCGCGAAACCCGGGTGCTGCCTTACACGCCCGAGCAGATTTACGCTCTGGTCGCCGACGTCGAGCGTTACCCCGAATTCCTGCCCTGGTGCGTGGCCTGCCGCATCATCAAACGCGATAGCAAAACCTCTTTCATTGCTGAACTGGCCGTCGGCTTCAAAATGGTGCGCGAGCGCTTCCTGTCGCGGGTGACCTTGCAGCCCACCCAGGCCATCACCGTTGAATACCTCAGCGGCCCCTTCGAGCACCTCACCAACGAATGGACATTTGCACCCGACAAAGGCGGCACCGCGGTGTCGTTTTTCCTGTCCTTCGAATTCAAATCGCGGCTGCTGCAGGCCCTGATCGGCGTGCTTTTCGAGGAGGCCGTGCACCGCATGGTCTCGGCCTTCGAGACACGCGCGGCACAGTTATACGGAGCAAAGAAGAGTGTCTGACAGCGTCGCCATCATGCGCAACGACGACTGCTTCGAACCCTTCTAGGTTCTACCGGAACTCCCACGCTTCTAGGACGTTGAACTCCTTTAGGCATGGAGTTTCCCAATGGCCATCTGCGAAAAATGCGGCAATGATTACGTCGGGTCATTTCAAGTTGTGATGAACGGCGAAAGCCACACATACGATAGCTTCGAGTGTGCCATTGCAGCTTTGGCGCCGCCCTGTACCCATTGCGGCTGCAAGATCATCGGCCACGGTGTTGGCGCGGGCGGAAGACTCTACTGCTGCGATCACTGCGCGAAGGCCGTGTATCTGGACGCGGCCAGTTAGTCCGCGGAAGCTTCTTCCTTGAGCGTGCTCATCAGTAGTTCCATGGCTGCGCCCACAGCCGCGCGGCGTACGTCGCTGCGCGTGCCGGCGAAGACATAGCGCTTTACCAATGCGTCGCGCCCGACGTGGGCGAGGGCCATGTATACCAGCCCTACCGGTTTTTCTTTGGTGCCGCCGCCGGGGCCGGCGATGCCGGTGATCGACACCGCCATGTCGGCCGAGGTCTGGGCGAGGGCGCCTTCGGCCATGGCCGAGGCAACCAAGTCGCTCACCGCCCCATGGTCGGCAATCGCGTCGCGCGGCACGCCAAGTAAACGCGATTTCGATTCATTGGAGTAGGTGATGAAGCCGCAGTCCACCACGTCCGATGAGCCAGGCGTGGCGGTTAGGCAGGCGCCGAGCAGTCCGCCGGTGCAGGACTCCGCCGTGACGATGCGTTTTTTCTGGGCCTTCGCGGCGCCAAGAACTTCCTTGGCGAGTTCCAGCAGATCGGCGGGCAAATCATTCATGCGGCAGGAAATCAGAAATAGGTGGCCCAGAGGTGCTGCAGGCCGACCAGCACGCCTGCTGAATAGAGGCCGGCGAGCACATCGTCCAGCATGATTCCGAGGGCGCCCGGTACGTTCCTGTCGGCCCAACTCACCGGCCACGGTTTGACGATGTCGAAGAACCGGAACAGGCCGAAGCCGATCGCGTACCAGATGATGTTCAAGGGCACGACGGCCAGCGTTATCCACAGGCCCACCACTTCATCGATGACGATCCATTGCGGGTCGGTATCTTGCGGCTCCTTGCGCAGGTGCTGCGCGGTGAAGATCATGCCGAGCACGAAGGGGATGATGGCCGCGATGATCAGCGACCGGCTGCCGGCGAGCCATGCCAAACCGGCGGCCATGGGAATGGCGTTCAGCGAGCCGACCGTGCCCGGCGCGTGATAGGAAAATCCAGCGCCGAACCAGGTGAGGAACATCAGCCCCTTCGGCCAGGGCTTGCGCCAATCGGGTCCGCCGATCCGCCAGCCGCTTTCGGTGACCAGCGGTTCGTAAGGAGCCTCGGAATAGGATTCGGACTGCGGCGGGCGATGCTCGGGATTTGACGACATGGTCACCAGGCTGGCACTAAGGAGCGACGGCCCAGATTAAGGTATTGCCGAAGGTTCGCAAAAGAACTTTAAAAATATCATTAAGTTATTGATATATATAACTATAATCGTATTTTACTTTCTCTTTGAATTTCTGGGATAAAGTCGTCAGGATAACGGTGGCGGCTTGCGCTACCTTGGGCGGCGGCAACGTTTGTGCGTTGCAAAAAGAACGCGAAACAGACACGCTTTGGGGCGTCTGTTTCAAAGGAAATGCAAGAGACCAAACTGCGAGGCAAAATAAAAAAAAGCCTCCGGTGATTACTGAACGGGTGTCATCAGTAAGAGGGGACGGCGTGTTTTCAGGCAAACAACACTCGAAGTTTGACCCGCAGGATCGTGGGCTCAACCGGGTCCAAAAACTACTTCAACGCTTCTTTCCGGAACGGCAGCTGATTGTCCGCTCGGGAGAACGCATGCGCACACTCAGGCTCTCCACCAACCGCCAGGCGGTCCTGGTGACGGTGAGTCTGGTCATCGGCACCTGGACGCTGTTCAGCTCCGGCCTGGCCATGAACCACTCTGAGCGCATCAACGCCAAGAACACCGAAATCAAGGACGCGCGCGTGGGCTACGAGCAACTGCTCGCCCAGGTCTCGATCTACAAAGAGCGCGTCGCCGACCTGACCAAAGACCTCGAAGCCAATTACCAGCACTCCCTGTCGTTGGTCGACCGCGAAGCAGAACTGCTGAAAAACAAGGCCGGCGCGCTCAAATCGGGCGACAAGAAAGAAGGCCTGGTCGCCAAAATCAAAAGCCGCGCCAAGGATGCCCTGATCGATCCGGCCAGCGCCTTCTCGGGCGATAGCGACGACGTCGATCTCGTGCTCAGCAAGACCAAACTCGACCGCGGCCATGCCGATGAACAGCGCAAGAGCCTGCTGTCCGAACTATCTGACCTCGAAGATTCCATGGTCAACGTCGTCGGTCATCACCAAAAGACGCCGTTCATCGCCACCGACAGCCTGGAACTCCGTCAGGTCGTCATCGAACGCGACATGGCGCTGTCCGAGCGCGAGAACCTCTCGCAGAAAGTCGGCACGCTGGAAAACCAGATCCGCGAGATGGAGAGCAATCAGCTGCTGCTCTATCACCGCTTCTCGGAAGTCACCGAGACCAAGATCTCAGACATTGAATCTTCGCTCAGCATCACCGGCCTCGATATCGATCTGCTCGCCAAGCGCCAGAACCAGCGCGGCGGACAGGGCGGTCCGTTCGTGCCGCTCGACAAGGCCGCGCGCGAGTCCGGCCCCTTGCAGGAGTCGCTCAATATCCTCAATGGCAATGTCGACCGCCTGACCGACCTGCAAAGCCTCATCACCCGCCTGCCGCTCGACGCGCCGGTGAAGGACTTCGAAATCAACAGCGGATTCGGGGTCCGCACCGATCCGTTCACCGGCAGCACCGCTCAACATCTTGGGCTTGATTTGGGCGCGGCATACAAGTCATCGGTGCTCAGCACCGGCGAGGGGAAAGTTGTTCACGCCGGTTGGGATGGCAGCTATGGTCGCATGGTTGAAATCGACCACGGCATGGGGCTGATCACGCGCTTCGGACATATGGCGCGTATCAATGTCAAAGAAGGGGACAAGGTCGTACGCGGCACTGTTCTCGGACAATTGGGGTGCAGCGGACGCTGCTCGGGCCCTCACGTGCATTATGAAGTGCTCAACAACGGACAACATGTAAATCCTTTGAAGTTTCTAAAGGCCGGTAGTGATGTTTTCAAAAAGCAGTAAAGCGGTAAATGGTAATGGGCACGCGCAGGATGCGCGCTCGGAGATGGCTGTCAAAGCCGTGCCGTCCATTATCAGCGCCGATCTGACCATCGACGGCAATCTCAACTCAGGCGGCGAGATTCAAGTCGACGGCGTGGTCAACGGCGACATCCGCTGCAAGGCTTTGATCGTCGGCGTCAAAGGCTCGGTCATCGGTGAAGTCTCGGCCCAGACCGTGCGCATGCATGGGGCCGTCAAAGGCATGATCCGCGCAAAAAGCGTGTTCCTTGCCTCCACCGCCCGCATGTCGGGCGACGTCGAACACGAAAGCCTGGCCATCGAGCCCGGCGCCTATATGGAAGGCCACTGCAAGCGCATCACTGAAACCGGGCTGGCGCCGGTTGAAGTTCCGCGCGCAGAGCGCCCGATGATCGGCAACGCCCGCGTCGGCGGTATGCCCAAGGCGGCTATTGCCGCCAGCTAGTTCAACTCACGCGCGCCAGACATACATTTGAATGTGCAGAGGCCGGTGAACAACCGGCCTTTTTCTTTGGGCGACTTAGACATGCGCGCTGCACGCCCCGCGTGCTGGCGCATTACGCTGCAGTCATGATCGGACCGCGAGCCCTTGTTGCTGCGTTCTGTGTGTGAAAGATCAGGGCCTTAAGAGGATAGCGCTGGAGGAAATCCAAGTTGCATCCCGATGATTAGATAAGGTCGGCCGCGAAAGCGGGCGGGAGGTGCACAATGAACAAAACGCAGGAAGCGCCCGATAAAGCCGCCCATTACGCCGCCATGGCGCGTGAAATGCGCCGGCTGGCCTCGCAAGTCAGCGGCCAGGCCGCCCAGCATGCGTGCAAAACGCTGGCCGCACAATACGACGAACTCGCCAAGGGCGAGCAGCAGCCAACAACGACGCACTAACTGCGTTGAAGGAAAAGCGCGCCCGCTTTACCATCGCTCACGTGCTTGTGGTTGCAATTCGGGAGAGCAACGTGGCGACGTCGATCATCCGGCTGATAAGATTTTTTGCGGCAGTTCTCGTCTTGGCCTCAGCCGGTACGAGCTATGCCAAGCCCATTGTCGGCGCGCCGGCGCCCGCCTTCAGCGGTACGACCTTGAACGGGGAACAGGTCTCGCTCGATTCCTTACGCGGCCAGGTCATCGTCCTGAACTTCTGGGCGACCTGGTGCGGCCCTTGCAAACAGGAACTGCCGCGCCTCGACGCTGCCGCACGCAAGCCCGAGTACCGGGGCCTGCGCATCGTCGCCGTGACCACCGACGCCGACAAGGTCCCGGTTAGCGCCATTCAAAGTCTGCAAAGCATTTTGTCGTTTCCGCTGCTGAAGGTGTTTAGCGGCGTCTACGAACCTATCGGCCGCGCGATCCCGACCAACTACATCATCGACCGTGACGGCGTACTGCGCTATGCGCGGGCAGGGGCGCTGGAAGCCGACGACATCGCGGAGTTGGTTGGTCCGCTGCTGGCCAAGCCGGGCGCACGCCCGCAAGCGCCGTCGATCCAGACGATCTCAGCGCCGCACTAGTTGGACATTTGGAAACATGGATCCTGGGGACAAGCTCCAGGATGACCAATAAAATCCAATGTCGTCCTGGGATTTATTCCCAGGACCCAACGCGCATCAGGTTACGGACTGAATAATCTACTGATGCCGCGCCAATTCGCTTTCGAGCGTCTTCGGGATCTCGGCGCTGTCGTCCAGCACGGCGCGGTATACCATCAGGTTCTCCATCACGCGCTGCACGTAGTTGCGGGTTTCGTTGAAAGGGATCTGTTCGATCCAGTCGATGGGATCGACGCCGGGATCGCGTGGATCGCCGAACTGCCTGATCCACTGGCGCGACCGTCCGGGGCCGGCGTTGTAGGCCGCCGTCGCCAGGATGTAGGAGCCATTGAACGTGTCAATTAGCGACCCGAGATAGGTCGATCCGAGCCGCACGTTGTAGGCGGCATCCGACGTCAGGCGTTTTTCGGCGTAAGGAGTTTTGGCCGCCTTGGCCACGGCCTTGGCGGTCGGCGGCATCAGCTGCATCAGGCCGCGCGCACCGACACTGCTTTGGGCGGCGACGTCGAAATTGCTTTCCTGGCGCGTGATCGACAGGATCAGCGCCTTCTCCGGCGTAGCCGGATAACCATAGGGCGGGGCAGGGTAGCCGTAGCGCACCAGCGTGATCTTCTCGCGCGCGGCTTGGCGCGCGACGACGACGCCCAGATCGGTGCGCGACAGCTGGCTGACAAGCTCGGCCGTCATCTGGCGGTCAACGGCGCTGTCGGTGCTCTCGGCCAGTGACTGCGCAAACAGGCGCTGATAGGGCTTGGCATCCACGTCCATCAGCGCGCGCAGGGCCCGCGTCAGTTCGTTGGCATTGAAGGCGGCGCGTTCTTCCGGCGTGGGTGTCGGGTCTTGCGGCAGCTGCGGCAGCGTGGCGTCCTTCAGCCGCGCGAGGGCCAACTGGCCGTAGAACGTCGTGACGTAATTCGCCGCGCGCCGATACCACTCGACGGCGAGGTCCGGCCGGCCGAGGAACTCGGTGCTCCGACCTGTCCAGTAGGCGCCGCGCGCGAGGCTGGGCGGCGTCTGCACCGAGTCATAGACCTTCTCGAAATGTGCGAGCGCGGTTTCGCCGTCCTTCAGAAAGCGCAGCGCGATCCAGCCCGCCAGCCACTCGGCCTCGGACACAGTCGAAGGATCGACGCTGCCGTGATGTTTGGCCAGGGTATAGGCCTCGGTGACGTTGCCTTCGGCCAGGGCCTGGCGCGCCAGGGTATGGCGTTCGCGCCACCACAAGTCGGGGCGGGGCCCGCCGGCGGCATAGGGCGGCACCAGCTGTCGGGCGCCGGCATCGTTGTTGTGCTCGCGGCGGAATTTCACCCGATCATAGAGCAGGCCCGAATCTTTCTGCAGGTCGGCCGGTACGGCGGCCACCAGCGCTTCCATGTTTTTGGCCGAGCCGATCAGCGCCATGCGCGCCCGCGCCACGGCGGCGTGGCCGGGATCGACATAGGACAGCAGGCGGTCGGCGGCGCTGGTCTGTTCGTCGTACAGGATGAGGTCGATGCGCGCCCAGTGATCAGCGGGTGTCAGGATCTCGCCGAACTCGCGCAGGAAACTGCGTTCGTCGTCCTTGTTGATGGTGCCCATCGTCCAGGCCTCGCGGGCCATGGCATGGGCCTGCTCGGTTTTGCCCTCGGCGCGCAGAGCCCGGGCATAGGCGATCTTGCCGGCGGTCGTCATGGGCGGGTTGGCGGCAAACCAGGTGCTGAGGGCGGCGAGCGAGTCTGAGGCGTCGATGGCGTCTTCGGCGCGGCGGCGGATATTCTCGGTTGCCGGCCACTTGGGATTGGCGGTCACGAAGGCGGTGCGCTCGGTAAAACTCGCGTGGTTGCCGGGCTCGCGCAGGAAGGCCCATTCGATGATCTTGGACAACAGCGGATTGTGTGCGACGGCGATAGCGGCGCGGGCCTTCGGCCAATTGCGCTTCATCGCGGCCTTGACCGCCTCATTGAGGGCATTCTTGTCGCGGGTCGACAGACTCGAGGCCTGGGCCGTGACGGTGAGGGCCTGCATGGGTGCCGGCTCAAGCGTCTCCGGCGCGGGCGTCGCCGCGGCGGCTTTTGCGGGCGGTGTCTTAGCGGGCGGGACGGGTGGCTTGCGTTCCGGCAGGATGATGCCCGGCTTGGCGACGGCAGCACCCTCCTGGGCCAGTGCCGCCGAACTCAAGATCGCGCAAAGGCCAGCCAATACGGCAAAGGCGGATGACCGTTCGCTTGGCCTCCGCCTCGATCGTCCGTTCGCTTGGTCAACACGTTGTCTGCGCATCTGTGTGCGCCCATCACTATATGTAAGTCGCCGGTCCGTCCATGACCCGCAGCCGAATTGCTGCTTTTTTAGGGTCTCCGGTCGGCGGCAAGGGCTTGGGATATCAGGGCCTTATCATGGGTCCGAGGGCTCAATGGCCTTCTCAGCCCAATCCCTTGTGGCTGGGCCGGGCTCCCGGTAATGTCCGCCCGCCGCCGGCCTTATCGTACCATGCGCGCCGGATTCAACGCAGGAGCGTTTCATGTTTCGCGGTTCCATCACCGCTCTTATCACCCCCTTCGCCAAGGGGAAGGTGGACGAGCCGGCTTTCCAGGATTTCGTCAATTGGCAGATCGAGCAAGGCTCTCACGGTCTCGTGCCCTGCGGCACCACTGGGGAATCGCCGACGCTGTCCCACGACGAGCACAAGCGTGTGGTCGAGCTATGCGTTGAAGTGGCCAAGGGCCGCGTGCCGGTGATTGCCGGCGCGGGTTCCAATTCCACCGACGAAGCCATTGCCCTGACCAAACACGCCAAGAAGGCTGGCGCCGACGCTGCTTTGGTGGTCACGCCCTATTACAACAAGCCGAACCAGGAAGGCTTGTTGCTGCACTACCTGGCCATCGCTAATTCCGTCGATATCCCGATCATCATCTACAACATCCCCGGACGCTGCGTGATCGACATGTCGGTCGAGACCATGGCCAAGCTGGCCGAGCACGAGAATATCGTCGGCGTCAAAGATGCCACCAACGACCTCAGCCGCCCGCAGAAGATGCTGCAGCTGGTGGGGCCGAAGTTCTGTCAGCTGTCGGGCGAAGACGGCACCGCCATCGGCTTCCTGGCGCAAGGCGGCGTTGGCTGCATTTCGGTGACCGCAAACGTAGCGCCACACCTCTGCGCGCAGCTGCAGGACTCCTGGCACCTGGGCACCTACGACGACGCCTTCCGCGTGCGCGACGTGCTGGCGCCCTTGCATGAGTCGATGTTCGTCGAGACCAACCCGGCCCCGGCCAAGTTCGCCGCCAGCCTGCTCGGCAAATGCCAGCCTGACGTGCGTTTGCCGCTGGCCCCGCTCAAGATCAAGAGCAAGGCCCGGATCGAGGAAGCCATGCGGGCGGCTGGCTTGCTGAACTAGCCAGCTTGCTTATCGGGCAGGCGGCGCGCATATAAGCCCCATGGCAAAGGCCCTCATTTCCCACGGCAACGTGGCGCAGAACCGCAAGGCGCGCCACAACTACGCCATCGAAGACACCCTCGAAGCCGGCATCATGCTGATGGGCAGCGAGGTCAAATCACTGCGCCTGGGCCGCTGCACGCTGGTGGAAGCCTTCGCCCAGGTCGAGCATGGCGAGATCTATCTCATCAACCTCCATATCCCGACCTACGAAGGTGCGAGCCACTTTCAGCATGAAGAGACGCGCAAGCGTAAACTCCTTCTGCACAAGAAAGAGATCGACCGGCTGATGGCCGCCATTGGGCGCAAGGGCATGACGGTGGTGCCGCTCAGTCTCTATTTCAACGATCGCGGCAAGGCCAAGGTGCAACTGGGTTTAGCCAAGGGCAAGAACGCCATCGACCGGCGCGACGACATCAAGAAACGCGAGTGGCAGCGCGAGCAGGCGCGGGTCATGCGCGCCAAGGGCTAGCGTTGAAAGGGCAGCGCCATGATCGGCGATAAGCCGCCTGAAGACCCGCCTCACGGAGATGTGAATGCCAAGCTTATCCGGACAAAGGAGAAGTGGGCCGACGAAGGCCGCGCACTCACCGGCACCACCGCCGATCCCAGGGTTGATCGCCGCCCGCCGGGCCAGCGAATCACGCAGGATTTCCCGGTGCTGGATTTGGGGATTCAGCCCAATTTATCGCTGAAAGAATGGAGCTTATCGGTCGCAGGGCAGGTGGCTCACCCGCTCAAGTGGTCGTGGGACGAGTTTATGGGCCAGACCCAGGTCAGCTATCTTAATGACATCCACTGCGTGACCACATGGTCGCGCTACGACAATGGCTGGGTCGGGGTTGCCATGCGCACCCTGCTGGAGCAGGTAAAACCGCTACCGTCCGCCAAGTTCCTAATGGTAAAAAGTTACGACGGATACTCGACAAATATCCCATTAGCGGATGTGGATCGCGACGATGTCTTTCTGGCGCATACATGGCAAGGCAAGCCCTTGGACCGCGAACACGGCGGTCCGGTCAGGCTGGTCGTGCCGCATCTCTACTTCTGGAAAAGCGCCAAGTGGATCCGCCACATCACCTTCATGGACCGCGACCAGCCCGGCTACTGGGAAGCTCGCGGTTACCACATGCGGGGAAATCCTTGGAAGGAGGAGCGTTATGGTTAAGACATTCGCCAAACTCGCTGGAGCCGCGGCGCTCGCGATGGGACTTCTGACAGGAGGCGCTGCCATGGCCAAGAACGCCCACGACTTCTCCTTCGAAAGCATCGAAGGCGGACCGCTGCCGCTCGCGCAGTACAAGGGCAAGGCGGTGCTGGTGGTCAACACGGCGTCCTTCTGCGGCTTCACGCCGCAATACGAAGGCCTCGAGCACATCTACAAGGAATACAAAGGCAAAGGCCTGATCGTGCTAGGCGTGCCGGCCAACAACTTCGGCGGCCAGGAACCGGGCACCAATGCCGAGATTAAACAGTTCTGCACAGCCAAATACGACGTCGATTTCCCGCTGGCCTCGAAGGTTTCGGTGCAGGGCGCCGATGCGCATCCGTTCTACAAGTGGGCGGTTGAAGTGCTGGGCGCCGACAAGGCGCCGAAGTGGAATTTTCACAAGTACCTGGTGAATGCGAAGGGCGAACTGGTCGCCTCATTCCCGACCAAAGTCGTGCCCGATGCGCCAGAGATCAGGGCCGCCATCGATCAGGCGATCGCTGCAAAATAAGGAAAGACCATGAACCACCTGGGCCGTCTTTTCCTTTTTGCCGCGGCGCTCGTTTTCGCGGTGCCCACCTTCGCCGACACGATTGATATCGGCCCCAAGATTGGGGCCAAAATCCCGACGGCGTTTGCCGCCCGCGATCAGAAAGATGTAGCCAAAAATTTTACCGACATCACCGGCTCGAAAGGTGTTGTGATTGCCTTTGTGCGCTCGGCGAAGTGGTGTCCCTACTGCCAGGCGCAGTTGAAGGATTTGCAAGCTATTGCGGGGGCATTGTCCGAGCGCGGCTACCCGCTGGTCTCGCTCAGCTATGATCCGCCGGATATCCTGGCAGGCTTCGCCGAAAAAACCGGCATTACGTACACGATGCTATCGGATAAGGGCTCGGTCATCATCGACGCCTTTGATATTCGCGACCCTCA
>CANJPG010000077.1 GCA_947476065.1 Fidelibacterota bacterium
TGGCGACGAAGCCGGCGTTGCCTAGTTTGGTTGAATCCAGGCGATAGGACCGCGGATCGTTCGAGGGCTCGATGACGATCTCGGCGTCGGTGATTTCACCAATCATCTTGGCCATGTCGCCGACGGCCAGGTTTTCCCAGCCGGCATTGAAGATGCCCTGCACGTCGGGCCTGTCTAGCAGCCAGCAATAAAGATCGGTGATGTCATCGATATGGATATTGGGTCGGTACTGGCTGCCGCCCAGCACGGTTATACGCCGGCGCGACAGGGCTTGCATGGTCAGCAGATTGACGGCAACATCCAGGCGCATGCGCGGCGATAATCCGCAGACGGTCGCCGGGCGGATGACCTGGACGATCATCTTGCCGGCGTAAGACAGAAGCACACGCTCGGTGACCATCTTGGCCCGGTTATAGACCGATATCGGCGTGAGCGGCAGGTCTTCGACAATGCGCTCTTCTTCTTTGATGCCGTAGACGCTGGCGGAAGAGGCATAGATGAACTGCTTGACTCCCCGATGCACGGCGGCGGCGGCCAGACGCATGCTCGCGGAGGCTGAGATTTCCCAGGTCAGCGCTGGATTGAGATCACCGCAGGGATCGTTGGCGACTGACGCCAAGTGGATAACCGTATCGACCGCTGGCATCGTATTTTCATCTAGCGTGCGCGTATCGATATTCTGCACCGTCAGCTTCGCGTGTTGGGGCAGGTAGTTGCCGAACCACTGCGTGTCGTAAGCCAAGACCTCATGGCCCAAAGCCAGAAGTTTGGGCACGAGAACAGAGCCTTTGTAGCCGCAGGCGCCGGTGACGAGGATTTTCATATGACGTGCAATATTTCCGGGTGGAGGCCAAAGTCGGCCGGCAGATCGAATTTCTTGTGGGCGAGCTGGTAAGCCGCTTCGGCATCCTTGCGCAGATCTTCGACCGCGCGGTCCCGTCCATGTTCGTTGAGGGCGGCACGGCGGTTCGCGATATAGACGTCGATGGCGTAGTCCTTCGGGCCATAGCTGATCGGCTTGCGGTCGGGCTCCCAGCCGTCGAAGACGCCGCGCGGTGCGCCTTTCACCCAGTTCAGGATGTCTTCGGCAATCACCGGCGCGTAGGTCAGGCCGTCGCGTTTGGTTCCGGTTGCGACATAGACGTTTGGTTCGGCTCGCAAAGGACCCAGCAGAGGCTTGCCGTCAAAGGAGATAGGCCGGTAACCCTTCAACGGTTGAATAGCCGCTTGCCATGTCTCCACGCCGAAATCCGCTTCCAGGCATTCAATAAGATAGCGCAAGGTCTCAAAGCGGTAACCGTCGCTCGGGCCGGTGGCGAGGTAGCTGCCGGCGCCGACATAATACGATCTTCCGCGGGGAACGATGTGCAGACCGCAAGTGTTGCCGCGGTTCGGCGTCCGCAGCACCGTACGCGGCGGTAATTTCAAGTCGACGTCGCTGAGGGTCATGGCATTCCCGACCCCATAAAACAGCGGCAGCGGTCCGGCGCCGGCGGTGAAGGATCCGGCGCAGCGCACGACCTTTGCCGCAGGCGGTGGCGTCTCGACCACCAAAACACCCAAGGCGGCAAGACGCGCGTCCAGCCAGGCAAAAAGATCCGGCGTCGAGACCGCGGGTTCGTCTTTGAGGAGCACGACGTCCTTGTCGCCGATACGCTGCGGCGTGACTTTCGCGGCCTCAGCAATCGCGCCGAAGCATTTGACCTCGAGCTCCGTGCGGTCGGACTTTTTATAGATGTGGGTCTGGTCGGCGACGAAAATCTCCGCCGGCAGCAATTTGCGCCACATGGCGATCGCCCGGTGCCCGATCTCGATCTTACGCGTGACATAGTCGTCAACGGGTCCATCGACCTCGCCTAATACGTTGAGCATCGCGCCCGCGGCCATGCTGGCACTGCCGGGACGACCGGGACGTCCCACCAAAGCCACCCGCAGACCGGCCTCCGCGGCTGTCAGCGCGGTGAGTGTGCCGATAACGCCGTTACCGACAATGGCGAGATCAAATTTGTCCATTTATTCCCTGCTATCGTCCGCGACCCGGCCGAATCGCCTTTGTTCGACCGGCGCCCATATAGCGTGAGCCTAGCTGTTGGTCCAGAACGCTTAATTGACGAGCGTCAAACTCTGCGCACATATGCCGGCGTGGGACATCCTGGCGGCCATCTCGCGCTTAAGCTCTTCGCCGAGGGCTTTTATCCCGGTCCGCCCGGCAGCCCCAGGATTCGCCACTCATCGACGAGGTTCTCATAACTTGAATCTTTCCAGGCCATCCGCTGGTCCGGACGGCACCAGGGATATTGGCCGCCTGCCGGAAAACCACTGGCCTTGGTCCAGTATGTCTCCGGCAGTACGTTGCCCCGGTACTGGTCAAACTGTATGACCGCCGCATTGGAATAGAACATCACACCTACCGGCCCGTTGGCGCTGCCAATATTCATCAAAGCGCCCTCATACAGTGCGAATCGTAGGCGTAGGTCGAAAACCGCCGGCAGCATCGCCTGCCAGTCAAACGCCTTGTAGGCGCCTCCCCCCAGCACGTCTTCCTGGTCCGGCACCACCAGCACATCGAGGCCCGTGGCGCGGAGGTATTGATGGAATTTATACCAGGCGGCCAGATCAACGTTGCGCTGCTGGAAATGCCGGCTGGTTCTCAAGGTGAGCGTGACGTAAGGCCGGGACGCGGCCACCATTTGTTTGGCATATGCGGGTGCGCGGAAAACACTGGGGTTTGCACCGTGGTGGAAGGCCTCGAGGACGTGCTTGGCGTGATACGGAAAGCCGAATTCCTTGTACTTCGGAGGGTAATCAATCTCTTCAGGTTCTTGGTCTGTCACGCGCAGCGTTTTGATGCTCGGCAGCAGCTCGCACATGTCCATGATGATGCTCTTCAGGCGCCACCTCTTCTCTGCCTCGCTCATGGTCTGATCGCGCGGCGTCTTTGTGCGAAAAGGACCTGTGCGAATGGTCATGGCGACGTCGAGCGCCGGTGCGTTCACCTGGCGATAGCAATCCATCATCGCGAGGTAGGTGGCGAAATCGAAGGTCATCGGACAGGTGGCAACGTCCCAGAGCACCTTAAACATAGAATGCCCGCATTTTTTCGACGACATAGGCTATGTGGTCTGTCGTGATATGAGGCCCCATCGGCAGGCTCAGGATCTGCTGTGTATAGCGCTCCGTGTTCGCCAGGGCGGCAGGAGCTATGTTGCGAGCGGCATTCATGCGGTGAATCGGAAGGGGATAATGTATCCGGGTATCGATGCCCGCTTGCGCAAGACTCATGCGCAACTCGTCCCTTCGATCTGCCAGTACGTAGAGAAAATTATAGCTGGGCGAGGCCCCTGCGTTCACCGTCGGAAAGCCCACGACGCCTCCCAGACCCTCTCGATAAAGGGCCGCCTGGCCGCGCCGCGCCGCCAGCACCGCCGGAAATTCTTCAAGCATCGCCAGCAGAAACCCCGCCTGCAGGCTATCCAAGCGGCTGTTGATTGACCAGAACTCACACTGATCGCGCGAGCTGTGGCCATGATTGCGCGCGAGGCGTAGCTGGTCTGCGACGGCGGCATCGTTGGTGAATATGGCGCCTGCATCTCCGACCGCGCCCAGGTTCTTAAGGGGATGAAAACTCACCGCACCCAGATCCCCGAGGGTACCGACGTTGTTTCCCATGCTGGCGCCGAAGGCCTGCGCGCAGTCCTCGATCAACATCAAACCGTGCGCATCGGCGAGGTTTTTGAGCTCTGTCATGCGCGCAGGATTGCCGCCGAGGTGGACGACCTGAATCGCACGGGTCCGCTGATTTATCGCTTTCTCGACAGCAGCAACATCGAGATTGAGATCCGAGCCCACATCTGCAAAAACCGGCGTGGCGCCGGCCAGTGCGATGGATGACGTAGACGCGAGATAGGACATCGGTGTGGTGATAATCTCGCCGCCGCTCACGCCGAGGGCCTTCAAACCGAGAATGAGCGCATCAGTTCCGTTGGCGACCGTTACCGCATGGGCGCAGCCGACAAACTTCGCCAAACCCTGTTCAAATTCGCCGACCTCTGGGCCCAGAATGGCTTGGCCGTGGTCCAGCACCCGCTGGAGAACGGCGTGAAAGCGCTCCCGATAGGGGCTGAGGCGCGCCGGTATATCAACGAACGGAACCTTCATCGCGGACCGATGCGGGCCTTGAGAGGAGCCGCCATCTGAGCGTTCATGGCGTGTGCCTGTAGTCGGTCGGCATTTTCGACAGCGTGTCGAGATTGGCGCGCACCCAGCGCGCGACGCGGGCCACGCCGTCTGCGAGGCTGATCGTCGGCGCCCAGCCCAGCGCCATGATGGCACCGGAGTCCAGCAGATAGGCCTGATCCTTGCCCGGCCGGTCGCCCGAAATCTCCGCCACGCCGCTGATACCCAGGTATTTCTCGATCATGGTCACGAGGTCGCGGATGGCGATGCTCTCACGCGGCGAGATGTGATAGGTCTCACCGACCGTGCCCTTGTCCATCAGGACCTTGATCGCCGCGGTGACGTCGTCCATGTGCACGAAAGCCCGCGTCGATAGCCCGCCGCCATGCAGCGGAATCTTGCGCCCCGTCAGCGCGAACAAAATCGTCTTCGGAATAATGCGGTAGAGCTGTTGGCCTTCGCCGTAGATATTGGCGGCGCGCGTGAAGATGACCGGAAAGCCGTATTGGGTATGCCACAGCTTAGCAAGCCAATCGCCGGCGGCGCGCGATGCGGCATAGGGCGTCGAGGGTGCGAAGGCCCAGCTTTCCTTGATCCAGCCGCTGGTCGAGCCATAGACCTCGGGCGTGGTGAACAGATGGTAGTGGTCGATGAAATCGAATTTGGCCAAAGCCTTGATCAAGCTCGCTTGGGCCACGGCGTTGGTCTGCATCCAGTGATCGGGATTTTGCCAGCTTTCGCCGACCATGCTTTGCGAGGCAAAGTTCACCACATGGCGCGGCCGCGCGGCGGCAATCTCGCGCAGGAGGCCGTCGAGATTGTGATTGAGATCATAGCCGTTGGAGCGGCTGAAACAGGGCGCGCCCACGGCGTCGGCGAAATAGCGCCCGCCGAAACCGGCGCCAATGACGACGATCTCAGACATTGGTCGCCTGCTTCAGCCGGGCAAGCGCTGCGCTCGACGAGGATCTCAGTTCTTCGGTAAACACCATTTTTATTCCGTTCGCCAGGCAGTAGGCCTGCTCCTCCAGAAAGCCGGGATGGGTGCTGTTCTTATACTCTGCATCCTTGAAATAAAGCTGCGGTTTTACGGCCTGAAGGGACTGCAGACCTGTGGGGAAATGGCTAGCCACGACGCGGCTCACGTGCACGATACCGCCGACCACTTCCATGCGCTGCTCCAGGGTGAACACCGGCCGGTCGGGCCCTTTGTTCACAAAGGCATCGGCGGTGATCGAGACCACAAGCTCATCACACATGGCTTTGGCAGCCTTGAAGTGCCGCACATGGCCGAAGTGCAGAATGTCGAAACAGCCGTGGCAAAGACCTACGATCATGTGCTGGCCATAATCATGTGCGCGATCATTAGAAATGCACCAATACGCCGTGCGCCGGGGCAATCTGCTGCAGCGCCGCCTCGGAATCCTCGAAGATAATACACTGGGCCATGGGTACGCCCAGCAGCTTGGCTGTATGAATAAAAATATCCGGCGCCGGCTTGGGCGCCAGGCCCAATGTCTCGACATCGTTGCCGTCGACCAGAATGCCGGTGAAAGGTAACTTTGCCATGTCCAGCACCAAGCGCGCGTTTTTGCTGGATGAAGCGATGCCAATCTTCACGCCCGAGGCGGTGTATTGCTCCATGCGTGCGAGCATCTCGGGGTTTACCCGCACGCCGACGCGGGCCAGGTTGGCGACATACCGCCGGTTCTTCTCCTCGCCGATTTTGTGAAGCTCATCTTCCGGCAGCACGACGTCGCGGGATTTCAGGAAGTCGCGGATCCCCGCGATGCGCGGCCGGCCCGCCACATAGGCCTGATAGTCGTGCACAACGTCGAAGGGACGGCTGACGATGGGGTCGACCATGTCCTTCCACGCTCGCGCGTGTACGTCGGCGGTGTCCGTCAGCACGCCGTCCAAATCAAAGATGGCGGCTAGAAAAGGTTGCGGCAATGGTACGCCCCTGTGTAGTTCAGCGCGGCCAGGCTGTCTTTCCACCATGCTTCGGATTTGATCGTCTGGTGGGTCTGGTCCCACTGTTTCATCATCTCAGCGCTTTCCGGCGTATCGGCGCATTGCAGTTCGAGAAATGCGGCTTTGCCCACGCGCATGATCTCACCGATCAACGTCAGCGCGTCGCGTTCTTCAAGGTGCGGCAGAACCTCCTTGGCCAGCACAAGATCGAAGGTCTTGTCGGCGAAAGGCAGTCGCGGCGAGGTATGCACACTGAGTCGGTCGCGGATTTCCGCCTTGCCGTTGGCGACGGCATAGCTGCTGGCGTCGAGGCCGGTCACATCCATGCCGAGCACGTGGAATTCATAGAGAATGAAACCCTTGGCACAGCCGATCTCCAGCACCTTGCTGCCGGTTGCCAAACCGAAGTGGTCACGCATCCGCTCGGCGGCGCCCCTGTAGCGTCCGTCGTAGCGATAACCGCCGTAACCGATATAGTCCGGATTGTCGAAATAGTCGTAGCCGTAGCCTGGGGCCGGGGCCGGTTTGGCCAAGTGTGCCCGGCGGTCTTCGGCGCTGCGTTTGGCCGAGTCACCAAAGATATTGAGCCACTGCACGTTACGTGATCCCCGGGGGTAAACCGGCAGTGATCCTAGTCTTTAAGGCCATGAAAACAAGGGTATACGCGCTATTGCCGGGACAGAATCAACCGCCCATGTCGGCCTTCACCCGCGCAAATACGTCTGCCCAGACCCCGGGCCGCGACTGGCGGTAGAGCGTCGCGTACGGATACCAGGGGCTGTCGCTGCGCGCCAGCAGCCAGCGCCAGCAGGGATTGAAACACAGCAACACGCGCGCGGGCTTGCCAAGGGCGCCGGCCAGATGCGCCGTACTGGTGCAGACGGTGACGACCTCGTCCATCAACGTGCAGAGGGCGGCGGTGTCGGTGAAGTCCAGCAGCTCGTCGCCGAAGTGGCGAATGCCCAGGCTCTCTAGCGCGGCGCGGTCTGTGTCGCGCAGGTCCTTTTGCAGGCTGATGTAATCGAAGCCCTGGGGCAGCGCCGTCACGAAATCGGCCAGGGCCACGCTGCGGTTGCGATCATTGGACTGGGCGGGGTTGCCGCTCCAAGTCAACCCAACACGTCGGTGTGTTTTTGGGCCCAGCTTTTCTGCCCATGCGGCTGCCTTGGCGGCATCGGGGCGAATATGAGTGCCCGGCGCGGGGATGCTCGCGAGGTCAGTGGCAAAGGCCAGCGGCAAACTGAGCAGCGGACAGTGCAGATCGAAGGACGGCAGCGTTTCGCCGCGTACCACCACCTGCGCCACACCGTCCATGTCCGCAAATAACGGCGCCAGCGAACGCTGCACTTCCAGGATCACACGCGCACCCTCGGCGACGACCATGGGAATGTAGCGGCAGAACTGTAGCGCATCGCCCAGGCCCTGCTCGTTGTGCAGCAGAATCGTTTTGCCGGCGAGAGTTTGCTCGCCGGTCCATTGCTGCTGCAGAAAACGGCGCGCGTCCAAAACCAGGCGCGGATGGCGCCAGCGCCACTCATATTCGGCCCAGCCCTCGGGCATTCGGCCCAGCTGCAAAAGACTGACGCCGCGATTCATATGTGCTTCGGCATAAGTGAGGTCCAGGCGCAGCGCCTGGTCGTAGTCGGCAATTGCGCCAACGTGGTCGCCGGTATTGGCCAGAGTGATTCCGCGCCCGTTGAAAGCTTCGGCCGATGCTGGATTCAAGGCAATGGCGCGGGTGTAACTGGCCCGGGCTTCTTCATGCCGGCCAAGGTTGCTCAAGGCGGTGCCGCGGTTGCTCCACAGCCCGCCGTCGCGGTCGTTATGTTGCAAGGCCACGTCGTAGCTTTGCAGCGCCGCCGCATAGTCACCGGCTTCGCTCAAGGCGTAGCCCAGCCCAAGGGCAGCATCAGCAAAGCCCGGACGCAGCGCGATGGCCGCAGAAAAACTATCTGCGGCGGCTCGAAAGCGCTTGAGGTCGCACAGAATCGTGCCACGCCCATGGTGAAGTTCGGCATTGTCCGGCTCCACTGCGATGGCTTGGTCGAAGCAGGCGAGTGCCAGGTCCGGACGTTTCGATTTTCGCAACGCCACGCCGCGGTTGCTGTGGGCGCGGGCAAAGCCGGGATTAAGCGCCAGGGCCTGATCGATGCTCGCGATGGCCCTGTCGAAATCGCCCAGATCGGTCAGGGCTGCGCCTAGATTGTTGTGGGCGTCGGCAAGGCCTGGATTAAACGCGATCGCCTGCCGATAACTTGCCGCCGCCTCGGCGTTGCGCTTGAGGCCTTTCAGCGCATTGCCGCGATTGTTGTAGGCGCTGGCGTAACCCGCGCGCAAAGCAATTGCCCGCTCGCCCGCCTGCAAGGCCGCGTCGAAGTCACCGCGGGCGACCAGGGCTGCCGTATATGTATTGAAGGCCGTCGCATCGTTCGGATTGGCCGCCACCGAGGCCGCCAGCCGCTCCACCGCCCGCGCCGCATCGCCGCCCTGAAAAGCCATCAGCCCCGAAAGGTGTAGCACGGCCGCATCGCGCGGCTTCAATTGCAGCAGCACGTCGCAAACCGCCTGCGCCTGGGCGATACGGCCTTGCTGGTACAGCGCAAAAGCCTCTTGAAGGGTTGGGTTCTGTGCGCCGCTCATAACAGCAAACCAGGTTCAAAGTTATTTAGCAGCGCTGAGCGGGCCCGCGCGCGAAACGCGCAAAATAATAAGATCGATCCCGAACGCGCTAGGACTGAAAAGCGCAGCGGTTCGCGAAAATTCCGGCCGGAATGGTGGAGCTGAGCGGGATCGAACCGCTGACCTCGTCATTGCGAACCGCCCTAGCTCCAATTCCGTAAGGTTCCTTGTAAGTCCGTAAGTGTCTCGAATCAATCATATAGGTTGACCACTAGAGTCCGCTGTATTCAATAGGAGACCTCGGGATTCCCGCCGCGTGCTTACGTGGTGCTTACGCGGGAACGAATGATGAGGTCAGTATGTCGCAGCTTCCAACCCGCATTACCAAGCGTATCGTGGACGGCGCAATCCCCGCCGACAAGGACTACGTGCTGTGGGACGATGATCTGCCCGGCTACGGCCCCCGCGTCTTCCCCTCGGGTAAGCGCAGCTACGTGGTGCAGTACCGCAAGGGTGGCCGTTCCAGGCGCATTACAATCGGCCTCCACGGCCCGCTAACCCCGGATGATGCGCGCAAGCAGGCTAAGATTCTCCTGGGGTCCGTCGCCAAGGGCGATGATCCGGCGGAAGAGCGCGCCATCATCCGGCGCGATCCGACGATCCATGAACTCTGCGACCTCTATTCCAAGGAAGGCCCCGTCCTCAAGCCGCGCAAAAAAGCTTCAACTTGGAAATCCGACCGCAGCAATATCGACCGCCATATCCGCCCCCTCATCGGGAACCGCAAGCTTCACGCTTTTACCAAGATCGACGTGCAGAAATTCCAGGCCGACGTGACGGCTGGAAAAACGGCCGTGGATGAGAAAACGGGTTTTCGGGGCCGTGCCCGGGTCAAGGGTGGCGCAAGCGTTGGAGCGCGGGCCACAGCCCTTCTACGGGCCATCCTAAATTTCGCTGTGGAGCGCGGGCTACGCGGGGACAACCCCGCCCGAAACATTCAACTCAATAAGAGCCGCCATTGCGAGCGCTTTCTGAGTCCGGAAGAATTGGGAAGGTTGGGGCAGGCATTGACTGCCGAAGCTGTTAAGGGGGAGGCTGCGCTTTCCGTCGCCGCAATCCGGCTACTGATTTTCACCGGCTGCCGAAAATCGGAAATCCTTACCCTGCAATGGCGGTTCATTGATTGGGAACGCAGCTTGCTTCGCCTGCCCGACAGCAAGACCGGGGCGAAGCATGTGCCTTTGGGCAAACCGGCCTTGGACCTTCTCCGAGCCCTGCCCAAGCTCGAAGGCTGTATTTATGTATTTCCGTCGCCGCGCCTGGGCCGTCACCTTGTGGGCTTGCAGAAGGTCTGGGAACGGGTGCGCGTAACCGCCAAGCTTCCGGGCGTGCGCCTTCACGATCTTCGCCACAGCTTTGCGTCAACTGCGGTGGCCGGTGGCGTCAGCCTGTTCATGATTGGCAAGATGCTGGGACACAAGGACAGCCGCACCACGGAAATTTATGCGCACCTGGGCGACGATCCGCTGAAACTAGTGGCCAACGCGACCGCCAACACATTGGCGGGACTGTTAGCGATGCCCCCGAAGGGGACCGACGTCGCTAGTCCTGAATTACTGGCTGCGGAATAGTGCGCCTATACCTATACGTTACGTGAGCGGTGCATATAAAGCCCACCTATACGTACATACGTAACGTTACGTGCAATGAGGCGGCAAAATTAGCGGCTTTTTCGGCAATACCCCAAGTCCGCCCTCGTCGTGGTGTGTGTTCGAATCTCTTGTGGCGTGCCAACTGTAACAGAAGCGTGAACTCCTGGACCATACGGATAGCGGTGCAGAAGCGGCGCTAATGGCTCGCACCAATCGTGGTAGCCAAGGCATTCTGCAGGAACGACACCGCATCATACAGAAAACCATCGAACATCTTCGCTTGTTTCTCCGCAAGCTCGCCGCCTAAGATCTTTCAACCAGATGAGGCCAACACCCCGCTAATTCACGCCCGCATCGGTCCCAAATGCTTTGACGACGCACACGTTAGGAATTGGAAAAATGGAGTCGAGCAAAGACATCAGGATCCTAATTAAGGAGGTCTTTGAGGAGAGCTTTCCAAATACCAAACTCATGCATCTAACGCTTCGGCGAAAGATTGGTGGTGAGGGCGACGGCAACATTGACGTCACGATATTCTATGAAGACAAGAAAGGCAGGTTTGATCCAAAACGAATCCCGGCGTTCCTTACGATGGTTGTGCGTAAATTGCACGAGATTGAGAAACCATTCTTTCCTAGCATTTCATTTATTCCGAAATCTAATAAGCGAAAGCACTCCCTGTGAAGCCGAGCGACCTTATAAATACCGCCGAACACTTACTTAAGATCGGGAACGGAAGACCAAGACAGTCCGACTTGCAGCGGTCAGTCAGCACAATCTATTACGCACTTTTCCACAGTCTGGCGCGTTGCTGCGCCGACTCACTGATCGGAACCACCAAGGCAGCGCAGAACAGTCAGGCTTGGCTACAGGTCTATCGACACCTATCGCACACCTACGCTAGGACGCAATGCAAGTCCTCTAAGATATTCGATGAGTTCCCGCAGGGTGTACAGGAGTTTGCCTGCCTATTCGTGTCAATGCAGGTGAAACGGAATATCGCGGACTATGATCCCTTGCACGTGCCAGTACGAGCGGCCATCCAAAACGACCTTGCCAGCGCTAGAGCCGCCATCGCGGCACTGGACAGGGCCTCCCCGATGGCAAGGACCGCATTTTCTGCTTGGGTTTTACTCAAGGTTAGAGACTCTTAGAATTCCGATCACTGTCTGGCCTGCCGCCGGTTCCGAAGACATGGAATATTCATTCCCTGGCGACGGCTGATGGGCTTATTTTTGCGGCCTTGGCCAGTTCGAACACCGTCCCAAGCTTCTGGATGGTACCGAACTGATCGGAGGTAGGCTTTTCGTAGTTCTCCGCCATAGCATTCACTTGGTGCGCTAGCTTCGCGCAAACCTGCGCTAAATCAGGGTCGCCTAACGCTTGAGCTGTACGGATGGCGTCTTCAAGCACATCGACTAGTGTTCGCAATAGCGCCTCGACACTCTTATCCACCCGCTTTTCCTCATAGGCTCTGAGGATAAGCCCACACACCGAGCCGAGCTTGAGACCATTGGCGTCGAGCCGCGCCGCCATCATGTCATTTAGGTTGCCTCTCACTGCGCGGTCGAGGTCGGCCATGCTCAGGCGGCTTCCTTCGATCTTGGCCTTCAGAGTGTTGATAACGTCGAGGTGCTTTATTTTAGACGCTCGGGGGTCGCCCGCCCTTCGGCGCTCCGGCCCGAGATAGTCGGAGGTCGCAATGAACGGCAAACGGTGCATCGTAAAGTACGTTACGCGGTCTAATAACATTCCAGGTGCCACGGGCTTAATCATTACGTCATCGGCCCCGGCAAGAATGGCACGCTTTGCTGCCCCCTTCGGTCTGAGCGTCAACCATCATACCAATTAGGATGAACGGGTTACGGCCTAGTTTGAAATGGCGAATATCATTCACCAAATCAAATGCAGATGGACCCATATCAGCATCGACAATCAGCAGGTCTGGAGCCGACGCCTTGATCGCATTGGTCAGTTCTTCGATACGTGCAAAAATGCGCTCGTGGTGTATTCCGTAGCTATGCATTGTGAAACGAAAACCGGTGCGGATTTGCTCGCTTGGCGCAGCAAAATATACATCGACGTCGCGGAGCTTTTCCGGATCAATTTTCCTCAACTAATTCCTCACCTGAAATAGCGGTTTCTAGGGCGTGAACTCATAAACGGGCCTCAGCGTTGTACTCGGTGATGTGCACAAAACAACAACGAGCCTCGCCCCTCACCCAAGATCTACTGTATCCGAGGCGCTGACCGTCCCCCATTGGGTGGTCCGAGTGGAATGTTAATTGAGTATCGGTTTGGAGACCAGTGTTGAGCTGGCCGGCCAGCTCAA
>CANJPG010000078.1 GCA_947476065.1 Fidelibacterota bacterium
CCACCGCCGCAAAAACACTCTCCAGCGACATGATCAGCGCGGCTTCCGACGGCGGCGTGTAGCGCTGCGCGACGATCTGGAAGGTGAAGGCGATGCCGCCCGATAGGATGCCGGCGTAGAGGATGGCGGGCAGGGCGGCTTGTACCCCGATCCAGGTGACTTGCTCAAAAATGCACGCCGCGGCTAGGCTAACAACGGCGGTGACGCTGTATTGCATGAGCGACAGGAAAAACGGCCGGTTGGCGCGTCTCATGAAAACGCCGACCAGGGTGATGGAGAAGGCCCAGACGATATCCGACAGCAGCAGCAGGATATCGCCTGGCGCAAAGGCCTGCAGTTTGCCGCCGGCCGTCAGCAGCCAGGCGCCCGCGACCGAGATGACTCCAGCGGCGAGCACGGGTATACGGAAAGGCTGGCGCATCAGCAGCCAGGCGGTGAAGGGCACCATCACGACGTAGATCGCGGTCAGGAAGCCGCCGTTGGTGGCCGTGGTGGTGATGAGCGCGGTCTGCTGCAGGATCGAACCGACACACAGACAAATGCCGACTAACACGGCAAGACCAATCTCGCACCGGCTGAGGGGCGGTGGCTCACCCCTTAGCTCATAAAGCGCCAGCGGGATGACGATGAGCGCCGACAGCAGGAAACGTGCGCCGACGAAGGCGATGGGCCCCATTGACGCGTTGGCGTGCTTCTGGGCGATGAAGGCGGTACCCCAGATCAACGCCATTACAAGCAGGAGCAGGTCGGCGCGGAGCCGGGTCAATCTAGGCTCGAAGGTGCATATCGTCGGCGGTGAAGGTCACGCCGATAGGCTCGATGATGACCTGTTTGGGGCCGGCTTCGACCGTGCCCACGTGATAGGCATTCACTCCGAGGTCGTCGGAAATCTCGACCGTGCGCCGCGCATCTTCGGGCGCCACGAACAGCGCAAATCCCGCACCCATGTTGAAGGTGCCGTAAGCATCGGCATTGCTCATGCCAGCGTGCTGCTGAATGAACTGCAGCACCGGCGGCACGGGCGGGATCATGCGGAAGCGGTAGGTCAGCTCGGCCTCGTGACGCATGATCTTGCGCCAGCCGTGACCGGTGATGTTAGCGATGTAGTGCGGCATGATGCCGCCTTTGTAGAGGGCCTCGGTCACCGGCGAATAGAGTACGGTGGGATCGAGCAGCGCATCGCCGTACATCCGATCATCGCTGAGCATGGCGCTGTAGCCGTCGGGCAGTTGCGCTTCCAGCTTGCGGGCGAGCGACACGCCATTGGCGTGGATGCCGCTCGAGGCCAAGAGAATGATCGCATCGCCGGGCTTTGTTTTGTTATTGAGCGTCGATCGTTCTTTCGGTCGCACGATGCCGATGCACGAAGCGGCCAAGTCGATGGTGCCGGCTTCGACCACGCCGCCGAGGCTGGGCGTCTCACCGCCGCCCCAGGTGACGCCGCATTTGTCGCAGGCTTCTTTCCAGCCGCGTACCAGATCGTGGGCACGCTGTTTGTCGTCGAACCATTCGCTGCTGCCGGCAGCCCAATAGGCCTGCACGGAAATTGGCGTCGCGCCGACGGTGATGATGTCGTTGATGGCCATGGCCAGGGTGTCCTGGGCCAGGGCGTCGAAATAGGTCTTGCCGGTGATGGCGCGCATTTTATCAGCGATCAGCACCTTGGTGCCCAGGCACTCGGTGATCGAGGCCAGCATGAAATCGCCGACGTCCACCACATAGGCGGATTCGCCGCGGGAGGCGGTGATTTCCGTAAATCCGGTGTGGGCGAGGTTGCCCGCGGTTTCCCGGGCGGCGCGTTGGGCATCGATCTTCAGGGGATCGATCTTGGAATAGTCGACCCCGGCGTCTTTGTAGGCTAAACCGTTCGGACGCGTGGGGGGATGGGCCATGGGGCGACGAAAAGGCTAAAGGATTATGGTAAAAGGCGATGTCAAAGCTGTGGATAACTTGGGTCACCGCACGATGAAGCCGAACATACTGGATCGACGCCGCATTGCAATGGCTGGGGCTTTGGCGGCCCTGATTTGTCTGCTGGCCGTGGCGCAGCCCGCACGGGCACAAAATGTGCCCGCAGCCGCCGGTCCGGTGACCCTGGACAACCTATTCACCGCCCAGGCCATTCCGGTCGATGTCACCGCGGCAACGATCACCGACGCCCGCGAGCGCGGCCTCACCCAAGGCCGCGTGGCCGGCTACCGCCAGGTCATCGCCCGCATCGTCGCGCGCGAGGATATGGACCGAGTGCCGCAGCTCAGTTCCACTCAAATCATCGACCTGGTCCGCGACTTCTCTATCGCCAATGAGCGCAGCTCGGCGGTGCGTTACCTCGCCGACCTGACCGTGCGCTTTGATCCGGTCGCAGTCCGGCGCCTGTTGCGCAACGCCAACATCCCCTTCACCGAGACCCTCAGCAAACCCCTCGTTGTCGTGCCGATGATGCGCAGCGATGCGGCTGCACCTTGGCTATTGTGGGACGACACCAAGGTCTGGCGTTCGGCCTGGGCGCGGGTGCCGCAGGACCTGGGCCTGGTCGGATTGATCGTACCTGCGGGCACGCGCGATGACGCGGCGGCCTTGTCGGCGACCCAAGCCGCGGGCAAGGATTTGGCCGCACTCAATGCACTGGCCCAGAAATACAACGCCGGCGGCGCGGTGATCGTCATGGCGACGGGCATGGGCGACATGCTCGAAATCAACGTCTCGGAAGTGCGCAGCGACCTGCCGGCCGAGGACATGTCGCTGATGCAATCGCCACAGGCCGGGCAGAGCCGCGACGAGTTCCTGACGGCGGCCGCAACGGGCGCTGCCTTTGCCGTGCAGGACAGCTGGATGCACCGCAACCGCGTGGCCTTCGGCGGCACCACGCAGATCACCGTGCTGGTGCCCGTGACCGATCTCAAGGATTGGTTGGTGGTCAAGAAGCGCCTCGACGACGTGCCGCTGATCGACCGCATGGATGTCCAGGCTATGACCAAGGACCGCGCGCAGGTGACGCTCTATTACGCCGGCGCCCAGCGCCAACTTGAATTGGCCATGTCGCAGCACGATCTCACGCTCGCACAGCAGAATGGCGTTTGGATCATCCAGGCCCGCAACAGCGCCGCCTCCGGCCGCGTGCTCGGCAAGCCCGGCAGCGCGGCTGCCACAGCAGACGCGCCGCAATAACGGTGAGCGAACGCCAACTCGTTCTGGACCTGGGATATCGGCCGGCCTTTGGACGTGACGACTTTCTGGTGGCGCCCGGAAATCATGAAGCCGTGGATTGGATCGACCGCTGGCCCGATTGGACGGCGCACGCGCTGGCGATTTTCGGCCCCTCCGGCTGCGGCAAGACGCACCTTTGCCATGTCTTTGCCCTGCGCGCCAAGGCCCATGTTGTGCCCGCCGCAGAACTGAGCCCCGATACGGTGGCGGCACTCGCTGATCATGCAGCGCTTGTGCTGGAAGACGGCGAGGGCGTCGCCGATCCGCGTGCGCTCTTGCACCTGTTCAATGTGATGAAAGAGCGCGGCGGTCATCTGTTGCTGACGTCGCGCGAGCCGCCGGCCCGTTGGCCCTTCACACTGCCCGATCTCACGTCACGGCTGTCGTCCATTCCCGCCGTGCGCATTTCGCCGCCCGACGACGCCATGATGGCAGCCGTATTGGTGAAGCTCTTCGCCGACCGCCAGATCACAATTGATCCCGACGTGGTCAGCTACCTCGTGCGCCGCATCGACCGCAGTTTCAGCGCCGCGCGCGATGTCGTCGCCCGGGCCGACGCCGCCGCCTTGGCCGGCAAGCGGGCGATTACGGTACCGCTGCTGAAACAGGTATTGGAAGACTAGTTAGGGAAAACTAGTCTTCGAGATCTTTGGGGCGGACGAAGCCGGTCAATGTGCCGCCGCGGGCCCTGACCTCTTTCCAGTGTGCGACATTGAACTGCAGGCTGCACAAAGCCCCTGTCGGAAATTTTTCCTTCAGGGCTGCCATGGCGGTTTCCTGGCCCGGCGCGGCCTCTCTGGCCAGGGTCATGGCGACCACATAGAACGTCGGATTGTGCCCGATGATCATCACGCTGCCGACGTTGTCGGGCAGGCCCTGGATAAACTCCAGGAGATCACTCGCATCGACCAGATAAAGCCGGTCGCGATAGGCCACTGGCACACCGGGCAGGGCCGGGGCGATGGCGTCGTAGGTTTCCTTGGTACGCTGTGACGACGAGGCATAGATGCGCTCGATGCTGAACCCGTTGGCCCGCAGGTGTGCCGCGATGGCCTTTGCATCTTTAGTGCCACGCGCAGCGAGTGGCCGGGCGTGGTCGGTCGCATCGACACTGCTTTCGGCGGCTTTAGCGTGGCGCAGGAGGTGCAGAGTCTTCACGGGCAAGTCTTCACGGGCGGCAGTCTCATTTCGTCGGCAGGCGGATGCGATGACAATTCCACAGAAAATGTTCCCCATGATAGCCTGTAACGCCCCGGAATCATTACAGATTAGTGAATAACCCCCGAGCTGGGGTTGCTTTTTAACCATCCCGGGCGTCGAATCACCGCCGGAGTCCTTTCCGCGCGGGGAGGGGACCCAGCGGAGAGACAGCTATGTGCCCGGCCGAAGTGCTGCCCAAAGACGATAGTGACCCCCCGGCCAAGGTGCGCCCAGCGCGAGCGGCGGGCGCCAAAGATGCCATTAAGGCCTTCGACGTCACCTCTTTCCCTCCGCGCGAGCGCTTCATCAACCGCGAACTGTCGTGGCTGGCCTTCAACACCCGCGTGCTGGAAGAAGCCCGCAACCCGCGCCACCCGGTGCTGGAGCGTGTGCGCTTCCTGTCGATCTCGGCTTCCAACCTGGATGAATTTTACATGGTGCGCGTGGCCGGCCTCAAAGGTCAGGTCAATGCCGGCGTCTCGCTGCCTTCGGCCGACGGCCTCACGCCGCAAGAGCAATTGGACGTCATCAACGAATCCGTCCGCTCGCTATTCAAGGAACAGGATGCGGCCTGGATCGAGTTGAAGGACCTGCTCGCCAAGGAAGGCATTTTTGTCGTCGGACCGCAGGATCTGTCCGGCGAAGACCGCCAGGCCCTCGAAGAGCGCTTCATGGAGCACATCTTCCCGGTGTTCACGCCGCTGGCGGTTGATCCCGCGCATCCCTTCCCGTTCATCCCCAACCTCGGCCACGCCCTGGTGCTGCAGCTGGTGCGCATCGCCGACGGTGAACTCATGCGCGCGCTGGTACCGATTCCGCCGCAGGTGCAGCGCTTCGTGCGTCTCAAAGGCAGCAACATCCGCTTTATCCTGGTCGAAGACCTGGTGCTGATGTTCGCAGGCGCCTTGTTCCCCGGCTACAAAGTGCTGCAGACCGGCCACTTCCGCGTGATTCGCGATTCTGAAATGGAAATCGAGGAAGGCGCCGAAGACCTCGTCGGCAGCTTCGAAAGCGCGCTCAAGCGCCGCCGCCGCGGCACCTGTATCCGTCTGGCGCTGGCCGGCGACATGCCGCCCGAGCAGGTCAAGGTGATCTGCGACGAGTTGGAAGTCTCGCCCGCCGATACCTTCAAGATCGAAGGCATGATCGGCCAGACCGATTTGAAACAGCTCATTACCGACGAGCGCCCCGATTTGCTGTTCCCGCCGTACAACGCCCGTTTCCCGGAACGTATCCGCGACTTCGGCGGTGACTGTTTTGCTGCCATCCGCCAAAAGGACATCGTCGTCCATCACCCCTACGAATCCTTCGACGTCGTGGTGCAGTTCCTGCGCCAGGCCGCCCGCGACCCCAACGTGCTGTCGATCAAGCAGACGTTGTACCGCACCAGCAAAGACAGCCCGATTGTGAAGGCTTTGGTGGAAGCCGCCGAAGCCGGCAAGTCGGTGACGGCCATGGTCGAGTTGAAAGCGCGCTTCGACGAAGAAGCCAACATCCGCTGGGCGCGCGACCTGGAGCGGGCCGGCGCTTCGGTGGTCTTTGGCTTCGTCAATCTCAAGACCCACGCCAAGATGTCGCTCGTGGTGCGCCGCGAGGGCACTGAAACCCGCTCCTATGTGCACTTCGGAACGGGCAACTACCATTCGATCACCGCCAAGATCTATACCGACCTATCTTTCTTCACGAGCGACCCGGTCCTGTGCCGCGACGCCACACGCGTGTTCAACTACATGACCGGCTATGCCCAGCCGGATTCTCTCGAGAAGCTGGCCATCGCACCTATCGGCCTGCGCAAGAAGATCCTCGGCCTCATCGAGCAAGAGATGGCCTTCGTGCGCGAGGGCAAGCCGGGCATGATCTGGGCCAAGATGAACTCGATCGTCGATCCGGAGATCATCGACGCCCTGTACCGCGCTTCCCAGGCAGGCGTGAAGATCGACCTCGTCATCCGCGGCATTTGCGGCCTTCGCCCCGGCGTAGCGGGGCTGTCGGAAAATATTCGCGTCAAAAGCATCGTTGGGCGCTTCCTCGAACACTCGCGCATCATCTGTTTCGGCAATGGCGCCGAGATGCCGTCCCGCCAGGCCAAGGTGTTTATCTCCTCGGCCGACTGGATGCCGCGTAACATCGAGGCGCGCGTGGAAACGATCGTACCTGTGGAAAACGCCACCGTGCACCAGCAGATCCTTGATCAGATCATGGTCGTGAACTTCAATGACAATATGCAAAGCTGGGACCTGCAGGCGGACGGCAGCTATATCCGCGAATCCGCCGAAGATCATCCATTCTCGGCCCACGAATACTTCATGACCAACCCCAGCCTCTCGGGCCGGGGCAGCGCCGTCAGCCAGACCAAAAAGCGCGGGCCCAAGCTGGTTCCCAGCCGCCGCTAAAGCTGTTATCAAACGCCGCGGGGCATGCCATCTAGGATTGGGCACGGGAGCTTATGGGTAACAAGGACGCGGCCGTGGCGACGGCATCCGACAGCAGCCGCTTCAACCCCGTCGCCGTCATCGACGTAGGCTCCAACTCCGTGCGTCTCGTGGTCTACAGCGGCCTGACTCGCACGCCGATTCCCCTGCACAACGAAAAAGTCATCTGCGCCCTGGGAAAGGGACTCGAGAAAACCGGCCAGCTCAATGCCGACGGCGTCGGCATGGCTTTTGACACGGTTGCGCGGTTTGTGAAAATCGCGCGCTCGCTGGGTGTCGAGCATATCGACACACTCGCGACCGCAGCCGTGCGCGACGCCCAGGATGGCGCCGCCTTTGCAAAAGCCCTCGAGAAGCGCTGCGATATCAAAGTTCAGATTCTCACCGGCAAGCAGGAAGCCCGGCGCTCAGCCTTGGGTGTGCTCTGCGGCATTCCCGATGCCGACGGTGTCGTCGCCGATCTTGGCGGCGGCAGCCTGGAGCTGGTTCAGATCGGCGGCGGCGAGATGAGCGAGCACACGACGCTGCCGCTTGGCCTCCTGCGTCTGTCGGAGGCCTCCGACGGCGACCGCGCCAAGGCCATGGCGATCATCAACAAGGCGCTCGACAAACATAAGTGGGTTTCCAAAGCCAAGGACAAGACCCTGTTCGCGGTCGGCGGCGCGTGGCGGTCATTGGCGCGCGTGTGCATCGCGCAGATGGACTATCCGCTCCACGTCCTCGACAACTTCACCCTCGACCGCGCCCAGGCCATTTCCCTGTTTGAAGTGATTTCCCGGCTGTCGCCCAAAAGCCTCGAACAGATCAAAGGCATTTCCCGCAGCCGCCTCGCGACGCTCCCCTTGGCCGCCGCCGTACTTGAGCGATTGCTGGAGATCAATAAGCCGCGCGTGCTGGTGTTCTCGATCTACGGCATGCGCGAAGGCCAATTCTTCAAATCTCTGCCGGGGGCGGTGCGCAAGCAGGATCCGCTCGTCAGTCTCGCCGAGGAAATCTGCCGCGGCGCCGGGCGTACGCCCAAAGCCGGCTACGAGACCTTCGATTGGATGTCGCCCCTGTTCAAGGACGAGTCGCCGCGCCAGAAAAAACTGCGCCTGACCGCCTGCCTGCTGCGCGACGTCTGGTGGACCGAGCACCCCGACTATCGTGCCGAACAAGCGTTCTTGCGCGTTTTGCGTTTGCCGTTCTTGGGCTTGGGTCACGAAGACCGCGCCGGCCTGGCCCTGGCACTCTATTACCGCTATGGCAGCAGTCCCTCGGAGCCCATCGTCAAACAGGCTCACGCTTTGCTCCAGGAATCGCGCATCCACCGCGTGCAAGCCATCGGCCTCGCGCTGCGTCTGGCTTATGCACTATCGGCGGGCGCGCCAGGTGTTGTGAAGAAGACCAGCTTGAAGATCACCGGCGGCACCTTGGTGCTCACGGTTCCGGAAAGCGATCCGCTGTTTAAGTCGGGGCCTTACCTTCGGCGCGTCAAACGGATCGCCGATCATCTGGGGCTTGAAGGGCGCATCGACCGCGTTTAGCGCTCGAACACTTCCACGCGCTTGCCGCTGGCTGAAAGCCCAATCGCCAGCTTGCCGTGTTTGAGCTTCAGTGCGTGCTCGCCGAACAACTCACGCCGCCAGCCGTGCAGCGCGGGGACGTCGGCGGTGTCCGACAAGGCGATGGCGTCAATGTCGTCACTGGTGGCGATCAGGCGCTGGGCGACGTCGTGTTCTTCGCTACGCGCCTTCAGTAATAGCTTCAGCAATTCGGTCACGGCGCGGGGGGCCTGGGAGTCCCAGCCTTCCTCGCGGTCGAGGCGCGGGCATTCGGCGTCGGGCACGGCCCGGCCTTTCGCCACGGCTGTCAGTACGCCTTCGACGTAGCGTCCGCTGGCCAGGGGCTTGGCCAGGCGCGAGCGTTTGATGTCGTCGACCGTTACCGGCATGCTTGCGGCGAGTTCCAAAATCGCATCGTCCTTGGCCACGCGCTGGCGCGGGGTGTCCATCGCCTGGGCGGTGATTTCGCGCCAGGCGGCCAGCTCGCGCAGCACCGCCAGCATACGCGGGGCGCGTGTGCGGGCGCGCAGGCGGCGCCACATTTCGCGCGGGTCGATCTTGTAGGTCTCGGCGCTGGTCAGCACCGCGTCTTCTTCGTCCAGCCACGAGGCCCGTCCGGTTTTCGCCAGACGCTCTTTCAGCGCGAGGTAGACTTTGCGCAGATGGGTGACGTCGCCCAGGGCATAAACCACCTGTCGCTCGGTCAGTGGGCGTTGGGACCAATCCGTAAAGCGCTGGGACTTGTCGAGGTTGGCGCCGGCCAGCTTGGCCACCAGGGCTTCGTAGCCCACTTGGTCGCCGAACCCGCACACCATGGCGGCGATCTGGGTATCGAACACCGGGGCCGGAACCTCGCTGGTGGCATTGAAGAAAATTTCCAGGTCCTGGCGTCCGGCGTGGAACACCTTGAGCAGGCTGCGGTCGGCCATGAGGTCGTATAGCGGCTTGAGATTGATCCCGGGAGCCAGGGGATCGATGCAATAGGCTTCATCGGGACCGGCGACCTGGACCAGGCACAGGCGCGCCCAATACGTCGTCTCACGCATGAATTCGGTATCGACCGTGATGAAATCAGACCCTTTGAGGCGATCGCAAAACGCCGCCAGGGCCTCTGTGTCTGTAATCAGGCTCATGGGGCAGTCTTAAAGCGTGAACCCCGCCGTCGCAACCACGGAAGAGGCGGAAAGCTCCCGGTCTCGGCAACCCGAGCAGGCAGCCGGCCTTAGGACCCCGGAACGCTTGACAAAAGGCCCTGTTCGGTGTGGTTTCACCCGCCCCGGGGGGCTAAAACCTCCCGGGATTTACCTTCTGTTTTGCCTCGATTATTTAGGAATTTAGCGATGCACCGCTATCGGACACACACCTGCGGCGCCCTCAGGGCCGAGCATGCCGGCCAGGAAGCGCGGATCTCCGGCTGGGTGCATCGTAAGCGCGACCACGGCAATCTGCTGTTTGTGGACCTTCGGGATCAGCATGGCCTCACGCAGTGTGTCGCCGATGCCTCCAGCCCTGTTTTCAAGATTCTGGAAAGCGCGCGTCCCGAGACGGTCATCTGCGTCACCGGCAAAGTGGTGCCGCGCGCCGCCGAGACCATCAACGACAAGCTGCCCACAGGCCGCATTGAAGTCGTCGCTGCGGCGGCCGAGGTTCTGTCGGAAGCCGCCGTGCTGCCCATGCAGGTCGCCGGCGAGCAGGAATACTCGGAAGAGATGCGCCTGACGTACCGCTTCCTCGATCTGCGCCGCGAGAAGATGCAGGCCAATATCCTGCTCCGCTCGGCGGTCATCGCCAGCATCCGCCGGCGCATGTGGGAGGCCGGCTTCGTCGAGTTCCAGACGCCCATTCTCACCGCGTCGTCGCCCGAAGGGGCGCGCGACTTCCTGGTGCCGTCGCGCCTGCATCCCGGCAAGTTCTACGCCCTGCCGCAGGCGCCGCAGCAGTTCAAACAATTGCTGATGACCTCGGGTTTCGACCGCTATTTCCAGATCGCGCCCTGCTTCCGTGATGAAGACAGCCGCGCCGATCGTTCACCCGGCGAATTCTACCAACTCGATTTTGAAATGGCCTTCGTCACCCAGGATGACGTCTTCGACACCATTACGCCGGTTTTGGCCGGGGTGTTCGAAGAATTCGGCAAAGGCAAGCCGGTGACCAAGGGCGCGTTCCCGCGCATCACCTACGCCGATTCCATGCTGAAATACGGCAGTGACAAACCCGACCTGCGCAACCCGCTGCTCGTCAGCGACGTGACCGAAGCCTTCAAGGGCTCGAGCTTTGGCCTGTTTGCCAAGAATATCGAGAAGGGCGGCATCGTGCGCGCCATCCCGGCGCCCAAGTCCGCCGACAATCCGCGCAGCTTCTTCGACAAGCTCAACGACTGGGCCCGCGAGAACGGCGCGGGCGGCCTCGGCTATATCCAATACAAGGACGGAGAAGCACGCGGCCCCATCGCAAAAAACCTCGACGCGGCGCGCGTGGCCTCGATCAAGGCCACGACGGGTGTTGCTGACGGCGACTCTGTGTTCTTCGTCTGCGACCAGCCCGAGCCCGCTGCCAAATTCTCAGGGCTCGTGCGCACCAAACTCTGCGACGAGTTGGGCCTGCTCGACAAAGACAAGTTCATGTTCTGCTGGATCGTCGATTTCCCCATGTTCGAACGCAATAAGGACACCGGCCAGATCGAGTTCAGCCACAACCCGTTCTCCATGCCCCAGGGCGGCATGGACGCCTTGTTGAACCAGGATCCGCTGACCATCAAGGCCTACCAGTACGACATCGTTTGCAATGGTGTTGAGCTGTCTTCGGGCGCCATCCGTAACCATCGCCCCGACATCATGTACAAGGCCTTCGAGATCGCTGGCTATACACAGGCCGACGTCGAAGCGCGCTTCGGCGGCATGCTGAACGCCTTCAAGTACGGCGCCCCGCCCCACGGCGGCTCAGCGCCTGGCATCGACCGCATCGTCATGCTGCTCGCTGATGAGCCCAATATCCGTGAGGTCATCCTGTTCCCGATGACTGGCCGCGCCGAAGACCTGCTGATGCAGGCGCCGAACGGCGTGTCGGAAAAGCAGCTGCGCGAGCTGCATATCAAGCTCAACCTGCCGAAAGAAACCTCGGCGAAGGCTGAGACCAAAAACTAAGGGTGTCATCCTGGGGCTTGTCCCCAGGATCCATAAGGCGCCGTCACGTAGTGATGCAATGGGCCCTGGGAATGAATCCCAGGGAGAAGGTGTTGGCCCTACCGCGCCTTGATACCGAACTTCTCGCGGCGTTCCTGCTTGATCTTGTACATGGCGGCATCGGCGGCTTCGAGCAGCTCGTCCACTTCGGCCTTGGCGGCGTACATGTGCACGCCGCAGCTGGCCTTCAGCGCGATCTGCTTGCCGTCCTACGACGCATAGGCATTGTTGAGCTTGCGGTCGAGGTCTTCGGCGCGGCGCACGCCGTTGCGATTGTTGGAACGCGGCAGCAGGATAGCGAACTCGTCGCCGCCCAGGCGGCCAATGTAGTCGGTGTCGCGGATGTGGCCGCGCAGGAGATTCGACACCGTGCGCAGCACTTCGTCGCCGGCAGCGTGGCCGTAGGTGTCGTTGACCGGCTTGAACTCATCAAGGCCGACGAATATCAGCACGCCGCCGACGCCATGACGGCGGGCAACGGACAATTCGTGCGTCAGGCAGTCCACGAAGCCTCGCCGGTTCAGCACACGCGTGCGTGCGTCCGTGGTCGCGAGGTTTTCAAGATCGGCAATGCGCTTGTTCTGATCGGTAAGATGCTTGGAGATCTCTTCGACAAGGGCATGCGCCAGCGCCGCGATTTGGGTGATCGCCTGAGCGCCTTCGGCAGCCCGGTCGGGTTTGAATTGCTCAGTGAAGCGCACAAGCTGTGTCAGCTTCGTGACAATCGAATCCTGCTGGGGTTCCGGCGCACGTACGCGCTTCGGTTCCGGCAAAGCCATCAAAATCTCCTAGATCCTCACTCACGCGCCATAGTGGCGCGCCCCCAAGGAGGCGGCATTTTGTTGGTACGGACCCGAAGGGTCAACAGTTTCAAGTTGGTAGGAGCGGGGCCAATACAACTTGGGATAAAGATTCGCGTTATGAGCGAAACTGCAGGTACCGGATTCAAAGCATAAAATACCTTAGTGCATACGGAAAAGGCCTGTAAGCCGCTGCTATAATGACGATTTATGCCCCGCAATCGCTCAAGCCCAAAATGTATCCCCTTCAATTTACTCAACTTTTGAGCGCGCTGAAACTTTAGGCCGGCGCTGCGCTGTGCGGTCGCCTCAGGGTCGGTTTTGGCGAC
>CANJPG010000079.1 GCA_947476065.1 Fidelibacterota bacterium
TGGGCCGCCGGCGGTCGGCGCAACTGTCGTCTCGGCTTGTGCCGCGCCGGCAAAAGCCAGAACCGAGATCGTGACGAATGCGCGAAACATATTCATCGCCGCGCCACCGCGTTCTGCACGCCGTCGCGCGGCAGCAGGAAGGCGGGCACCATTTCCATCCGATAGGTGCCGGAGATAGCGCGGTTCTCGCCGGTGTGCGGATCGGGATCGTAGTCGGCCATGCGCTTCAGCGCGTAATAGAGGCCCGGCATGTCGGTGGACAGGCTGTTTTCCGCGCCGGCGCTTAAATTCGCGAACATGAAGTAGATCGAGATCCACGGCTGGTATCCGCCGAGATAGCCTTTCAGGGACTTATCTGGCTGCAGGTCGAAGCGCACCTGCGCCTGGTTCATTTCAAAATCCGGGATCACCCCGGAATCGGCGGTCATGGCGAAATGAAACGGCGCGGCGGATGTCAGCCGGCCTTTGACGATCTTGCCCGGCACGCTGCTGTGGGAGCGTGCGTCGGGATCGATGCGGTAGGTCACGTCCGGCATGACGGCGCCGTTGGCATCGCGGCGCACGGGCTCCAGCGCCCGGTCGAAGGTGATGGTGACGTCGCCGTCCTTGTTGAGGTCCTCGCCCGTTACCGACATCACCCAGGCCGGCATGTCGTCACGGCTCAGGTCCCACTCGTTGGCGGGATAGCCCGGGCGGTCGGGCAGCTTGGTGTGGAACTGGTGGCTGCAGCCCATGACCTGACGCAGGTGATTATCCACGCCGGTTTCCTGGGTATCCGGGTCGATGGAAGGGCGCTTGTCCGGCCCGACCTTGCCATCGAGGTCAAAGCCATTGGCGTAACGCCCTTGGGCCAGATGAATTTTTGGGTCCGGCACCGTATAGGGATGCACGTAGACATCGACCGGCTGGCCATCGAGTTTGCCGCGATATGTGCCGATATCGCGTGAATTGCGGCCGTTTTTGTCCTTGCCGCCCTCACCCAGATTGCCTTCGAGGATGGTCTGGATCTCGTCCGGCGTATAGCCCAGGTCCTTCAGGATGCGCTGGTAGAGCGGCTTGGCGACCGGGTTAACCCCTTGAGGACAATCATCTTCCTGCACATAGGCGGCAACGTGGAACCAGCTCACCGCATAGGCCCGCGTCTCAGCGGCCATGGCCTGGCTGGCGGCTCCTAGGCCGAGGATAAGATGCGCGACAACGGTTCCGAGACGCATAACAATAGGCCCCTTGGTGCGGCTCACAAAACGGGTCAGCACACCACGCTAAGTGGCGGCACAGAGCGCGACAATTCTGATATGTCGGAAATCCTATACGTATTCTGCATACCGCGGGCGAGTGAGCCCTAATATGCGGATTTTGAATAGAAAATCCCGCTAATCGCGGTTGGTGTCGGCGACGCTTGAGCCGTAGCCTTTATACTGTTTGGCGGCACGCTCCGTGGGCTACTGCGGGGCGTCGTACGCCATGTTCGTCAGGCGACCAATTCTAGAGAGCAAAGCGGCATCTCCACCCCGCGTAATGTAGGCACTGGTGTTCATGGCTTTCCGAGCGAAAACGACGCTATCGGTTCTGAGCACCCTGGCCGTCGCCGCGATGGGATTTGCCGCACCAGCTTCTGCACTGCAAACCAAAAGCTACGTCGTCAGCTTTTTCCATATCGCCACGCATTCCGACAGGGATGCTTGCCCCCATGGGCTGAACCCGGAGCACGTCGAATTGTGGACCCGCAGTCTGAAAGGGCTCGGGTATTCCCAGAAGGATATCGATGAGCTTTTGATCAGCCAGAGGAAGAACGGCAAGGCCATTCAGGAAATCGTGCGCGACCGCGGACTCAAGCCGGGCCAGGAAAACATCTTTGCCTATCCGTTTTCGGCGCCGGACCCGAATCTCCATACGGTGGAAGGCCGCTACAGCTACGGCTTCAACCTCGACGGCAAGACCGACGGCGGCTTCGAGGATCCGGACACCCATGAGCAGGGCGTCGACAACAACCTCTACAAAGCCTTCGGTTGCCTGCGTCCCTACCACGTTAGCCTGCCCGACCGGCCGCAGTACGAAAATAATGCTTGGCTCGTCTTGGCTAGCGCCATGCCGGCCTGGCTGCTGTCGGTCAGCGGCGACGATCTGACCAAAGACGGCCCCGTGACGGTGACCATCGCCCGCGCGCTAGAGCACACGATGCAGGATGCCCGCGGTCAGACGCTGGCGGATTCGACCTTCCGCATCGATCCCAACCCGCGTTCGCACAACGTCATGCGCGGGGCCCTTAATGGCGGCACGCTGAGCATCGAGCCCACGGATATTTTTCTCGAAGCCGAGCCGCATATCATCAGCAAACTTCATCTGCTGCAGGCGCACCTGCGCCTGACGCCCAAGCCCGACGGCAACCTCGAAGGCTATATCGGCGGCTACACGCCATGGTTCGAGGAATACTGGGCCCACGCCAGCAACGGCTTTGACGCCGAGGAATCCGGTATCGACATGCCGGGCCTCTACTATGCTTTGCAGCGCCTCGCCGATGGTCCCGTGGACCCCAAAACCGGCGAGCGCAACTTCATCTCCGCGACATGGCGCATCGAACTTGTGCCGGCCATCGTCGCCGACCCCCACAATGCTTTGGCGGAACTCCGCCGATGAGGCTGCGACCGCAGATGAAGAGGTTTTTACATTACCTCACCATTGCCGGCGTAGCGGCCCTGCCATCGGCGGGCTATCCGGGCAACACCGCAGAGCCGGCGCCTGGCGATGCCGTCGCCGTGACACGGCGCATCACCGAAGGCCAGTACCGCAATATCATCGCCGACGTCTTCGGCACCGACATCACCGTCGGCGGCCGTTTCGAGCCCGATATCCGCGATCAGGGCCTGCTGGGCATCGGCACGTCGCGTGTCAGCATCAGCGAAACCGGCTTCGAGCAGTATCGCGACTTGGCATTGACGGTCGCTGCGCAAGTGACCGATGCGCAGCATCGCGGCTCGCTCATTCCCTGCACGCCTGGCTCGCCGAAAGCCTGGGATGACGCCTGCGCGACCAAATTCATTCAGGGCGCCGGACGGCTGCTGTATCGCCGTCCTTTGGATCAAGCCGAACTCGCCACGCTGGTCGGTATCGCGCAAAAGTCGGCGACGCAGCTGAACGACTTCTATGCGGGCGTCGAAGTCAGCCTGGCAAGCATGCTGGTGTCACCGCAGTTCCTTTTCCGCAAAGAAGTCGCCGTCGCCGATCCCGCGCACCCCGGTCGCGCGCGCCTTGACGCCTACTCGCGCGCCGCGCGTCTCAGCTTTTTCCTCTGGAACACCGCGCCCGACAACATGCTGCTGACGGCAGCCGAAAACGGCTCGCTGAACACCACGGCCGGACTTTCCAAGCAGGTCGACCGCATGATCGGCTCGGGCCGCATGTCGGGCGGCGTGCGCGCGTTCTTCGCCGACATGCTCGGGTTTGATGAATTTTCGACGCTGGCGAAAGACCCCGCGATCTATCCCAAATATTCCTTCAAGGCGGCCATGGATGTGCAGGAGCAAACCCTGCGCACGATCACCGATCACCTGTTAGCGCAGCGCGGCGATTACCGCGACCTGTTCACCACCCGCAAAACCTTTCTGACGCGCTCACTGGGTGCTTTGTATGGCGTGGCCGTGGTCGACGATGTCGCCAACGGCTTGCCGGCGCGTTGGGTTCCCTATGAATACGCCGAGGGCGATCCCCGGGCGGGCATCCTGACGCACGCGAGCTTCGTTTCGCTGCATTCGCATCCCGGCCGCAGCTCGCCGACGCTGCGCGGCAAGGCCTTCCGCGAGACCTTCCTGTGCCAGCGTGTGCCGGACCCGCCGGTGAACGTTGACTTCACCGTGGTCCAGAATACCGACAACCCGATTTTCAAGACGGCGCGCGAACGCCTGACCGCCCACCGCACCTCGCCCACTTGTGCCGGCTGTCACAAGATCACCGACCCCATCGGCCTTGCCCTGGAGAATTTCGATTCCGCCGGCGGCTATCGTACGCTTGAGAACGGTGCGCCTATCGACACCAGCGGCGAGCTCAACGGCAAACCGTTCGCCGACTCTGTTGGCCTAGGCCGGGCCATCCGCGACAATCCGGAAGCGCCCAATTGCCTCGTCACCCGTATCTACTCCTACGCGGCGGGCCAGACGACTAAGAACGGCAAGGACTGGATCGCATATCTGCAGGCCGGCTTCGCCGCCGATGGCTACCGCGTGCCCGCCCTGATGCGCCGCATCGCCGTCAGCGATGCGTTTTATTCCGTCGCAGACACACCCGTCGAGGAGACTGAGCAATGAGCAGTTATCACGACTTCAGCCGCCGCCGGGTTTTGCGCGGCCTGCTGGGCGGAAGCGCCGTCAGCGTCGGCCTGCCGCTGCTCGATTGTTACCTCAACAGCAACGGCAATGCCTTTGCCTCGGGCGAAGCGCTGCCGGTGTGTTTCGGCACCTGGTTCTACGGCTTAGGGATGAACCCCGGACTGTGGGAACCCACCAAGATCGGCGACAAGTACGACATGCGCAGCTGCATGGCGGTGCTGCAGCCTCATCGCGACCAGATCAATGTCATTAGCGGCCTGACGGCGCACCTTGAAGGCGGCAATCCGCACGCCACCGGCGCGCGTGTGGTGACCACCGGCGAAACCACACCGCCCAGCGGCGCGGTCGCCGGGCTTCCAAGCATCGACACGTTGATCAGTGACGTCATCGGCAAGCAAACCCGCTTCCGCTCGCTGGAAGTCGCCTGCGACGGCAGCGCGCGCACCAGCATCAGCCAACGCAGCGGCTCGAGCATCAATCCGGCGGAGGTTTCGCCAGCAGCGTTCTACACGCGCATTTTCGGACCGGACTTCACCGATCCCAATGCCGCCGACTTCAAGCCCGATCCGCGGACCATGGTCGAGCAAAGCGCCCTCTCCGCCGTGGCGGATCAGCGCCGCCAGTTTGCAAAAAACCTGGGCGCAGTCGACCGCGCGCGTCTCGATGAATATTTTACCTCGTTGCGCTCGGTCGAAAAGCAGCTCGCCATCCAGCTGCAGAAGCCCGCGCCCATGGCGGCCTGCACGATACCCGCCAAAGGCAGCGATGCCGAGGTCGGCACCGACGTCACCAACGCCGTCGCCAACCATAAATTATTTTCCGCGCTCATCGCCCATGCGCTGGCGTGCGGCCAGACTCAAGTGTTCAACATGGCCATCTCGGGTGCGGCGTCGAACCTGCGCCGCGCAGGCAACACCAGCACGCATCACATCCTGTCGCATGAAGAAGTCGTCGACCCGGTCACGGGCTATCAGCCCAACGTGACCTGGTTCCAGGAACGCTACATGGAAGCCTTCCGCGATCTGCTGGTGACCCTGGGCAGCATCCGTGAGGGCGACAAGACCCTGCTTGACCGTACGCTGGTATACGCCATGACCGACGTCAGCTACGGACGCAACCACTCCACCAAAAACTTCCCCGTCTTCACGGCCGGTAGCGCCGGCGGCCGCGTCAAAACCGGCCTGCACATCGCCGGCAATGGCGACACTATCTGCCGCGCCGGCCTGACGGTGCAGCAGATCATGGGCGTGAGGACCGGGACCTGGGGCACTACGCTGAACCAGACGTCCAAGCCCCTTTCAGAAATGATCGCGTGAATGAAGCGCCAAGCTCTCAACGGTATTCTGTGCGGCGCACTACTGTGCGCTGTTGCGCCGGCCTTCGCCGCGTCGCGTGGGATTGAGGAGGCGACGCCGCCGGGCGTGACCTTGATCGACGCGGAACGCGAATTCCGCGACGCGCGTCCGAATTTCGTTGGGGCTGCGTTTGGCAACAATGAGGGTCTCAAGCTTTATACGTCCGACAAGGACACAGTTCCCGACCAGTCCGCGTGTGATGCGGCTTGCGCCAAGGATCATCCGCCGTTCCTGGCGCCGGCCCGCGTCAAGACCTTCGGCGCATGGTCGCTGGCCAAGCGCGCCGACGGCACCGCCCAGTGGGCTTATAATCACAAGCCGCTCTACACGTCGGCCAAGGAAGCTGCGGACGTCGCCGCCGGCACCAAGCCCGGCCTGGCTGAAGGCGGCGGATGGCATCTGGCCCTTTTCACGCCCGGTGACGGCGTGGCGACGCCGCCCAGCATTGCCGTGCAGGATATTGCCGGCGCCTCCGGCTTCGGCCTCGTCAACCGCCAGGGGTTGACGCTCTACACCTTTAAAGGCGACGTCCAGACAGACGGCCAGAGCTGCCTGGATGCTGCGTGCGCATCCCATTGGATTCCGCTGGCCGCGCCCCAGCTCGCGCAGCCGATCGGCGATTTCACGGTGGTGACGCGCCGCGACGGCACCGACCAGTGGGCCTTCCGCGGCAAGCCGCTTTACACCTTCGACGGCGACCTCGTCGCCGGCCACGCCAACGGCAGAGCCGTGGACAAAGCTTGGAATGTCGCCTTGGTGGTCAGTTATTTCATGCCCGCCGGAATCGGTATCGAGAATCGCACCCACGGCCAAACCTTGGTCGCCAACGGCAAGACCCTCTACACCCGCAACCGCTTCACCTTCCAGCCCGGCGGCTTCGACATTTACGACGGCCTGCCGCAGCCTTACTCCAAAGGCAAAGCTCTCGGCACCGCCGGCTGCAATACTGAATGCCTGGTGTCGTGGCGGCCCTACGAGGCGCCGGCGAAGGCCGTGGCGTCGGGCCATTGGGAAATCGCCACGCGCGCCGACGGCACCCGGCAGTGGATGTATAAGGGCTACGCGCTTTACACCTTTGCCGGCGACAAGCAGGCCGGGGACGTGAACGGCAACAACCTGTTCGACCTCATCCAGCGCGACGACAACGGCCGCTACTCGATGGCTGAAGCCGGACGCGGCAGCGGCCGCGGCGCCAGCGCGCTGTTCTGGCATATCGCAGCGCCGTAACTAAACCTGCATACACGCCATCAGCTGCCGGGTATCGGATGCCGTGGGTAGTTGGGCTACGGCCTCTTCAAGCGTGACAATGCGCGCCGGCGCCAGAGTTAGCGCCGCGAGCGTGCGGAACTTAGCCATCAAGACACCGCCGGCGAAAGGATTGTCGAAGCCGCCCCGGGCCCTGTGCACGGTGCCACTGAGCACATCGCCACCCGTGAGCGTGATATCCACCCGCGCGGCGCGCACATCCGGCACCAGGGCGGTGAATTCCGGGTCCTCGATGACAGTGGTCTTGAGGGCGAGGGCCCGCACGTTGGCATCATTGACCGCGTCGTCGGTATAAGCCGACAGATCGTTGACCCCGCGCGCGATCTGCGCCGCGACATTGTAAGGGATCGAGTGTTTGGCGGCGTAGCCGTTGGCGGGCTCCTGCCAATTGAGCCGCGTCGCCGGGCTGTAGGTCCAGACAGTGACCGCGGCGATGTCCCGTGCGGCAAATCTTTTTCCGCCGCACGCGACCTGGGCCGCCTCAATGGGCGCGTGGTTCCACCGGCTGCAGGCGTAGATCTTGAAGTAGTTGCGCATGATGAACGGAGCGTCGTCGCCAAGACCCTCGCAGATCCCCTCGGTCTTGAAGCCATCGCCGAGAATTTCTCCAAAAACCTTCTCCAGGGCTGCGGCTTCACCCGTCACACCGGCGCGGGCCAGAATCGCGGCCGTCACACCGTTGGCCGCCGTCACGCCCGCAGCTGCATTGCGCACGGATGCGCCAGCATTGGCCGCGGTCTGGGAAGAACTGATGGCCAGCCCTGCTGCAATTTCGATGGCGGCGGCGATGTGCGGTGGGTCAAGACCCATCAGCTTGGCAGATGCCGCCGCAGCGCCGCAAATCGCATGGGTGCCGAAGGGATGCACGGGCTGGCGCAGGCGGGTCGCCCGGCCGATGCGCGCGGCAATCTCGTAGCCGCCGACGAGCGCCGTGATGAGCGCCTGGCCGGAGGATTTTTCCGCCTCCCCCACGGCCAACGCGGCCGGCAGGATATGGATCGCGGGATGATTGGTGGCGAACTGACTGCCCTCATCCAGTTCCAGCGAAATCCCCGCCATGGTGTTGATCATCGCCGCCGCGGGCGCCGCTACTGATGCGCTTCCGCCGATGATCGTGCACGGGCCATTCCCGCCAAGACTCGCGGATTGGCCATGGAGCGCCCTTATTTCGGGAAGCGGGGCGCCGCCCAATATCGTGCCCAGGGTATCGCTGATCACAAGCTGGGCGTGATCAATATGGACGGCGCTTAACCGTGCGACATCGAGGCCATGCATGTAGTCCGCAAGGGCCGTCACATAGGCGCGGCGCGCCTGGATCACGGCTGGCTCCCGGCTTCGACAATGGCCCGCAGGAATGTCGGCCCGAATTCCTGCAGCTTTTTCGGCCCGATGCCATTAATGCCCGACAAGTCATCAAGGGTCGTCGGGCGTGCGCGCGCCATTTCGATCAAGGTTGAATCGGGGAAGACGACATAGGCCGGGACGTTGCGTGCCCGGGCCAGACCCAGGCGGAGTTTCTTGAGCTGCGAGAGCAAGGAAACATCGCCGTCGCCGACCGGCTGGTCGTTCTTCTTTTTTGAAAGGGAACGGGCTGTCTTTACCTTGCTGCTTTCTCTGTAGGAAAAGCTTTCCGTGCCGGCCATGAGTGCGCGCCCGCGTTCACTGATCTCGAGGCCGCCATATTTCTGAATATTGATGCCGAGGTAGCCTGCGGCCACCAGTTGGCGGATGAAGACGGTCCATTCGTCTTTTGGCCAATCCTTGCCCGAGGCGAAGGTCGCTAAGTTATGGTGACGCCGTTCGAGGACTTTCTGCGATTCGACACCGCGCAGGATATCGACGATATGGCCCGCGCCGAACATCTGGCCCGTCTCCCGCACGGTGGCGAGAAGCGCTTGCGCCTTTGTCGTGCCATCGGCGACCACCGGCGGCGCCAGGCAATTGTCGCAGTTGCCGCAGGGACCGGACACTTCATCGAAATAGGCGAGCAGCGCCATGCGCCGGCAGGCTGACGCTTCGGAGTAGGACAGCAGCGCATCGAGCCGATGATGCTCGCGGCGGCGATGGGCTTCATCGCCTTCGTTGGCGATGAACTGGCGGCGCAGTCCCATATCACCCAGGCTGTGCAGCAGCAGCGTTTCAGCGGGCGCGCCATCGCGACCCGCGCGGCCGATTTCCTGATAATAGGCTTCCATGCTGCCGGGCAGATTGAGGTGACAGACATAGCGGATGTCGGGTTTGTCGATGCCCATCCCGAACGCAATGGTGGCGACCATGACCACGGCATCTTCGCTCATAAACCTGTCTTGGTTCACCTTGCGTTGCTCGGCCGACTGGCCGGAGTGATAGGGAATGGCGTTCAGCGCCTGCTCTTTGAGGTAGACGGCGACCTCGTCGGTGAACTTGCGCGACAGGCAGTAAACAATGCCGGCCTGGCTCCTCTTGTCCTCGAGAAAGCCCATCAGTTGGGGCTTCCAGCTGACCTTGTTGGCGACCGTCAGACGCAGGTTAGGACGATCAAAGCCGTGCACGATGACCTGGCCCCGCCCGCGAAACAGCTTCTGGGCGATGTCTGCGCGGGTGGCTTTATCGGCGGTGGCGGTGAAGGCAGCGATGACGCTATCCGGAAACAGCTCGGGAAGCCGCGACAGATTCTCGTAGTCAGGGCGAAAGCTTGCACCCCACTTCGAGATGCAATGGGCCTCGTCGATAACGAACATCGCCGGCTGAAGCGCTTCAAGGGCACTGAGCATGCGCTCGGTCATCAGCCGCTCCGGCGACAGATAGAGCAGCTTGGCGCCGTTCTTGACCCTATGCCACTCGGCGATGTTTTGCTCGCGCGACAGGCCAGAATGGATGCAGGCGACATCGACGCCGTTGGTGCGCAATGCCGCCACCTGGTCGTCCATGAGAGCCAAGAGCGGCGACACGACGATAGTCGGGCGCGCGCCCATGACAGCGGGGATCTGGTAGCACAGGGACTTGCCGGCGCCCGTCGGCATCACCGCGAGCACGTTCTGCGCGGCATTCAGCAACGTGATGATCTCTTCCTGACCGGGCCGAAAGGCGCTGTAGCCGAAGACGTCGTGTAAAACCTGCTGAGCTGAGTTCATGCGCGCCAAACATAAAATGCCGTGGGTGGGATCGTAGCACGCGCCTGAAATACCGCCCGAAACAGCGCGAGAATCATGGGATTTCGAGGCGGTCGCACGCCGGGACGGGCTGAAGGCTGCCCGCGAGTCTGATATCTATGCTTATAAGTCATTGTATTTAAATAATATTGGCTTTTTATTGTGCCGCGCACAAATTGGCGCGAATAGTATGTATAAGCTTCTTTCCGCAGGCCGTCGGACCCGAGGTCGCAGACGCCGCTCCTTTATCAAACTGGCATTATTTTGGCATTCCCTCCTACCCATCCTTCTCTTGCGCGCGCGCTGGTCGAACGCGATTACAACGACCCCACTTCCGTACAAGTCGCCGTGCTGGCGCCCGAAGCCATGGGGCAGGATCTGCTGGTGTCCGCCCAGACCGGTTCGGGCAAGACCGTCGCGTTTGGCTTGGCGATCGCTTCGTCCTTGATGGATAACGCGCCGACTTTGCCGCGCGCGGGCGATCCCCTGGCGCTGATCGTCGCGCCGACGCGCGAGTTGGCCCTGCAGGTGCACCGCGAGCTGACATGGCTTTATGCCCATACCGGTGCGCGGGTCGTGACCTGCGTCGGCGGCATGGATCCGCGTGTTGAACGCCAACAGCTCAACGCCGGTTGCCACATAGTGGTCGGCACGCCGGGGCGTCTGCGCGATCATCTCGAGCGCACGAGTCTCAGGATCGGTAATCTGCGCGCGGTGGTTTTGGACGAAGCCGACGAAATGCTCGATCTCGGATTCCGCGAGGACCTCGAGTTCATTCTGGAGACTACGCCGAAAGAACGCCGCACGCTGATGTTCTCGGCCACCCTGCCCCGCGATATCGTCAACCTGGCCAAACGCTATCAGCGCGACGCCCATCGCATTGAAGTTTCCGCCGGCGCTCGCGGACATGCAGATATCGAATATCGCGCCATGCGTATCGCGCCCCAGGACGTCGTGCATGCCGTTGTCAACGTTTTGCGCTTTGTTGATTCTCCTGCTGCCTTGGTTTTCTGCAACACCCGCGACGGCGTACGCCACCTTCATGCCACGCTGGTCGAGCGCGGCTTTTCGGCGGTGTCGCTGTCGGGCGAGTTGGGTCAAGCCGAACGCAATCACGCCCTGCAAGCGCTGCGAGACGGACGCGCCCGGGTCTGCGTGGCGACGGATGTGGCCGCGCGCGGCATCGACCTGCCAAATCTCGGCCTCGTCATTCACGCCGACATGCCCAACGACGCTGAAACCCTGCAACACCGCAGCGGACGTACGGGGCGAGCCGGGCGCAAGGGCATCAGCGTTCTGCTCGTCATCCCTGCGCGCCGTCGCCGTGCTGAATCGCTGCTGGGCTTGGCGCGGGTGCAGGCATCGTGGATCAGCCCGCCGACCGCCGACGATATCCGCAAGCTCGACAACCAACGCCTGTTGGAAAGCCTGTTGAGCGCCGAGACCGGCCAGGACGAAGACCTGGCCATGGCCAGGGAGCTTTTGACCAAGCGGTCGCCGGAAGAGATTGCGGCAGCCCTGGTGCGCATCTATCGCGCGCAGCTGCCCGCACCCGAGGATGTCGCGGATATGGGCCCCGCAGGTTCGCCGCCCCCACGGCCCGAATATGGCCCGCGCGAGCCCAAGACCGGCTTGGCTAATGGCGTATGGTTCCGCCTCAATGTCGGACGCCAGCGCAAGGCCGACCCCAAGTGGCTGATTCCCGAAATCTGCCGCCAGGGCGGAATCACCAAGCGTGAGATCGGCGGCATCCGCATCTTCGACCAGGACACCAAATTCGAGATCGACGCGAAGGTCGCCGACGTATTCGCCGAGCGCATCGCCAAAGTCACCAAAGGAGACATCCACATCGGCCGCAGCGAAGCGCCGCCGGATGGCGGCCATGTGCGCCGATCCCATACGCCGCACGCGGGCAAACCGGCGTGGAAGTCAAAGCCGCACACGCCGGCTGCGCCAGCCGGTGACGCCCCCGATCACACGCGCGACAA
>CANJPG010000080.1 GCA_947476065.1 Fidelibacterota bacterium
CACGCTGATCAACAAGCAGACCAAGGAGCCTTTTGCCTTTGAAGTCGTCGCGGTGTCGCCGAACCTCGAACGCGTCATTACGCCCTGGTTTCAGAACCTCGAAAAGCTCGGCATCAAGGGCACCCTGCGCGTGATCGACGCAAGCCAGATCATCAACCGTATGAACGCCTACGACTTCGACGTGACGGTCTCGGGCATGCAGAACTCCTTGAGCCCCGGCAACGAACAGCTTGAATACTGGGGCAGTGCTGCCGCCGACCGACCGGGCGGCCGCAACATTGGCGGCGTCAAGGACCCAGCGGTCGATGCCATTATTGACGCGATGCTGAAGGCCCCGGACCGCGCCACGCTGGTCACTTCGGCCCATGCGCTGGACCGTGTGCTGACCTGGAATTTCTACACCGGCCTGCACTACGGCCCGGCGACCGACCGCTACGCCTATTGGACGAAACTGCAGCGCCCAGAGCGGTTCCCGATGCAGGGCCTAGCCTCGCCGACCACCGCCGCTTCGCTGTGGTGGATGGGAACAGCGCAAGCCGCCGCAACCGGGGCAAGCGAGCCGGCACCCACTGACCCGTCGTCGGGCAACGGCAAGTGGATCGCGCTGGTGGTGGTTGCCGCCGTCATAGCCGCCGGCATTTTTAGGCGGCGGCGCCGTTCGTGAGGCTGGCCATGCGCTTTCCGGCCATCGCCCGCGCCTGCGTCTATGCGGCGATATCGTTTGGGCTTTGGGGACAGCATGACGCACAAGCCGTCACCCGCGGCAAGCCTGTGCATGCGCTCGCACTTTATGGCGAACCCAAATATCCCGACGGCTTTACGCATTTCGACTACGTCAATCCCGAAGCGCCCAAAGGCGGCACGTTCACCAAATCCAACGAAGCCTTCCTGACCTTCGACACCTTCAATCCCTACACGCTGAAGGGCGCGCAGGCTTACGGCACCGACATCTTGCTCGACGACACGTTGATGGCCTCCAGCCTCGATGAGCCGGCCAGCATCTACAGCGGCATCGCCGATACCATCGAGATCGCGCCCGACGGTAGCTGGGTGCAGTTCGTCCTGCGCCCCGAAGCACGCTTCACCGACGGAAGCCAAATCACCGCGGCCGATGTTGCCTTCAGCTTTGAGACCCTTATCGCCAAGGCCCGCCCGGTGTACCGTTTTGTTTACGCCGACGTCGCCAAGGCCGAGGTGATCGACCCGCGCACCATCAAGTTCACGCTGAAGAGCGCCGAGAACGCCAAGTTGCCGCTGCTACTGGCCCAGTTGCCGGTGCTGTCAAAGGCCTATTGGACGGACCGGGATTTCACCGCCACCACCTTGGATATTCCGGTGTCGAGCGGGCCCTATACCATCGACTCCTTCGAAGTCGGCCGCTACGTGCAATACAAGCGCGTGGAGAACTACTGGGCGAAAGACCTTCCGCACGCGCGCGGCATGTATAACTTTGAGCACGTGCGCTACGAATACTTCCGCGATGAAGACGTGCGCTTCGAGGCTTTGAAGACCGGCGCCTACGACTTCACCCGCGAGATGGTCGCGCGGCGCTGGGCCACCGGTTACGACTTCCCGGCAGCGCTCGACGGCCGCGTCAAGAAGCTGGAAGTCACCAGCATTCAACCGCGTGACGTCACAACCCTGGTCATGAACTTGCGCCGGCCGATGTTCCAGGACCGCCGCGTGCGCCAGGCCATCAATTACGCCTTCGATTTCGAATCCGTGAACAAGACGGTGTTGTACGGCGCCTATCAGCGCCTGCGCAGTTACTGGCAGGGCTCGCCGCTTGAGGCCAAGGGCTTGCCCAGCGCCGACGAGGTCAAACTGTTGGAACCCTTCCGCGCCACCTTGCCGCCCGACCTGTTCACGACCGAGTTCACCCAACCGACGACGGCGGGCAACGGCGACAATCGCGAAAACCTGATCAAGGCGCGCGAGGTGCTGAAAGAGGCCGGATGGGAGGTCAAGGGCGAGCAATTGCTCAACGGCAAAACAGGCCAGCCTTTCGCTTTTGAACTCACCATCGTGCAGCCGAACCTCGAACAGGTTCTCGCCCCCTGGATTCAAGATTTGAAACGCCTGGGCATCATCGTCACCTTGCGCGTCGTCGATACCTCGCAATACGCCAACCGCGTCAACGACTACGATTACGACGCCATTTACATCGGTATGGGCACAAACCTGACGCCGGGGAATGAACTGCTGGACGACTTAAGCTCTGAATCGGCGGACCGCCCGGGCGGCCAGAATTTCAGCGGCATCAAGGATCCCGCCGTGGACGCGATGCTTACGCACATCATTGCAGCGAAAACCTACGACGATGTCACGACGGCCACGCGAGCGCTCGACCGGGTGCTTACCTTTAACCACTATCGCGTGCTGCGCTACACCGCGGCGGCCGACCGCATCGCCTATTGGAACAAGCTGCATATGCCCGCAGTGCAGCCTGCGATGGGTCTGGGCCGCATGGGCGAAACCGCGATTGCGTTGTGGTGGGCGGCGCCGGTAAGTGCCGCCGCTACGCAACCGCCGGCGGCAGTGCCGAAAGCCGCGGACACCTCAAATAGCCGCTGGCTCATCATAGCCTTGCTCATCGCGGGCATTGCCGTAGTTGCCTTTGTGGTTATTCGCCGCAAAGCTTAGGGATTCCTCATGCGCATCATCGCAGTTCTATTTTTTGTCGCCGCGCTGCTCGCACAAAGTCAGAACGCCGAAGCCATGGTACGTGGCAGGCCTGTGCATGGCCTGACTTTGTACGGTGAGCCCAAGTACGGGCCCGAGACCAAATACTTTCCCTTCCTCAATCCCGACGCGCCCAAGGGCGGCGTGATCCGCCGGCGCGCCATCGGCACCTTCGACAGCTTCAATTCCTTTGCCGTGAAGGGCAACATTCCCTATCCCGGCATCATCCACTACATGGGCAACGGCTGGTTCTTCTACGTCAACGAGCCGTTGATGCAGCACGGCGCCGACGAAGCTTTCTCTGCCTATTGCTTGATTTGCGAAACCGTCGAAGTGGCCGAGGACGGTTTCTCGATGGAATTCGTGTTGCGCCAGGAAGCGCGCTTTCACGACGGCTCGCCTATCACCCCGGAAGATGTGATCTTCTCCTTTGAAACACTTATCAGCAAAGGGCATCCGCGCTTCAAGCTGTACTGGGCTGATATTGACCACGCCGAGAAAACCGGCGAGCGCAAAGTGCGCTTTGTTTTCAAGACCAACAAGAACACCGAGCTGGCGATGCTGGTCGGCGAAATCCCGGTCTTGAGCAAAAAGTTTTGGGAAGGGCGCGACTTCCAGGCAGCAACCCTCGACATTCCCAACGCCAGCGGCCCCTACCGTATCGACCGCTTCGAGCCCGGCCGCTATTTCGTGCTCAAGCGCGATCCCAACTACTGGGGCAAGGATCTGTGGCTGACGCGCGGCGCCTTCAATTTCGACGAAATCCGCATCGACTATTACCGCGACGACGACGTCGCCTTTCAAGCCTTCAAGGCCGACGCCTTCGATATCTTTGTCGATAGCGAGGCCAGCCGCTGGGCCACCGGCTACGACGATAGGCTGATTGCATCCGGCGCCATGGTCAAAGGGCGCTTCGAGGACGGCCAGCCCGACGAGGTACATCCCTTTGTCATGAACACCCGCCGTGCGGTCTTCGCGGATCGCAAGGTGCGCCAGGCCCTGTCCTTGGCTTTCGATTTCGATGCCAGCAATAAAACCGTGGGCCACGACATCATGGCGCCCTTCACCAGCTATTGGATGGGCTCTGACCTGGCGTCGTCGAACACCGCCTTGCCTGAGGGCGAAGAACTGGCGATCCTGGAGAAATACCGCGGCAAAATCCCCGACGAGGTTTTCACCACGCCCTTTACGCCGCCCCGCACCGACGGCACAGGCAATAACCGCGACAATCTTTTGAAGGCGCAGCAGATCCTCGCGGACGCCGGTTGGCAGGTGAAGGACGGCGTGCTGACGAATGCCAAGACCGGCGTGAAGTTCGAATTTGAGTTCCTCAACAAGGAGCCGATTTTCGAAACCTGGATCATTCCTTACCTGCAGAACCTGGAACGCCTGGGCATCAAGGGCACCCTGCGCCGCATCGACCAGACGCAGTACCTGAACCGCATGAACGACTATGATTTCGACATGACGATCGGGGACTTCCCCTGGGGCGGCCAGAGCAGTTCGCCCGGCAATGAACAGCGCGAGCATTGGGGCACGGCTTCCGCCGACCGCCCGGGCAGCGAGAATTGGCAGGGGGCCAAGGATCCGGTGATCGACGACATCATCGAAGACCTTATCAAGGCCCAGACCCGCGAAAGCCTGCTGGCCTATACCCACGCCATGGACCGCATTCTGCTGTGGAGCCACTATGTGGTGCCGGCTTATGCGGAACCCAGCATCCTGTGGGCCTTTTGGAACCGCTTTGGCTATCCGGAAGCCAAGACCCTGGCGGGACCCAATCCCGCTTACTGGTGGTATGACGCCGCCAAGGCGGCGGCGGTCGATGCCAAACGGGGTGCGAGTGCAACTTCCGGCGGCGAAGGGAGCGGCGGCTCGCGCCTGCCGCTTATTTTAAGCCTTGTGGCGGCCGCGGCGGTTGTGCTCGTCTTTATCGTTCGCCGCCGGCGAACATGACGAGGAATTAGCCGCCCCGTGTTTGCCTATATCATCCGCCGTCTGGCCCTTATCCCGCTGACGCTATTCGGCATCATCACCCTCAATTTTATCATTGTGCAACTGGCCCCCGGCGGGCCGGTCGAGCGCGTGCTGGCGCAGATCAAAGGCATTGATACGGGCGGCAGCAGCGGGGGCTTGCGCGGCGGCAGCGAAGTGATGCGCGGCGGCGGCGGCAACACCAGCATGTACCGCGGCGCGCAAGGTCTGGATCCGGCGTTCGTCAAGGAAATCGAGAAGCAGTTCGGCTTCGATAAACCGCCGCTCGAACGTTACATGCTGATGATGAAGAACTACCTGGTCTTCGATCTGGGCCAGAGTTTTTACCGCACCATCGATGTCGGCGACCTGATCGTCGAAAAAATGCCGGTGTCGATTTCCATCGGCCTGTGGTCGACGCTGATCATCTACCTCATCTCCATTCCCCTCGGCATCGCCAAGGCCGTGCGTGACGGATCGCGCTTTGATATCGGCACGTCGTATTTTGTCGTGATCGGCTATGCCGTACCGTCGTTCATGTTCGCGATTCTGCTGATCGTGGTCTTCGCCGGCGGCAGTTACCTCAACTGGTTCCCCTTGCGCGGCCTGACTTCGGACAACTGGTCGTCCTTGAGCGTCGGCGGCAAGATTTTGGATTACGCCTGGCACCTGGTGCTGCCGGTCACCGCCATGACCATCGGCGGCTTCGCCTCCTTGACCATGCTGACCAAAAACTGCTTTCTCGATGAGATCAACAAACAGTACGTGCTGACCGCCAAGGCCAAGGGCCTTGCCCCCAACCGCGTGCTTTACGGCCATGTGTTCCGCAACGCCATGTTGTTAGTGATTGCGGGCTTTCCGGCGACGCTGGTATCGATGCTGTTCACCGGCTCCCTGCTGATTGAAGTGATCTTCTCGCTCGATGGCCTCGGTCTGCTCGGCTATCAGGCGATTCTGGACCGTGACTACCCGGTGGTATTCGGCACGCTTTATCTGTTCAGCATCGTCGGCCTGTTCCTTAACCTGCTCAGCGATCTGGCCTATCACGTGGTTGATCCGCGCATTGACTTTGAGGCCCGGCAATCATGAGTTCGCTGACGCAGCGCATGACGGCGATCAACCGCCGCCGCTGGGCCAATTTCCGCGCCAACGGCCGCGGCTATTGGTCGATGTGGATTATCACGACATTGTTTGTTCTATCGCTGTTCGGCGAATTCATTGCCAATGACCGCCCGCTGCTGGTGAGCTTCAAGGGCGAGCTTTATTCTCCGGTCTTTGCCGACTATCCCGAAACCGCCTTCGGCGGCTCCTTCGAAACGCCGGCCGATTACACCGATAGCTTTCTGCGCAAGACCATCAACGACAACGGCTGGATGATCGAGCCGCTGATTCCCTTTGGGTACCGCACGATTGACTTCAATCTCGGCCGGCCCGCACCGGCCCCGCCGTCGGCCAAACACTGGCTGGGCACCGACAACCAGGGGCGCGACGTGCTCTCGCGGCTGATCTACGGCTTTCGCATCTCGATGCTGTTCGCTCTTGCGCTAACCATCGTCTCGAGCATCGTCGGTGTCGCCGCCGGCGCCGTGCAGGGTTACTTCGGCGGCAAGATCGATTTGTTCTTCCAGCGCTTCATCGAAATCTGGGGCGGCCTACCGCAGTTGTTCATCCTCATCATCGTCTCGTCGATCATTGCACCCGGCTTCTGGACGCTGCTGCTGGTGCTGCTGCTGTTCAGCTGGACATCCCTGGTGTCCGTGGTGCGCGCCGAGTTTCTGCGCGCCCGCAACTTCGATTATGTGCGCGCCGCCAAGGCCCTCGGCATGAGCGACGCCGGCGTCATGTACAAGCATATCCTGCCCAACGCGGTGGTGGCGACCGTCACCTTCCTGCCGTTCATTCTCTCGGGCGCAGTGGTAGCGCTGACCTCGCTCGATTTTCTCGGCCTCGGCATGCCGCCGGGCTCGGCGTCTCTGGGTGAACTTCTGCGCCAAGGCAAAGAAAACCTGCAGGCGCCGTGGCTCGGCTTCACCGGCTTCTTCACCATTGCCGGCATGCTGACGTTGCTCGTCTTTGTCGGCGAAGCCGTGCGTGACGCCCTCGACCCCCGCAAGACTTTCGCATGACCGACGCATCGACCTCTGGCCCCTTGCTCCAGATTTCGGACCTGGGCGTGACCTTCGGCAGCGGCGCCAATACCGTCACCGCCGTTAAGGGCGTATCTTTCTCGCTCGACAAAGGCGAGACCTTGGCGCTGGTCGGCGAAAGCGGCAGCGGTAAGACCGTCACGGCGCTCTCGATTTTGGGCCTGCTGCCCTATCCCATGGCCAAACATCCCGCCGGCAGTATTCTGTACCGCGGCCAGGAACTGCTGAATGCGCCGGAGACCACTTTGCGCAAGGTGCGCGGCAACCGCATCGGCATGGTGTTCCAGGAGCCCATGACCTCGCTCAATCCGCTGCATAATATTGAAAAGCAGGTGGGCGAAGTTCTGGAGATCCACGCTGGCATGGCCGGCGAAGCGCGGCGGGCCCGCGTGCTGGAACTACTGCGACTGGTCGGCCTGCCCGACGTGGAAAGCCGCCTGGGCGCGCTGCCCCATGAGCTTTCCGGCGGCCAGCGCCAGCGGGTGATGATCGCCATGGCCTTGGCGCTCAATCCCGACATCCTCATTGCCGACGAGCCCACCACGGCCCTGGATGTCACCATCCAGGCACAAATTCTCGAGCTGCTGCGCGATTTGAAAGAGCGCCTGGGTATGGCGCTGCTGTTCATCACCCACGATCTGTCCATCGTCCGGCGCATCGCCGACCGGGTCAGCGTAATGAAAGATGGCGCCATCGTTGAACAGGGCGCCGTCGCCGATGTCTTTGCCGCCCCGCAGCACGAATACACCAAACGTCTGCTGGCGGCCCAGCCCAAGCCCAAGGGCGAGACCGTGCCGGCGGGCGCCGAAGTGCTGGCCGTCGAAAATCTCAAAGTTTGGTTCCCGATCCGCCGCGGCGTCATCCGGCGCACGGTGGGCTACATCAAGGCTGTGGACGGCGTGTCCTTCTCGGTGTCCGCCGGGCGCACCATCGGCGTCGTCGGCGAAAGCGGCTCGGGCAAGACCACCTTGGGTCTTGCCTTGCTGCGGTTGATCAACAGCGAAGGCGAAATCCGTTTCCAGGGTGAACGCATCGACGGCCGCTCGCCCAAGGAGCTGCGTCCGTTACGGCGGCACATGCAGGTAGTCTTTCAGGACCCCTTCGGCTCCTTGAGTCCGCGCCTGTCCATCGGGCAGATCATCGAAGAGGGCCTCGTGGTCCACGGCCTGGGCGATGCCTCGGAACGGGCGGCGCGCGTCGCCGAGGCCTTGCACGATGTGGGGCTCGATGCCGCCTTGCGTGACCGTTACCCTCACGAGTTCTCGGGCGGCCAGCGCCAGCGCATCGCCATCGCCCGCGCCATGGTCCTGCGCCCCAAGTTCATCGTTCTCGACGAACCCACCAGCGCGCTAGACGTGTCGGTCCAGGCCCAGATCGTCGATCTACTGCGTGACTTGCAGCGGAAATATAGTCTGGCCTACCTGTTCATCAGCCACGACCTGCGTGTGGTCCGGGCGCTGGCCGACACCATCATCGTCATGAAGGACGGCACGGTGCGCGAAAGCGGCGAGGCCGAGCAGGTGTTCAATGCGCCGCGCGATCCCTATACCCGCGCCCTCATGGACGCCGCGCTTAATCTCAAGACGAACGCCACTTAGCGGCGATATTCCAGCAGTTACCGCTTCTTAACCATTGGCTTTTAAGCTGACAGTGGGGCTTTTCCTAGCCGCTTGCCGCGCCCAAAAGCGTGGCCCATAGTGAAGGCGTCCGCGAAGGGACTTTAATCAATGGCCAAAGACGACGACGAGAAGAGCAAACAAGCCGTCTACGGTGTGGACGTCGATATCTCCGTCGTGCTCGGCCAGGCTTCGCTGCGCGTCAACCAGCTGCTCAAACTCGGCCGCGGTGCCGTCGTGGAGCTGGAGCAGAAGACCTCGGACCCGGTGGAAATCTTCGCCAACGAAGTGCTGATAGCGCGCGGCGAAGTGGTCATCACCTCGGGCGATAAGATTGGCGTCACCCTCACCGAGCTGGTGAAGTCGATCTACAATCAGGGCGACTGACCCCCCGTCCGATTTGGGCGTCTCGACATTGCCACTGGAAGATTGGGCGACGATCTTTTAAACACGTCGCACCTTCCGCAGCTTCCAGTCATGGTTATGCGCACACTCTTCCATCACACGCTTCTTCCCGCCGCCCGCAAGGTGCGTCTCGCGCTGCATGAGAAGCGGCTGGAGTTCGCCGAGAACGTCATCGAGCCCTGGCGCCGCGACGAGGATCTGCTGGTGCTAAACCCGGCCGGCGACTTGCCGGTGCTGGTGGACGAGGACGAGACGGTAGTCTGCGGCCATGCCGCCATCTGCGAATATCTCGACGAGGTTTTCACCGAGACGTCTTTAACGGGCCGCACGCCACCGGAGCGCGCCGAGGCCCGCCGGCTGGCCACTTGGTTCGACGACAAGTTTTTCCGCGAAGTGACCCAGCATCTGGCCGGCGAGAAATTGATGCGCCGCCTCAGCGCCAATGCCGCCCCGGACTCGCGGGCCCTCAAGGCCGGGCGCGACAACATCCACACTCACCTGCAGTACATCGCATGGCTGACGGAGCGCCGCAGCTGGCTCGCCGGCGACCACATTACCGTGGCCGATCTGGCCGCCGCTGCGAATTTGTCATTGGTCGACTATACCGGCGACGTGCCCTGGGACGATCACCCGCTGACCAAGGAATGGTACGTGCGCGTCAAGTCGCGTCCTAGTTTTCGCTGTCTGTTGCGGGATGTTGTGCAAGGTATTCCCCCTGCACCGGTTTATGCCGACTTAGACTTTTAAGCTGGATTTCTAGTCTTTCACCGACGCATGCGGATCGACATCCATGCGCTCTATATTGGTGCGCGCGGCATCGGCCATGGCTGAACTCGGATCGATCTCCAGCACCCGCAGCCAGTCACGCCGCGCCTCGGCCAGTTTCTTCTGGATACGGTAAATGTTGCCGCGCTCGAGCAACGCTGTGACCAATGTAGGATTGAGAGCCAAGGCGCTTTCGGCATCCAACAGCGCGTCGTCGAGGTCGCCTTGCATGCGGTGTGCACTCGCGCGGAAGGCAATAGCTTCGGGATTATTGGGCTCGACGCGCAGAGCCGCGTTGACGTCGCTGATGGCTTCGTCGTAACGGCCCGTTTCCGCCAGCGTGCCGGCGCGGTCCAGCAATATCTCCACATGCTGGCGTGTACCCTGCGGAATGATCTTGAGCGCCGTGGTCTGCGCGGCATAGGCCCGCGAAAATTCGTCCGTCAGCAGCCAGGCCTGAGCCGCCTGAGCCAGCATGTTGGCACGAATGGTCGCGGTTTGTTTTGACGAAGCCGCCAGCTCTTCGAGCCGCGTCGCCCCCTCGCCGTATTCCTTTAGGCCCACCAGCGCCAGCGCCTGGCAATGTTTGGCCGCTTCGCCGCCGCCGAGCCCAATCCATTTGCCCGCCAGTTCGATGGCCTTGTCGGGCTGGGTGCCCGACAGGTCGAGACAGGTGCGATAGGTATAAGCCGGATGCTCAAGGTCGGGGTCCGGCGCGTACTGTACCGCCGGCGGAGCCTCGGCCTTGGGTTCATCGGCGGCCAGCGTAGGTCCCGATATGAGCAGTACCGCAGCTAAGAACGCGGGCTTCATGGGCGTACCTTTGCAACCAGCTCATCCACCGTCGCACAGAGCTTGCGCAAATCCTGGGGGCGTGAGAGCCGGTGATCGCCGTCTTTGATCAAAACCACTTCCACATCCGATCCTTCAATTTTCTCCGCCAGAGTCACGGACTTTCGCCAATCGACGCTGGTGTCCTGCTGACCGTGCAACAAGCGCACCGGCGCCGTAATCGCCACGGCGCGGGCCAGCACCATGTTCGCCCGGCCGTCATCGATCAGCGCGCGGCTGATAGGATAGGGCCGGGTGTCGTAGTCGCTTTGCACGGGAACGATGCCTTCCCTGCGCAACAGAGCGCGCTGGTCGTCGTTCAGCGCCGCCAGCAAATCTTCCGTGAAGTCCGGGGCCACCGCGATGCCGACAAGACCGCCGATGCGCGGGGCTCTGCCCACCGCCGTCTTGACCATAACCCATCCGCCCATGCTGGAGCCGACGAGAATTTGCGGACCCAAAGTGAGCGCATCCAGCACCGCGATCGCATCCTGTGTCCAGCGGCTGATGGTGCCGTCTTCGAATCGGCCGGAGGATGCGCCATGGCCGAACATATCGAAACTGACAAAGCCGTAACCGCGGGTGCTGCAATGCGCGCGCAGCGCCTGGGCCTTGGTGCCGCCCCGGTCCGACATCAGGCCGTGCAGAAAGACCACGCCCGGCGCACCGGGCGGCGCCGCCAGCCGGTCGTAGGCGCGCCGGGAGCCGTCGGGTAGCTGTAGAAATTGGGGGTCTGAATTCATGGCCTAAATCAACACTTCAAGGGGGCAAATCCAAGGCGAATCTTCCTCCGTTACCCTCCGATTCTGCTACGGTTTCCGGGCGGGGAGCGTGTACAACCCGGCATGACGATGGAAAATTCCTCAAACCCGCGGACAGTGCTGCAAGTTCTTCCCAACCTGATTTCGGGCGGGGTCGAACGCGGCACGGTTGATGTGGCCCAGGCCCTGGTTCAGGCCGGATGGCAGGCGCTGGTGGTGTCGGCCGGCGGCCCCATGGTGCGCGAGCTGGAGCGCGTCGGCGCCGAACACATCACGCTGCCCTTGAACACCAAGAACCCCTTGGCCATCCGCGCCAACGCCGAATCGCTGGCTGCGCTGATCCGCACCCGCGGCGTTGATATCGTGCACGCCCGCAGCCGCGCCCCGGCCTGGAGCGCGCGCGAAGCCGCCAAGATGACCGGTGTTCCGTTCGTCACCACCTTCCATGGCGTCTATGGGCTGGGGCCCTTTGGCGTGAAAAAACTCTACAACCGCGTCATGACCGAAGGCCAACGCGTGATCGCGGTCTCGCACTTCATCCACGATCACATGATCGCGGAATACAAAGTCGACCCCGCGCGCATCCGGGTCATCCACCGCGGTGTCGACACCAATCTTTTCGACGCCAATCGCGTGTCGCCGACACGGCTTATCCAGCTGGCGACAAAATGGCGCCTCAGCGATTCGCAATCCGTCGTCATGCTGCCGGGCCGGCTGACCAGCTGGAAGGGCCATGAACTTCTGATCGACGCCATTGCCGAA
>CANJPG010000081.1 GCA_947476065.1 Fidelibacterota bacterium
CTCGGGCACCGGCAGCGTCGATCGGTCTGAAAACATCAGCATTCGCCTGGCCGCCGTCGTCCTGCAGATCCTACCCAACGGCAACTTGGCCGTGGCCGGCCGTCAGGAAGTGCGCGTCAACGGCGACCTGCGCGAACTGCAGGTCGCGGGCGTCATCCGCCCCGAAGACATCCGTTCCGACAACACGATCTCCTGGGACAAGATCGCCGAGGCCCGCATCTCTTACGGCGGCCGCGGCACCATCACCGACGTTCAGCAGCCGCGCTACGGCCAGCAGATCTTCGACGTGATCTTTCCGTTCTAGTTGAGTTCCTTTCTGCTGAGCTGGCCGCATTGCGGTCGGATATCGGCGCCTTCTGTTTTCTGCTTCCATGGCCTTTACGCAGCGCAGAAGTAACCTCGGCCGGTGGGTTCGCCCCACCGGCCCTTTTTTTGAAAAATTCCGATTTCTTTGAATCGAGACCTCAGACGTCGAAGGGTCTTGATGGGGGCATAGACCCCGTATTCAACCAGTATTGGAGCATTTGGCGGCTATTCACACCCTTGAATCATCGACTCATTTTCGACGTTCCGGGAATCGCGCAGGTTGGCGGATTTTAACCTGGGGTAGATGAATTTAAGGCCTTTTATAGCTCGGAAATCCCAAAGGTTAAAACCGTTTGTTAACCATTCCGGGGCATTACTGGCAGCCGTAGAAGTCGTGTTTCTAAGCGTGCGTATTGGCCTTACGGCCTCGGTATGAACAAACAAAAGGGAATAAACGGATGAACATGATGAGCACTGCGCCATCTACCCTCACGGTTTTCGAGGAAGATGCATTGGCGCTGACACAGGCGGCACTGGACATCTCGCGCGCTTTCGAAGCTAAAGACGAAAAGCGCCTTGCCGCCGCCTTGGATAAGAATTTACGGCTTTGGGTCGGCATCCGCACCCTGGTGTGCGCCACCGAAAACCCGCTGCCGATGGTGATCAAGGACAACTTGATCCGCCTGTCTAGCTTCGTCGCGCAGAAGACCTTCGAAATGCAGAACGGTGCCAATGCCAAGACCATCGAGGCCTTGACCAACACCAACCTGCAGATCTCCGAAGGCCTGCTCGACAAGCGTAGCCGCTAACCGGATAGTCCCTTCATACCGGACGCAAGAAAGCGCCCTCCTTTCGGAGGGCGCTTTTTCTTTTGGCCATCTAATCAGATGATAGTCGCTCAGTCGGAACGGTGCGTTCGTTCCATACGTTCATGGCGCTCTTGCGCTTCGACACTGAGCGTCGCAATGGGGCGGGCTTCGAGGCGCTTCAGGCTTATGGGTTCGCCGGTTTCCTCGCAGTAGCCGTAGGAACCATCTTCAATGCGCGCCAAAGCCGCATCGATCTTGGCAATCAGCTTGCGGGCGCGATCACGGGTGCGGAGTTCAAGGGCGCGCTCCATCTCGGCCGATGCGCGGTCGGCGAGGTCAGGCTCCTGCACCCCGCCTTCCTGAAGACTCTCAAGAGTCTCTTCGGATTCCTTCAGCAGCTCCCCGCGCCAATTGATCAATTTGCGCCGGAAGTATTCCTGCTGCTTGGCATTCATAAACGGTTCTTTTTCGGTGGGCCTATAGTCCGGCGGAACCGTAACGGTCATGTGCGTCAACTCGTGTCCCCACTGCAATGGCGCGGGACTATATGGGGGCTGCACCCCCTTCGGCAAGGCCGTCTAAGATTTTGTTTTTATGACGTTTTAGGCCATACGTTCTGACGCAAGGGCTAAAAATCCGCCGGCTACGGGCAGAAAGACCGGACCTGGGTTCAGACCGAGGCCGGGTTAGAAAAGGGCGTTCAGCCGGAACGGGGGCTGAGTTTTGCCAATTCGACTTCGGCGCGCAGCTCAATCTCGTCCAGCAGTCGCGAGATCAGAGGGTCCGCGCCGCGTTCGCGTTTTTCACGCACAAGCTGGGCCAGTTCCTGCAAACGGCTTTTGGGGACCGCGCCCGTGAGCAGGCCGCGTCGCACTTCTTCCAGCCGATCCAAAATTTCTGTCCCGCGCGCGGCGCGGCGCTGGCGTTGCTCGTGACTGGGCGCGCCATCCGGATCAACGCTTTGCGCCGCAAGAATGCCCCCAATGCCGACCATGCCGCCGACTTGATCGACGCTGTCCGGCCCCGAGGCTTCATCGGGCCCCGACACGCGGTCGAGTTCGGCAGCAAATTCGCCGGCTTTGCCGGCAGGTCCGGCTTTACGCGCGCGCCCGGCTCCTTGCACCGAAGAGGTCGATTTTGAGCCTTCAACTTTCAATGTGAACTGCTTTCAAAAGCGTACGAACTTCCAGGCCTTCCGGCCACGCCCCTAGTTCTACATCTAGGGGGTTAAAATTTTGCCGCCGCAGGCTTAGGCGCTGCTGAAGCGAATAGAGCGTTGGCGACATCCTCCATCACGGCCCCCGGCGATGCAACCGGGCAAGAATTGCCGCACCCCCCGGCGGGTTCTGCCGCAGCTTCCGCTGCCCGCCCCAAAACCACACATAATATTGTTAATTTTCAATATGTTATGTGAAAGGCGCCGATGGCACGGTTTTCGCATCTCCTGATGACGGAAGAGTATGTGCACGCCGGAGAGGTCGCCGGAGTGCCTTGAAATAAAGAGGGAAAAATGACCGCCCGTTTTGCAGATGCGCGCCCCGCCTATATGCCCACCTTCACGTCGCTGACGGACCGCGTCTGGTTCGTCGCCATCCACGTGGTGATGCTGGTCCTGCTGCTCTCGGCCGGCACCGCCCACGCCACCAGCCGCGTCAAAGACGTCGCGGGCTTCGAAGGCGTGCGCGAGAACGTGCTGGTTGGCTATGGCCTAGTGGTTGGCCTCAAGGGTACCGGCGATGACCTGAAAAAGATCGGCGCCACGAAACAGAGCCTGCTCGGCATGCTGGAGCGCTTCGGCATCAACACCCGCGACGACCGCCTGGAAACGGACAACGTCGCCGCGGTGGTCGTTACCGCCACACTGCCAGCCTTCGCCCGCCAGGGTTCGCGTATAGATCTGACGGTTAGTTCGCTGGGCAACGCCGCGAGTCTGCAAGGCGGTAGCCTGCTGGTGACGCCATTGGTGGGTGCCGACGGCGAAGTCTATGCCGCAGCCCAAGGCCAGGTTCAGGTCGGCGGTTTCACCGCCCAGGGTGCCGGCGCCACCATCACCCGCGGCGTGCCCACGGCCGGGCGCATCCCCAACGGCGCCATTGTCGAGCGTGAGATCGACTTCGATCTGGCGCAAATGAAGTCGGTGAAGGTATCGCTGCATAATCCAGATTTCACCACCGCGCGCCGCATCTCCGACGCGGTCAATGCCTTCCTCGGCACACTGGCGTCCGTACCCATGGATCCGGGTACCGTGCTGGTTTCACTGCCCGAGGGCTACAAGGGCTCGGTCGTCGATCTGATGACGGATGTAGAACAACTGCGCATCGAGCCCGATCAGCCGGCGCGCGTGGTCATCGACGAGAACACCGGGGTCATCGTGATCGGTGACGATGTGCGCATCTCCACCGTCGCCATTGCCCAAGGAAATTTGACCATCAAAGTCACCGAGACGCCGCAGGTCTCGCAGCCCTCGCCGTTCTCAGAAGGCGGTACTACCCAGGTCGTTCCGCGCACCGACATCCAAGTGGACGAGGGCGCAGACAAGCGCCTGGCCATCGTCAACTCCGGCGTCAGTCTGCAGGAGCTGGTCAATGGCCTCAATGCGCTGGGCATCGGTCCGCGCGACATGATCTCGATCCTGCAGGCGATCAAAGCCGCCGGCGCGCTGCAAGCTGACATTCAAGTGATGTAACGATTGGTCATCGGATAACGACAATGGACGCCACCTCGCTCATCGGCCAAGACGCCACCGCCACCGCGCTGCAGAAGCAGACTGCGGCGCAAGCGGCAGCTGTGCGCGGTGCGGCCGGCAAAAAGCCCGACCTGAATAAGGTCCACGAGACGGCCCAGAAGTTCGAAGCTTTCTTCATCGGGCAGATGATGGAGCACATGACGGCCGGCATCGAAACCGACCCGACGTTCGGCGGCGGTCACGGCGAAGATATGTGGAAGTCGATGCTAAACCAGGAATACGGCAAGGAAATCGCCAAATCAGGACGTCTCGGCATTGCCGATAACGTCATGAAGGGCATGCTGAAAATGCAGGAAGAACGTTCTGGCGGCGCGCAGATCGCGGCGGCGTCCGCGACCGCCCCCTCGTCTTCGGCCGAGACTGATCTTACGCAGCAGGATGCTGCCATCGCTCTGGTTGCCGGCGTGCGTACGCCGCAAAAACGTTAGGCGCCGGAAAGGAACCGCACAATGAATATGATGCGACGCGATCTACCGACCCCAACCCGCCCCGCTGTAGGCAATGCCACACCGGCTCGCCCGGGCACGACGCCCGTACAGGCCGCAGCAGTGCCGCGGCCCTCGCAGGGTGTCCCAGGCGTGCGTCCGCAGGCCAAGGCCGAGGATCTGCTGCAGGTCATTCGCCAGCTTTCGGAATTGCTAATCAAAGAAAACGCCGCCCTGAAGCGGCACAAGTCGGACGAGGTCAAGGCGTTGACCGAACGCAAAGAACAACTGGCGCGGCTGTATCAAAGCCATATGAACGCCGTGCACCGCGACCCATCGCTGTTGAAAGCCCTCGAGCCCGCAAAGCGCGAGATGATGGCGCAGACGGCAATGCGCCTCGGCGATCTGATGCAGGAAAACGCTTGCCTTTTGAAGGCCAACATTCAGTCGATCAATATGTTCTTCAAGGCCGTCACCGACGCCCTGAAAAGCCGCCATGAGGAAAAAGCCGCCGCCTATTCGCGCAGCGGCTCGTTGAACGGATACGCCGTGACCAAGCGCAGTCTGGCCGTGAGCTTTAACCAGACGATGTAACGCCGGTTCGGCGCAGGAGACTAAAGTATGTCGCTAAATCTCGCTCTGACATCGGCCATCTCGGGCCTGTCCACCGCGCAAGCGGGTCTGGACGTGATCTCGAGCAATATCGCCAACGTCAATACAGAAGGCTATACCCGCAAGATCTTCGTGCCGCAGTCGGTAGTGCTTGCCGGCCAGGGCGCTGGCGTGCAGATCGGCGACATCATCAACAATGTCGACCAGAACCTGCTGAAGGATACGCGCAACGCCCGCAGCCAAGTTGGCCTCCTGGCGACCACCAGCAGCTATTATAAGCGTATCCAGGACACTTTCGGCACCACCCAGTCCAACAGCTCGGTCTCCAACCAGCTCAACCGGCTGCAGCAAGAGTTCTCCACGCTGACGACGACACCTGAAACCGTGTCGCAACAGCTGGCGGCGGTGCAGGCCGGCCTGTCGGTAGCCAACAGCCTGTCCAGCATGAGCAAGACCGTGCAGACGCTGCGTCTGAACGCCGACCGCGAGATCGAAGGTGCGGTCAACGACATTAACAGTTATCTGGCGAACATCTCGGCACTGAACGATCAGATTTCTTTCGGCCAGTCGACCGGCCGCCAGACCGAGGACCTCGAGGACAAACGCGATGTCGCTCTCAATAAAATCTCGGATCTCATCGATATCCGCTATTTCAAGAACGCCAACGGTTCGCTGACGGTGTTCACCAGCGACGGCACGACCCTTGTCGATAGCCAGGCGGTAAAAATGAGCCACGTCGCGCTGACTCAGGTCGCGCCCAGCAGCTCTTATGCCGGCGGCGACTTCAACGGCGTATTCGCCGGCGTACGCGACATCACCACGTCGCTGCGCTCCGGCAAGCTGAAGTCCCTCGTCGATATGCGCGACAGCACGCTGCCCGACATGCAGGCGCAGCTGGATCAACTGGCCAAGAGCTTGAATGACCAGATCAACCAGGTGCACAACCGCGGCGCTTCGTTTCCGACCATGACCAATAACATCATTGGTTCGCGCACCTTTGTGGACTCCGCTCAGCAGACTCTGACCTTTTCGGGGGCAGAACCCAGCGTTGTGCTGTACGGCACCGACGGCAAGCAAATTGCGTCCAGCCGCGTGCTGGACACTACCGGCATCAACTTCACCAACGGCGGTACGGTGGATGACCTCGCCGGGCAGATGCAGACATGGATCCAGGCGCAGGACCCGCAACTGGTCAACGCCACCGTGGCGGTCAATTCCGCCGGAAAGTTCACGGTCAATCTGGGCACCGATACCATCGGCGTGGCGTTCCGCGACGAAGAGTCTGCGATCAAGGGCAGCGCGCAGAAGGACGTCAGCGTCGCCATCGACCTGGATGCGGACGGCCAAAACGACAAGACCTATACCGGCTTCTCTAATTTCCTGGGGCTGAACGACTACTTCACCACCACCCCCAACCTGACGCAGTGGGATAGCGGCTTTAAGCCGGCCAACTACACCACCGGCATCACGGCGGCCGCAACGATCAATTTCTCCGACGCCACCAGCATGGCCAGCGGTACCAATACGATCAGCAGCATCACCATCAATCCGGGCGATACGCTGACGCAGATCCGCGACAAGATCAACGCCGACTCCTTGCTGGCGGGCCGTATTACCGCGGACGTCATCCCGGAAGGCAGCGGCCAGCGTCTGCGCATCCAGCACATCCTCGGCGAGAAGCTGCTGGTGACTCAGTCCGGCGGCACCAACGCAATGGACGTTCTGGGCCTCGACTACTCGGCGACGGGCGCATCACAGAACATAGCCGTCAATCAGACCTTGGTCGACGACTCCTCCAAAGTCAGCCGCGGACAGCTCCAGCTGAATCCGCTGACCGGCGAATACCTGCTGGCGCCGGGCGAAAATTCGATCGCCTCGCAGATGGCCGGCCTTCTGTCCGGTCCCGCCAGCTTCCAGCCGGCCGGATCGCTGAGCGGCACCGATGTCACCTTCCAGGATTACGGCGCGTCTATCGTCTCGCGCAGCTCGACGGCCGCGGCGGCGGCGGACACGAATTTGAAGCTGCAGTCGGATCTCAAGGACTCGCTCGATTTGAAACAGTCAGCCGGCGCCGGCGTGAACCTTGACGAAGAAATGTCGCAGCTAATGGTTTTCCAGCAAACCTACGCCGCATCCGCGAAGGTGATTTCGACGACCTCGCAATTGTTCGACATCCTAAATAACCTGATTAGATAGAGACGAAGGCCTAGGAGCGTAAGATGGTTACACGTATTTCAACCGCCGCGTCCAACAATGCGCTTATTCAGCGCATGATTCAGTTGCAGCAGAACGTCAACAACGGGCAGACACAGCTGTCGACAGGTTTCAAGTCGCAAGACTACGTCGGCATCGCTGGTGATACATTCCAGCTCCTCAATGTCGAGAACGAGCGCGGTCGGCTGCAGCGTTACATCAGCAACAATCAGCTGACCAGCACCACTCTCGACGCGCAGCAGACATCGGTGCAGGGCATCGACGAAACCGCGCGCATGATCCGCAGCGCGCTGCTGGAATTCCAGGGTCGCGATCTATCGGCGCAGAACCCGGAGAACATCGCCGCGGTCAACGATCTGCAAGGCAAGGTCTTCAACGCCTTCAGCCAGATCCAGTACTTCCTGAGCCAGAAAGTCGACGGCAAATATATTTTCGGTGGCGCCCAGAGCGACAAGCCGCCTTTCAGCCTGCCTTATAACAGCCTTACGGATTTCCAGAACTTCTACGACGGCATCAGCGCCGTGTTCCCGTCGAGCCGCGTCGCCAATCTGGTAGACATCGGCTACAATAACCTGAACGTCACCTACTCGACGCCGGCGACGCCGCTCGACACGCTGACGCAGGTGACCGCGGCGAACCCCGACGACTTCATCACCCAGACCATCGATCAGACCGCCACCGACAACCTGATTTTCACCAACGTCGCCGGCAATGGCAAGATCACGGCCGCAACGCCGGGCGCGTTCAAAAGCCTGCAGGTCGGTCAGACTCTCCTGATCAACGGCACTAGCCTCTCCAACAACGGCGTCTACACCATCACGGCGGTGTCGCCCGACGGCAACAGCGTCACGTTGGACCAGGCGGTCAATGCCGGAACCGAACTGAACGGCACCGGCGTCGAGCTCAAGCTGGCGGTTCCCAACGGCACCGCCTTGGCGCTGACCGGCTCGACCGCCGGCAACAATGGCGCTTATACCGTGAAATGGCCGACCAACGCCGAACTGGTGGCGGCCGGCCTTGACCCCAACGCCGGCAACGTCGTCAGCGGTGATGTCATCTTCACCCAAAACCAGATTCCGGTGACCGGCGCGCCCGAAACCATCAGCCTGAATTCCAAGGCCTTCCTGACCGGCACCAACCTCGGCACCTCGGTCCGCGTCAGCGATACCCAGTCCATCAAAATGGACGTCACCGGCCTCGATCCGGCCTTCGAAAAGGTGGTGCGTGCCTTCGGCATCCTTGCCCAGGGCGACCTGATCAACAACCAGGACCGCGTCACTCAAGCCTTGGCCGTGCTGAACGACGCCATCGAGCATTCATCCCTGCAGCCGACCGAAGAGACCAGCGACCTTCAGGGCGTGCAGGACCGCATTGCCAACAATAGCAAGGCGCTGTCCGATGCTAAGGATGTGCAGACGCAGTTCATGGCCTTCTTGGAAGGCCGTCAGAACGAGATCGAGAAGACCGATACTACGGAAGCGGCTGTGCGCCTGCAGACGGATTCACAGACGCTGCAGATCTCCTACGCCTCGCTGTCGAAGATCACTCAGCTCAGCCTGCTGAACTACCTGTAACCGCGCAGGCCTTCTGCCACATGGCGCGATAGGCCTGCTCGACATCGCGTGCGTGCACGCCGCCGTCGCAGAGGGGCGACGCCGCCACCCGGGCACGCAAACCTCCCCGCAGCTCTATAAGAGCAGCCATGTCGCCTCCAAGGCGCGCGGCTTGATGCGCGACCTCATCAGCGGATTCCATGATCCATTCGCCAAGCCCTACCTGGCTGAGGAGGCTGGCGCCAACCCGCGCGGCGTGCCCCTGCCCCGCCAGCGTCAATACCGGCACGCCCATCCACAGGGCTTCGCACGTCGTCGTCGTGCCGTTGTAGGGAAATGTATCGAGTGCAATGTCGATGGTGTTGTAAAGCTCGAGGTGCGCTCGGTCGCCAGGCAGCCAGCCGTACAGGGCGAGACGCTCCGTTTCGATGCCGCACGCCGCGAAGGCCTTTTCAAGTCGCTTGCGCGTTTCCGCCTCAACAAGCGGCTTGGACTTGATGACAAGGCGTGACGCGGGCTGCGCTTTCAGCACGTCCGCCCAAAGCGTCACCGTCATAGCGGAGATTTTGGCGAGTTTGTTGAAGGAGCCGAAAGTAATGTGACCGTCGGCCGCGGCCGGCAAAGGATTCGTCGCCGGAGCATCCGGCGGCGCGTAGCTGAGCATGCCCGAAGGAAGACGCACCAGCGCCTCCACAGCCCAGGCATCGGCATCTGGTGCCGGATCGGTGACGGCGTCGCAGAGACGATAGTCCATGGCGCCCAGCCCCGTCGCAGCAGGATAGCCAATGGCCGTCACCTGCACGGGGGCGGCCCGGCGCGCAAAAACGGCCAGGCGGTTGCCTTTGGTATGACCCGCGAGATCAATCAGGATATCGATCTGATCGGTGTGAATCAGTTTATAGACCGCGTCGTCGCCTAGCCCGGAGATATCGCGCCAGTGCTGGGCGATCGACTTCAGGCGCGCGGTGACAGCATCAGGGTGGGCAACATCGGCGTAGCAAAAAACCTCAACGGCAGCGGGATCGTGTGCGGCCAGCAGCGGGCTGAAGAAGTAGCTGACGGAATGTTGCCTGAAGTCGGGCGAGATATAGCCGATGCGCAGGCGGCGCTCCGGGTTTGTATCCATGGGGCGCATCGGCGGCGGAACTGGCTGGGACTTCCCCCATGCCGCGTGTGCTGCGTGAATGATGCGCGGGTCTTCTTGCATATAAATCTCGGCATAGAGCCGGTTGTCGGCAGCATCGCGATTGCCGGGGTCCGCGGCCAGAACCCGCTCGAACGCCGCGCGCGCGTCCGGTGCCAGGCCCTGTTCCAGAAGCGCCACGCCCAGATTATTCAAGGCTGCATAGTTCTGGGGATCGAACTGCAAGGCTTTGCGGTAAGACGCGGCGGCGGCTGAGAACTGGCCCTGCCCGGCCAAGGTAGCGCCGAGATTGTTATGGGCGAACGAGAAGTCCGGGGCCTCCGCGATGGCCCGCGCAAAAGCCTTACAGGCGTCGTCAACCTGTCCCATTGCGTCGAGGGCATTGCCCAGGTTGTTCCAACCGGCGGGATGCTGGCCGGGTAGCGCCAGGGCGGCGCGGACCAGGGCATCGGCTTTAGTATCGCCAGCAAGCACCAGGGCCTGAGCCTTGAACAGCCAAGCGGCCAGGTTTTTGGGATCTCGGGCGATGATGCGCTCGGCCAGTGCACTGACTTCCGCGAAGGCACGCGCCTCCAGCCGCAGCCCGCAGGCAAATCCGAGCACCTCCAGCGCCGCATCTGGCGCCGCTATCATTTCGGCGACGATCTTCCAGGCTTCTTCGGGAAGCCTGCTGTCATAATATTTCAGGGCGAGCGCGAAGCGGTTGTCCACAGGCGGCCCGTCTATAGCGACTTCACAAGGACACCCTGAATGGAGTCCTCGGGCCGCAACTTCGGCGGCGGTTTGAACATAAATGTCGGCGGACCGGCGCACCATGCGCGCCAGACGTCGCGATAGGCGCGCTCGAGCGCTTGGGTGAAAGCGACCTCATCGCGCAATGGCGACGTATCCATCATGGCCCGAAGAGTGGGGCGCACATCTGCAAGACGATGTGGATTCTTACCAAAAGCAATAGCGCGCGCGACATAGTCCTTGGCGTCAGCCGCGACAAACTCGTTATCGAGCCCTATTGCCGACAATAGGCTTAGGCCAACTCGCCCGCGGTGATTTTGTCCGCGCAGGGTCAACACGGGCACACCCATGTAAAGTGACTCACAGGTGGTGGTGGTACCGTTATAGGGGAAGGTGTCGAGAGCGAGGTCCACATTCCCATAGCACTCCAGGTGCTCACGGACCGATGGCACAAAGGCCGCCATATCTATGCGCGCCGGATCGATACCGTGCCGGGCAAAGTCGGCCCGGACACGTTCCTGTATCCGCGCATCGCGCAGCTGCTTACACTTTATATAGAACCGGGAACTGGGGACCGCGTTGAGAATCTCCGCCCAGGCGGCGATTGCCCGGTCGGTGACCTTGGGCAGCACATTGAACGACGCATAAGTGACGTAGCCCTTGGCGATGTGCGGGGCGGGCGCCGGAGCGGGCGGGCTTCCCGCCGAGCGGTAACAATGGAAAACATGCGGCAAGCGGATGAGCTTTTCCGTGCACCACTGCTCCGCTTCACCCACGGGGTCGGCCCGGCCGTCTGAAATGCGATAGTCCATGGCTGGCACGCCGCTGGTTTCGGGATATCCTAGATACTCGATCTGCACCGGCGCCGGTTTCAACGCACAGACCGGCAGACGATTGCCCGAGGTATGGCCGCCTAGGTTGATCAGGATATCGATGCCATCCTCGGCAATACGGCGGGCAAAGACGTCGTCGGTCAGGCCGGCTGTATCGACCCAGCCGTCTGCCGCCTTGCGCATGGCGTCCGTGACGACATCGGTGCGGGTGGTGTCGGAATACAGCACGATCTCAAATCGGCTGCGGTCGTGCTTTTCAAGCAGCGCTTCAAAAAAATAGGCTACCGAGTGGGCACGGAAATCGGGCGACAGGTAGCCGACACGCAATTTCCGCTCGGGGTCGCGGACATTGGCATGGGGCTTGGCGGGGTCGGGTTGCGAAGTTGCGAACCGACGGCCGTATTCCTTATGGATTTCAAAAATCTCGGCATTGGAGACGTCCGGCTCATAGAG
>CANJPG010000082.1 GCA_947476065.1 Fidelibacterota bacterium
GGAGTGTTGCTGTTGATCCAGCGGGCCAATGTCTCGACGTCCTTGCTGTCGGCCACGCTACCCCCGTCCACCAACATCGGGATCGGAAAGGCTTTGTCCTCGGCCCGCAAAGCCAGCATCGGCGCGAAGGTATTGAGCGCTACGGCGAGCGTGGCGCCGATCAAGATGCAAGGGCCCGCCGGGATCAGGTTCTGACGCGCCCGATGGGCCAGCATCGCCAGGGTCAATGCGGCGGCCAATGCGCCGATGCCGCTAAAATATGGAGCAGAGGCGGCGATGCAGCCGGCGCAGTATTCCTGCAAGCCAAAGATGTGCGCAGCGGCCAGCCAGAAGAAATACAGCGGTACGATCCACAGCACGCGGAGAGGCCCGCCCACCAGCACGAACAGACCAAGGGCCAGCAGCAACGTGCCGCTATAGGGCAACAGAAAGCCATCGGCGATATTCGCCGGCACAAAAGCCGCGATGGTGGTGCCGGTCGAGCCTTTGTCGATCAGCGTGAAATTGGGCGCCAGCAGGCCGGCGCGTTCGAGAAGCGGCGAGATCACCGGCAGGCGTATGGCGTAATGCGCCAGCTTGTCGGGAAAGGCGAACAGAAGTGCGGCTGTCACCACGGCGGCGGCCGCGATCAGGATCAGCGTGTGCACCAAGCGCTTGTTGCCGATGGAGGCGATATACAGGGGCACCAGCACGACGATGCTCAGCGCCATGTCCTGGCGATAGAAATAAAGCACCGCGCACAAGAGGCCCATGGCAATGCTGGCCAGGGGGCGCTGGCGCCCCATATTGCCGATGATCAGCCACACGGCGGCAAGATGCAGGGCCGACACGGTCGCCGTGGGCGTAGCTGTGGCAAAAAAGGCGGCTGTCGCCGGGGTGCCTAGGAAAATGAAAACCGCGGCGGCGGCGGCCAGTGTGTTGGCGGTCAGCCGGCGGCAAATGACAAACAGCAGAAGGCCGTTGATCACACCAAAGCCGATGGACAGGGTGCGCGCGGGGATGATGCCGATGCCCCGCACCTGCTGCCAGTATCCCAGTTGATAGAAATACAGCGGCATATCGCCGGTGGCGTCGGTCGTCGTGTAGGGCGTCACCTGATGGCCGACGTACCATAGGGATTTTACGAGATAGACGATTTCGCCGGCGGAAATCGGAGCCTTGAGCAGGGTCAAGACAGCGACGGCGCCAAAGGTCACGGCGGCGCCCAATAGCAGGACGGCCCGCGGCAATAGGTCCGGGCGCCCGGCTTTCACATCAGTCGCCGCTACATCTGTCATGGCCGCTCCGCTGGGTCCCCCTCGCGATGGGCGGGCTATTCTACCTGCTTCAAAGCCCGGCGCATTACATTTCTCGCCTTAGGCCTTTGAGGCGAAAAAGATTTTTAAGTATTTCGCGGAACAGTGGGAGGCGCCGAAATCCTTAAAAAAGGGGCAGACAGCGCCCCTCTAACTGGCCATAATGCGCGCGATCACACGGGTTCTGCCGGCTTCGGCCGGTTTCACGGCTTTGCGGAATTTGGCGCGCAACGGATCTTTCCCTGCGCGCGTTTGTGTTTGTAGGCCGTGATCAATATGTACTCCGCCCCCAAACACCCAGCTATGTCCCATTTTGTGTGCCGCTTAGGGCGTTGCCTCCTTCCGGTTCTGCTTGCCTGCGCCGCGGTGGCGCCGGCCCATGCCGACGTCGACGAGGTCATGAAGACCATCCGACGCGACGGCCAGGCCCGCGTGGTCGTACGCATGCGGGCCGATACGGGCGCTGCGTCCTGGTCCGCCCAGCAATCCGCGCCCCGTCAGCGCGCTGCCGTGGCGGCTGCGCTGGAGAATGTAAGGCCGTCGCTGAGCCGCGCGCGGGTCAATGCCTATAAGACCTTCCGCACCCTGCCGCTGGTAGCCGCGACCGTTACCCAGGATCAGTTGATCGAACTCATGGCCTCGGCCGATGTAGAGTCAGTCTCGCTGGTCCGGCGCGAACGCAAAATGGCCGACGTCACCCGCGTTCTCGAAGGTCCGCAGCTCCTGACCTCGGTACCCTCCATTGACGTAGCCGACGCCTGGGCCAAGGGATACGACGGCACCGGCTACACCGTTGCGGTCATCGATGGCGGCTTCAATCTCACCCACCCGATGCTGCGCGGAAAGGCCGTCGGCGCAGCATGTTTTGCGGCCGACTACGGCACGACCACCAAGAACAACTGCGCCTCGGGCACGACGCCGCAAATCGGTGTCGGTGCGGCGTCGAACTGCCCGTCAGGCTCTGCCCGCTGCGATCACGGCACCCACGTGGCCTCCATTGCCGTCGGCAACGACGGCACAAACTACGGTGTCGCCCGCGGCGCGCGCCTCATGCCGATCGACGTGTTCTCCAAGGACAGCGATGTCACCGATTGCAGCCCCGATCCCGCGCCCTGCGAACTGACGGACTCCCTCGCGGTGCTCGATGCCCTCGACTATGTCAACGAACACGCTGTCGAATACAGAGTCGCCGCGGTGAATTTGAGCCTCGGCGGGTCGGCGCGTGACGGCTATTGCGACGAAGATCCGCGCAAGGGCGTCATCGACATGCTGCGTCAGAAAGGCATCGCCGTTGCGATAGCCGCCAGCAATGAAGGCCTGACCGGCAAGATCAGCGCACCGGCCTGCATTTCATCGGCCGTCGGCGTCGGCGCTACCAACGACGGCACGACTGTCGCGACGTTCTCGAATTTCTCATCGATCCTCGACTTCATGGCGCCCGGCGTCGGCATTCAGGCCGCCTCCGGCGGCGGTTCGGGCCTTGTCACTCAGAGCGGCACGTCTGCTGCCACGCCCCATGTCGCCGGGGCTTGGGCGATCATGCGCCAAGCCTTTCCGACCGCGACATTTGATCAGCTGGAAACCGCCTTGAAGCAAACTGGCGTTCCGGTCACGCGCACCAATTCGGGCATTACGGTGCCAAAGATCCAGGTGGCCAATGCCATCAATCGCTTGCAGGGCCGCGACAAACGCGTCTTCAACAACATGGTGGCCTCGAGCGCGCCCGCCCTTGGCCAGTCCTATTTGCGCTTCTACAATAATTCGGCCAGCACGGGCGCCGTCACTGTTACCTTGCGCGACAGCGTGACGGGCACGACGCTGGGCGCCTGGACCAGCCCGTCCATCCCGCCCCAGGCCTCGCCGCAGGTGTCGCTGGAGACCATTGAACGTGAGGCGATTCCGGCGACCATTCAGCCGATCGTCACCGCCACCCGCGTCTATTACAACGTCGACGTCACCGCCAATTTCAACGGCTATATGCAGCACGTGCTGTGGGCGCGCTCCGGCGGTGTGTTTGCCAACCTCAGCAGCTGCGCCAGCGGCTTTGCCGATGACTTTTCGGTCGTGCCCAACGTGCACGCCTCGACGATCAACGGCTATGTCTCGCGCATCCGCATCGTTAATACGGGTGCGAACACCGACCACGCGGTCCTGCGATTCTTCAATCCCGTCACCGGCGCCGAGATCGGCCAGTGGAATAGCCCGGACATCGCCTCGGGCGCGTCGCTTGAGATGACCGCCGCTCAGCTTGAAAGCCAGATGGATGCGCTGCGCCTCGCCGTGCGCAATTCATTGCTGCAGTACAACGTCAAGCTCTCGAACCTGACGGGTTATCTGCAGCATGTCGTCGAGAACATCGCCGTCGGCGCGCTTGTCGATATGTCCTCGAAGTGCGATCTGGGTGTCACCGTCACCAACTAGTCTTGGCTAGGCGCGCCGCCTGAATTTACGCCGCCGCGGCTCCGACATCAGCGCCAACAGCGGCAGCTTGACCAGTTCATACAGCAGGAAGCCCAAAATCATCGCCACCGCGATGTACACGACGTTGTCGGTCGAGGCCGACAGCGCCGGTACGAAGTCGTGCCAGGTCCCGGCCAGCATGGTGGAATCGGCATGGCGCAGCAGCGCCAAGGGCTTCACCAGAATACTGGCATCGGCGATGGCGTGGTAGGCGTCCTGCAGGTGCTTTACGCGCGCCTGGGCATCGGCCTCCAGTTCCTTACGCACGGTGTCGCTCATGAGCTGGTAACGCAGGCCGTGTTGGATAGTGTTCAGCGTCGCCTTGGCTTCGTCGAGGTGGCCACCCAGCCGCTGGACGTACTGCACCATAAAAGCCTGGGCCTGGCTGGCGGAAATACCGGCCGCGGCGATCACCAGGGCGCCGATAAAAGAGTCCAATTTCTGCAAAATCCAATCCACGCCGCGCACCCCTACATCCGTCTTTCAACAGGCTCCGTCTATGCTTTCCCGGCGCCGTTGACTATAAGGCCCGAAGATAACGCAATATCCCGATATTTTGCGAACAAACATGCGGGTTGATCTCTTCGACTTTGCCCTGCCGCCCGACCGCATCGCCTCACGGCCTGCGAGTCCGCGCGATGCTGCGCGTCTTTTGCATATCGGCTGCACGGAACGCGCCGACACCAAAGTCTCGGCGCTGCCTGGGCTGCTTAAGCGCGGCGACATCATGGTCTTCAACGACACCCGGGTATTTCCCGCGCGATTGCTGGGCCGGCGTGGCGAAGTTCCAGTCGAGATCCTGCTGCACAAACAACAAACGCCTGAGACCTGGCAGGGGTTCGCGCGTCCGGCCAAACGCTTGAAGCCGGGCCAACAGGTGAATTTCCCCGAAGGGCTTACAGCCGAGGTGATTGGCCGCGATGGGCCCCTGGTGACGGTGACGTTCAACCTTGCGGGCGCGGCTTTGATGGCCAAGCTCACCGAAGTCGGCCACATCCCGCTGCCGCCCTACATCCAGCGCGCGGACGACGCGCAAGATCGTGCCGACTATCAGACCATCTATGCCGCCAGGGAGGGGGCCATCGCCGCTCCCACCGCCGGCCTTCACTTCACGCCGGCACTGATGACGGCCCTCGATGCCGCCGGAGTCACGCGGGCGCATGTGACGTTGCACGTCGGTGCCGGCACTTTCCTGCCGGTGTCGGCGGACGATACCGATGACCACGTTATGCACGCCGAGTGGGGCGAGGTGAGCATCGAAGCCGCCGCGGCCATCAATGCCGCGCGGGCCCAGGGCGGGCGCATCGTCGCCGTCGGCACGACATCGCTGCGTCTTTTGGAAAGCGCTGCCGATGACGCCGGTGTTATTCACCCCTATCGCGGCGACACGGCGATTTTCATCACGCCCGGTGCGCGCATCAAAAGCGCCGACCTGTTGATGACCAACTTTCACCTGCCCAAGTCGACGCTTTTCATGCTGGTCTGCGCCTTTGCCGGCATGGAGACCATGCAAGCGGCCTATGCTCATGCTATTGCAGAGGGCTACCGCTTCTACTCCTACGGCGACGCCAGCCTCATTGAACGCATGCCATGACCAGTCAATTTTCTTATGAATGTCTTGCCACCGACGGCGCCGCACGCCGCGGCCGTGTGGTCACCGCCCATGGTGTGATCGATACTCCGGCCTTCATGCCTGTGGGCACGGCGGCGACGGTCAAAGCGATGTTTCCCGAAACGGTTGCCGCGACCGGTGCGCAGATTGTTCTCGGCAACACCTATCATCTGATGCTGCGCCCCGGCGCCGAACGCATCGCCAAGCTGGGCGGAGTGCGCAAGTTTATGAACTGGCCGGGTCCCGTGCTGACAGACTCCGGCGGCTACCAGGTTATGTCGCTGTCCAAGCTGCGCAAGATGACCGAAGATGGTGTGACCTTTCAGTCGCATATCGACGGCTCGCGCCACCACCTGACGCCCGAGCGCTCCATCGAGATCCAGCACCTGCTCGATGCCACCATCACGATGGCCTTCGACGAATGTACGCCCTTCCCAGCAGAAAAAGACGCTGTCGCCGAGAGCATGCGCATGTCGATGCGCTGGGCCAAGCGCTCCAAGGACGCCTACGTCACCCGGCCCGGTTACGGCCTGTTCGGCATCGTGCAAGGCGGCATCCACGCCGACCTGCGCGCGGAGTCCGCTGCGGCGCTGCAGGCCATCGGTTTTGACGGCTATGCCATCGGCGGCCTGGCGGTGGGCGAGGGGCAGGAGCTCATGCTTGCCACCCTCGACAACACCATGGGCCACATGCCGGCGAACGCACCGCGCTATTTGATGGGAGTCGGCAAGCCGCTGGATATCGTCGGCGCGGTGGTGCGCGGCTGCGATATGTTCGACTGCGTCCTGCCGACGCGCTCGGGGCGCACGGCCCAGGCCTTTACGCGCTACGGCACGCTGAACCTGCGCAATGCCCGTCACGCCGACGACCCGCGTCCGCTCGATGAAACCGTCGACTGCCCCGCCAGCCGCAACTACAGCCGGGCCTACTATCATCATCTCATCCGCTGCGACGAGGTTTTGGGGCCGATGCTGCTGTCCTGGCACAACGTCGCCTTCTACCAGCAGATGATGAAGGAGCTGCGCGCCGCCATCACGCAAGGCACGCTCGCCGCCTATGCGGCGTCCTTCGCCGCCGATCAGGCGCGTGGGCATAGCGATGACGCAGCAGATGACGCCGGCCCCTGATCGCGAAGCCATTCGGGCTTACGCCAAGTCGCAGGGCTTCGACGCCGTGCGCTTCGCCACAGCAGATACACGGGCCGAGGCGCGCGCCCACTTCGAGACGTTTCTGGCGGAGGGCATGCACGGAGATATGGGCTGGCTGCACGCCAACGCCGACCGCCGTGCCGATCCCAAAGTGCTTTGGCCGGAGGCGAAGTCGGTCATCATGGTCGGACTTAACTACGGCCCGGCCGCCGATCCGCGAGCGTCTCTAACGGACGGCACTGCCGCGACCGTCAGCGTCTATGCGCGCAACCGCGACTATCACGACACCCTGAAAAAACGCCTGCGCAAGGTCGCGACCTGGCTCGCAGGCTGGGCCGATGTAAAAATCTTTGTCGATACGGCGCCGGTGCTAGAGAAGCCACTGGCCCAGCAGGCGGGTTTGGGTTGGCAAGGCAAGCACACCAATCTCGTCTCGCGCGATTTCGGCTCATGGCTGTTTCTGGGCGAAGTCTTTACGACCTTGGATATTGGACCGGACGCTGCCGAAAGCGATCACTGCGGGGCGTGCCGCGCTTGTCTCGACATCTGTCCGACGCAGGCCTTCACCGCGCCCTACAAACTGGATGCACGGCGCTGTATCTCCTATCTCACCATCGAGCACAAAGGCCCTATTCCGGCCGAGTTCCGCACGGCTATGGGCAACAGGATCTACGGCTGCGACGATTGCCTGGCGGTCTGCCCCTGGAACAAGTTTGCGCAAGTAACTGCGGAAGCGGATTTTCTGCCGCGGGCGCAATTATCGGCCCCGAAATTGAAAACCTTCATTGGCCTTGATGATGCTGCGTTTCGCGCCATGTTCGCCGGGTCGCCCGTTAAACGCATCGGCCGCGCGCGGTTTATCCGCAACGTGCTGATGGCCGCCGGCAATAGCGGTGATGACTCGTTCCTGCCCGATGTGATGCGTTTGCTGAGCGATGAGTCCGCGCTGGTGCGCGGGGCGGCTGTCTGGGCTTTGCGGCGGTTGGCTTCGGACGGGGCCGTCCAGGAACAGCGCGGGGCGTTTTTACCGCACGAAAGCGACGCCGACGTCAGAGCGGAGTGGTAGGCCGAAGCTTCTGCTTCGGCCCGCCCATCCCCTGAGTAACCTTATTGCTGAACAGCGCTTATTGCTGGACAGCCAGGGCGCGGGCCAACTGGCTCAGCGCTTCCTGGTGTTTCTGATTGCCGATGCTGGCGAAGTTGCGCGCGAGCTCCAGGCACATGCGTTGGCGGGGGTTCATGGCGTCTTCCTCGGCGACGTCCAAGCCCTCGAAGAAATAGGTGATCGGCACATTCAGCACGCGGGTGATCTCATACAGCCGCCCGGCCGAGATGCGGTTGATGCCGCGCTCGTACTTATGGGCTTGCTGGTAGGTCACGCCGATCATGTCGGCCATCTGTTGCTGGCTTAAACCCAGCATGATGCGGCGCTCGCGGATGCGGGCACCCACATGCCGGTCGATAGAGCTGGCCCGATTCGCGGGCACCGCTTTGATTGTCGTTCCGCCGTCCATGCTTAAAAATCCCAACCTGAAGTGATTTTACACGGATGTGTTTTATCCGCGATCTTCTGTGTTGGCCTTTGCGGCCCACCCGCGCCAACACCAAGGATTGTAAGAACCAGGCCGGGTGAATACTCAAAGTTTCTTGTGAAAAATTGTTATCTAACGTCATAGGATTGTTAAAACCACAATTTATCAATGAATACAGGCATGACGCCGAATTCTGAGGTGCAAACTCAACCCAGGGCTCAATATTTGGGGGGATGCATAAATCAGCCTCCCAATGGCTTTCACACGCAACGCGCGTAAAACGCCAGATTGGGAGAAATAATTTAACGTTCAGAATGCCGGCGCGGGCTAGCTGCGGTCTTTGACCAGCTTGTCCAGCTGCTGTTGCATGACGCTGAGCTGCGATTTCAGCGCGTCGATGTCTTCAGCCTTCTCGGGCGTTGCGGCCGCGCCGTTGGGGGCCGCACCCGGGGTGCGGTTGATCTGGGTGAACGGGGCCCACATCTTCATGGCGTTCTCAAATAGGGCCATGTTTTGTTTGCCCATTTCTTCGAGGCCTGGCATGGGAAAAAGGCCTTTCAGGGCTTCCTGCATGCTGCCGCGCATGCGGGCTTCGTTCTGATGGAAGGCTTCCATGCTGTGTTCGAGATAGCGCGGTACCAGCCCACCCAGCGAATCGCCGTAAAAGCCGATGACCTGGCGCAAAAACTTGATCGGCAGCAGGTTTTGGCCTTTGCCTTCCTGCTCGACGATAATTTGGGTCAAAACGGAGCGGGTAATGTCCTCGCCGGTCTTGGCGTCGGTCACCACAAATTCCGCGCCTTCCTTCACCATTTCAGCAAGATGATCGAGGGTCACGTAGCTGGACGTGGACGTGTTGTAGAGCCGCCGGTTGGCGTACTTCTTGACGGTAATGACGGAGCTTTTCGCACCGTTGTCTTGTTCGGCCATGTTTTTCGGCACCCTGGAGTCGCTGATAGGGTTATTGTGCTATGCACAATGGCATCCTGTCAAAGCACTTACATAGGCATCGGCCCCTCCCGTTACTATAGTGCCCGCCATGACCGACAAACCGCCCCCCGACTACAATGCCCTCGCCAAACGTTACCTGGACCTGTGGCAGGATCAGGTCGCCAAGCTGGCCCGCGACCCTGCACAATTGGGGGAGGCGGCCACCGCCTGGACCAAGATGGCCGCGGCGATGATGCCCAATACCCAACCTCAACCGGCTCCCGCCCATGACGCCAAACCCGCTCCCTCCCCCCCGCCTGGGTCCGCGTCCCCTGCCGCTGCACATGGCCGTGGAGGGGTGGATATTGCAGATGTCCTTGGCCGGCTTGCTGCCGTCGAGCAGCGCCTCCTCGCTCTCGAAGCCAAATCCGCTGGCGCTGCTGGCGGCAAACCTGCCCGCAAGCCTGCGCGCCGCGCTCCAAGACCTGATGGCGGAAGCGGGCCTAAGCCCGGCGAGCCCTGAGCCCGGCAGCGCTGCACCGCTGAACCCGGCGTCCTATATCGACGCAATCTCGCGTGAAGCCACCCAGCGCATGGAAACCTTTGCCCGCGGTGTTAGGGCCTATCAGGCGCATCCCTACCGCCGCGACTTGGCGCTCCCGCCGGCAGCGTGGCGCATGGGTGCTGCCAGCCTGCGCGACTACGGCGGGCCTAAGAATGCGCCGCCGGTCCTGTTCGTGCCGTCGCTGATCAATCGCGCCTACATCCTCGATCTGGCCCAAGACCGCAGTTTGCTGCGTGCGGCGGCAAAGTCCGGTTTGCGGGCCTATCTGTTGGATTGGGGCGATCCGGGTGATGCCGAACGTCGCTTCACCTCGGGCGACTACATTGAAGGCGTGCTCATCCCGGCCCTTGAAGAGATCAAGACGCGCAGCGGTCAGGTGCCGCGCCTTGTCGGCTATTGTCTCGGCGGCACGCTTTCCGTAGCCCCTGCGGTGCTGCGCCCCGATCTGGTCTCGGCCCTTGGCCTACTCGCGGCACCCTGGGATTTTCACAGCGGCACCGAGGCCTCGCGTGTCCTGATGGACATGTCGCGGCCGATGATCGAAGTGATGCTGGGCGCGGAAGGTGTTGCGTCGGTCGACATGTTGCAGGCGCTGTTCGCGTCGCTCGATCCGACACTTGTGGGGCGCAAGTTCCGCGGATTCGCATCCCTCGATCCGGCGTCCGACCACGCGCGACGTTTTGTCGAACTGGAAGACTGGCTCAACGACGGCGTGCCGCTATCGGGCGCCTTGGCCGCGGAGGTTTTTTTCACCTGGTACGGCAGCAACGATCCGCTGCAAGGACAATGGAAGATCGGCGATCGCGTGATCGATCCCGGACTTATCGGCTGCCCGACATTGGCGTTCATCCCGACCCAGGACCGCATCGTGCCGCCTGGGTCAGCGCAGATCTTGGTGGACCGAATCCCCACTGCCACGGCGCATAAGGTCGACCTCGGCCATATCGGTATGGTCGCCGCGGCGAACGCGCCCCTGGCGGTCTATGCGCCCCTTCTGGACTGGCTTCAAAATCCGGCCTCAAAAGTCCGGGCATAAACTGAGCTAAGTCCTTGAAGCAAAAACGCATTGCTGCGCTGCAATAATGGCCTTGCTCGGCCCCTGCGTGCAGTCCTACAAGAGCGCGTCCTATTTCCTGGATCAGTGTGGAGCTTCTCTCATGAGCGATATCGTCATCACCTCGGCCGTGCGCACCGCCATCGGCGCTTTCAACGGATCGCTCAGCGGTCTTACCGCCGCCGAACTGGGCCAAGTCGTGATCGCCGAAGCGCTCAAGCGCGCGCAGATCAATCCCGAAGATGTCTCCGAAGTGGTCATGGGCCAGGTGCTGACGGCTGCGAACGGACAGAACCCCGCGCGTCAAGCCTCGATGAAAGCCGGCGTGCCCAAGGAAGTTCCGGCCATGACCATCAACCAGGTCTGCGGATCGGGCCTCAAGGCCGTGGCCATGGGCGTGATGAGCATTAAGAGCGGCGATAGCACCATCGTCGTCGCCGGCGGCCAGGAAAGCATGAGCCTTTCAGCTCACGCCATGCACATGCGCAACGGCACCAAGATGGGCGACGCGACCCTCACCGACACCATGATCAAAGACGGCTTGTGGGATGCCTTCAACAACTACCACATGGGCACCACCGCCGAGAACATCGCCCAGAAGTGGCAGTTGACGCGCGGCGCTCAGGATGACTTCGCCGCGGCGTCGCAGAGCAAAGCCGAAGCCGCCATCAAGGCCGGCAAGTTCAAGGACGAAATCGTTCCCGTTACCATCACCGTCAAGCGCGAACAGAAATCCTTCGACACCGACGAATATCCACGCGCCGGCACCACGGCGGACACTCTCGGAAAATTGAAGCCGGCCTTTTCGAAAGACGGCACGGTCACCGCGGGCAATGCCTCGGGCCTCAACGACGGCGCCGCTGCGCTCACACTTATGTCGGCTGATGAAGCCAAGAAGCGCGGCCTCAGGCCGCTCGCGCGTATCGCATCGTGGGCGCAAGCCGGCGTCGATCCCGCCATCATGGGCACGGGCCCGATCCCGGCCTCGCGCCTGGCTTTGAAAAAAGCCGGCTGGACGGTCGCCGATCTCGACCTCATCGAAGCCAACGAAGCTTTTGCCGCGCAGTCGCTCGCGGTTTGCAACGACTTGGGATTTGATCCTGCCAAGGTCAACGTCAACGGTGGCGCCATTGCGCTCGGGCATCCTATCGGTGCGTCGGGCGCGCGCGTGCTGGTCACGCTGCTGCACGAGCTGCAGAAGACCGGCGGCAAGAAAGGCCTCGCCAC
>CANJPG010000083.1 GCA_947476065.1 Fidelibacterota bacterium
CAGGAACGACACCGCATCAAACGGAAAACCATCGAACATCGTCGCTTGCTTCACCGCAAGCTCGCCGCCTAAGATCGATCAACCAGATGAGGCTAACACTCCGCTAAATCACGCCCCAATCTGTCCCAAATGCTTTGACGACGCACATTGCTTGCTTAGAGACGTTGCTGATTGCCCAGCCGGCAAGCGCTGGTACAGACGCCATACCGGAGACTAGCTCGCCACTACCTAAGCTACGTGGCCGCGTGCTGCTCGTTGATGACAACGAAATTAATCAGCTGATTGGAATAGAGTTACTTAAAAAAATGGGCATCGAAGCCACCCTGGCCCGCGATGGTGTTGAAGCATTGTTTGTTACGCAAACCCAATCCTTTGACCTGATTTTAATGGACTGCAACATGCCAGGCCTCGATGGGTTCGAGACAACAGAGAGATTTCGTAAGCAAGCGCTGGCTCTAGGGCATCACCGGCATACGCCCGTGGTCGCAGTTACCGCTAATGTAATTACAACGGGGCGAGATGAATGCCTAGCGCGCGGTTTGGACGACTATCTAGCTAAGCCATACACCGCAGAGAAGCTTGGAACGTATTTGGAGCGCTGGCTCCCAAAAGCGTCCTAGCCTCCCATCGGCATTGTCACGTTATCGCCTAAGAACGTGAGAAGCCAAAATCCTGCTTTATAGTTAATCACCCGCGCCCGCCACCAGCCAAGTATCCATTTCCTTCAGACGTTTAACCTGGTCGCCCTTCAGTCCGCCGTACTCGTTGCGCCAGCGGTAGTAGGTCACTTCGGTAACCCCAATTGCCCGGATCGCATCCGCGATCGGCCGGCCCTGCGAACTCAGAACATCAACCTGACGCAGATTCGCGACGATCTCTTCGGCTGTGTGCCTCTTCCTTGCCATCGTTGTCCTCCTTCATGGCAAAATCATACCTAAGGGAGGACCACTTCAAAGGGGGCAGATCACCGCGCAGGAAATCGCTCAGCGCGTCCACTCGACGCTCATGTCCAAATCGACAGTTGAGGCCGTGCACCTTGGCAAGGCATCTCCTTTACTCCGCACGGCTGGGCTACCCAATAAGCTATAACCAAGAAGCAGGTACGTACAATATAAAGACCGTACAAATTCTTGACGGGATCGGCTTTTCATGGTGAAAATGAAAAGCGCGTTTCGTGGCCGCCACGGGGGAGGGGGGCACGAAATACCGAAGGGGAAGCGGTATTGCGCGCAAACAATCACCGTGCAAGTGCCCATTTTCATCATCGGCCATCTTCGTGATCAAGGGGCCGGATTCCGCGTTATTCATTCGTACTTAATATCCGGGGAGCGCTTTTATCAAATAGGGGGAAACGTCATGAATCGGAGCTTCAATTCGCGCGGTTTTAATTCGAGGGCGCTGACGACCGTGAGCGCGCTCGCGCTACTGGCAAGCGCACCTTTCGCGGCTTACGCACAGAACACGGCGCCCCGCGCGGCCGGTCAAACCGCCGCCGAGGAGAATCTCGGCGAAGTCATCGTCACCGGCTCGCGCATCGTCCGTGAAGGTTACGAAGCGCCGACGCCCTTGTCGGTGGTCGATACCGCCGCCATCCAAGCCTCGGCGACCCAGAACATCGCGGAGTTCGTCAACACCATGCCGGTGTTCTCGGGCTCTGCTTCGCCCAACACCGGGCAGAGCGGCATCAGCCCCGGCACCGCCGGCGTTTCGACGCTCAACTTGCGCAACATGGGCGCGAACCGCACGCTTGTCCTGTTGGATGGGCAACGCATCGTCGGATCGCTTCTCACCGGCGTGGCCGACATCAATGCGCTGCCGCAACAGTTGGTCCAGCGCGTCGAAGTGGTCACCGGCGGCGCGTCGGCCGTGTACGGCTCGGACGCCATCACCGGCGTCGTCAACTTCATCCTCGACAAGGAATACACCGGCGTTAAGGGTGAAATTTCCGGCGGCATGACGTCCTACATGGACGACGAAAATTACAAGATCAGCCTGTCGGCCGGCTTCCCGTTCGCGGGCGGCAAAGGTCACGTCATCTTGTCGGGCGAACAGGTATATAAGGCGGGCATATTTGACGGCCCGCAGCGCGACTGGGCGCTGGGCGGCATCGGCTGGGTTCAGAATCCGGCTTATACGGCCACAAACGGCCAACCGCGTTTCTTGTTGTTCCCCGACAGCGTCGGCAACTCCAACGGCACACCGGGCGGCATTATCGTCAGTGGCCCGTTGAAGGGGACCTATTTCGGTCCCGGCGGCGTGCCGCGGCAACTCAACTACGGCGACGTCGTGTTCGATCCTTCGATGCACGGCGGCGACTGGCAGTATTCTGACGTCCACGAGCATATGTTCTCGCTCGACCCGATCGAATCGCGCCAGAACGCGTTCTTCCGCGCGCAGTATGAGATAACGGACAATATCAACGTCTTCGCTTCCGCGTCGTGGGGCAGTGGCCGCACCAAGGGGCAGGCCTGGGCGCAGTTCCAGCCCGGCAACGCGGGCGTTATCAAGGCCGATAACGCTTTCATCCCCGCGGAAGTCCGCACGCGCATGACGGCGCTGGGTCTCACCTCGTTTACCCTCGGCAGCTACAACTCCGATATGCCGAGTGTCTACTCCAACAATCCACGCCTTCTCAACCGTAACGTCGTCGGCGCCAACGGCAAGTTCGGCGCCTTCGGCAAGGATTGGACGTGGGACGCCTACTTCCAGAACGGCTATAGTCGCAGCTCGCTCAACATCACAGGTGTCACCTTGCGCGATCGCTTCGCGCAGGCCATCGATGCGGTGCGCGATCCGAACGGCCGCATCGTCTGCCGCTCGACGCTCACCAATCCGACCAACGGCTGCGTGCCGTGGAACCTGATGGGCGAAGGCGTCAATAGCGAAGCCGGTTACGCTTACCTGACTGGCAACCACGGCCAAGCCTACAACTACCAGAAGCTGATCCAGAACGTCTGGGAAGCGACCCTCGGCGGCGAGCCTTTCGACGTTTGGGCCGGTCCGGTGTCGGTGTCGGCGAACGTTGCCTACCGCCAGGAAAAGTCGCGCGGCATTGTCGATGCCAACGCGCAGAACAACAACTGGTTCGGCGGTAACTATAAAGCGCTCAACGCGGAATACAGCGTGGCTGAAGGTTCGCTCGAAACCGTCATCCCGCTGGCCAAAGGCCAAAGCTGGGCCGACTCCTGGGACTTCAACGGCGCTGTGCGACTCACCGACTATTCAAGCTCGGGGTCGGTGGTTACCTGGAAAGCCGGCACGACCTATACGCCGTTCCCCGAGGTCAAATTGCGTGTGACGCGTTCACGCGACATCCGCGCGCCGAACCTAAACGAGTTGTTCGCAGGTGGCGTGCCCACGTTCAGCGCTCTGCCCAGCGATCCGTTCACGGGGACCTCGCCGACGTACCGCTTCCTCAACACCGGCTTCGCCGGCCTGGCGCCGGAAAAAGCCAATACACTCGGTATCGGCTTGGTGGTCTCGCCCTCGATGGTGCCGGGCTTGACGGTGTCCGCCGACTATTGGGACATCAAACTGAAGGACGGCATCGGCTCGATCGGCGCCCAAGCGACGATCGATCTCTGCTTCTCGCGCGCCCGTCCTGACCTCTGTCAGTTCATCACGCGTTTTGCGCCGACCGGTGTCGCGCCATACACCACTATCGGCATGGTGGATATGATCACCATCACCAGCATTAACATCGCAACCCAAGATACCAAGGGCATCGACCTGGAAGGCAGCTATCGCTGGAGTGCGGAAGATCTCGTCAACGGCTGGTCAGGCGACTTCAACCTGCACAGCACCGCCACGCTGTATCTGCGCGACTACTCGAATCCGGGCTTCCCGGGCGGCGTGCGGTCGCAGCGCGTGGGTGAAAACAGCAGTGGCGGCGGCGGCGGCGGCGGTCCCCCGGATTGGCGCATCTCGACGACGCTGGGATACACGCTCGATCCCATCAACGTGACGCTGACCGTGCGTCAGATGAGCTCGGGAACCTACAACAACAACTGGATCGTCTGCGCCACGGGCTGCCCAACATCGACTACGCAGAACGAGACGGTCAACGCCAACAGCCTCGCCGGCTACACTTATTTCGATCTCGGCTTCCAATACCGCTTCGGGCTGGGTGAAGACGTCGACGCGACCGCATTCCTCAACGTGCGTAACCTGATGAATACCGACCCCGTTCTGGTGGCCCAACGTACCAACCCGTATATTCAGCTGCCGATGAACTCGAGCGCCTACGACACCTTGGGCCGCGTTTTCCGTGCCGGCCTGCGCTTCAAGATGTAGGAAGCTCCGCGAATTGCTGCAACGCAATATAAGTGCCTCCGGGACCGCGAGAAGTGTGGTCCCGGCTCGCCTTATAAAGCGCGGAAAACCTGGAATAGTGCGTAACAGGGCGGGCCTAGGCTATTGACAGTTTCACCCCAAGGGGAAGAAGCTAAATATACGGACATTTTGAATAGGAAAATAGGGATTGACGATAGACACGCCAGTCCGGAATCGGGATTTTCTGATTTTCAGAATGGTTTAACGTTAAGCCGCAATGTCTGAAGCAGCTTGTCAGTTTTGGTTCAGCGACTGCACGTGATGGCTTTATAGTCATCTTGTATAGCCAACAACGCTTTTCCGGGAGGGAGACAGATGGTGATTGCTCCGAAGAAGACCCGTCACGGATCCAAGGGTGCTTATGCCCGGGTTCTGACGATGGCCCTGGCAGGGGCGGCGCTCGCCGGCTTTACGGCGCAAACCGCCGCAGCGGAATCCCGGAGCTTCGCCTTCAACATGTTTTATCCGGCGACGTATACGCAGCCGGATAACTGCCCGGAGGGCGTCAACCCGACCTCCCACGAGATTTTCCGCAACGCCCTGATCACCACGGGCACGCCGCCGGAGAAGGCCGAGCACATCATCGAAGAAGCGGTGAAGCAGAACGGCAACGCCGGCTATAAGCCGATCACCGAGCGCGGCAAGATCGGCGAAAAGCAGGTCAATGCGTACACCAATCCGCTGTCGGTGCCTGATCCGGGCTTTAAAACCGCTGTCGGCAAGTTCGCATTGGGCTTCAACCTCGACGGCAGGGGCGCCGACGATGCGAGCGCGTTTGAAAATCCCTGGACGCATGAGAAAGGCGTCGACAATCAGCTCTTCCGGATCTACGGCTGCCTCGCCAACTACCAGGCAACGCCGCCGGCCTATCCCAACTATCCGCTCGAAACGTGGGAAATGGTGCGCGACACCATGCCGGCATGGCTGATCACCGTCACCGCCGACGACTTCAGCAAGGACGGCGAAGTGACGATCTCGGTCGATCGTGCGCTCAATCACCTGCTGCGCGACGCCAAGGGCCATGCGCGCTCTCTTGGCACGTTCCGCATCGACGGCGATCCGCGCTCGCATAACGTCTTCAAAGGCAAGATCGAAAAAGGCGTCATCACCGCCGCGGCGCCCAAGCTCTATTTCCTAGGAGACCAGTTCTTCTTCCCCGATTTCGACTTCACGCAAGTGAAGATGACCATGGAGTTTGAGGAAGACGGCCATGCGCACGGCATGGTGGGCGGCTACCTGCCGTGGCTGCCGATCTACTATCAGCATGGTCAGAATGGCCTCAACGCCGAGACCTTCCGCGGCATGGATATGGTTGGCCTCTACCGCGCGCTGATGCGCGTCGCCGACGCCGATCCGGATCCCGCCACGGGCCAGAACCGCCGTATGTCGACGGCCTGGCTTATGGAGCTTATTCCGGTGTTCACCGTTCCGGCCGATGGCGGCCCCGGCAAGGTGGCCAGCGACACGGCCACCATCCAGTCAGCACGCGCTCCATAGATTTTGAACGCGGAGATTTTTCGGTATGAATTCGGTTAGAAAAAAGTCCTTCACGCGCAGCTTCCTGGCGACAGCGGGGACGATCGTCATTGCCGTCGGCGTCGCCCAGGCGGCTTCTGAACCCGCGTCCACGGGCGGCGCCCCGGTTATTCGCCGCCTGAGCCCGGATCAGTACAAACAAACGCTTCTCAACATCTTCGGTCAGGACATCAAGCTCGCGGCGCGCTTCGAGCCAGATTTGCGCGAAGGCGGTTTGTTCGCCGTCGGTGCGGGGCGCGTCAGCGTCACCACCACCGGTCTGGAACGCTATGACGCCTCCGCGCGCATGATATCCGCGCAGGTGGTCGATGCCGAGCATCGTGCAACATTGATCCCGTGCAAGCCGGCGGACGCGAAAGCCGCCGATGACGCCTGCGCCACGACATTCCTGACAAACGTCGGGCGGCTGTTGTATCGCCGCATGCTGACGCCCGAAGAGACCGCCGTTCAGGTCAGGATTGCCCATGAGTCGGCGACGACGCTGAAAAGCTTCTACGACGGTTTGGGCCTCAGCTTGGCGACCATGCTGACTTCGCCACAGTTCCTGTTCTATCGCGAATACGTCGAGCCGGATCCGGCCAACAAAGGCCAGTACCGTCTAACCGCTCATTCCAAAGCAACGCAAATGAGCTTCCTGCTTTGGAACGCGGGCCCGGACAAGGAACTCATCGCCGCGGCCGAAAGTGGCGCGTTGAATACGCCGAAGGGGCTGGCCAAGCAGGCTGACCGCCTTATCGCTTCGCCGCGCCTTGAGTCCGGTGTACGCGCGTTCTTCACCGACATGCTGATGCTCGACAACTTTGCCACGTTGACGAAGGATGCCGAGATATATCCCAAGTTCACCACCGACGTCGCGCGCGATGCGCGCGAGCAAACCTTAAAGACGGTGGTCGATCATCTGTTGGTCCGCAAAGGCGATTATCGCGATCTGTTCACCACGCCGAACACGTTCCTCACGCCGATCCTGGGCACCGTCTATCACGTGCCGGTAATGCCGCCCGAACAGATGGATTCCGCCACCGAAGGCTGGCAGGCCTATACCTATCCGGCCGGCGATCCGCGGGCCGGCTTCCTGGCCCAAGCCAGCTTCGTCGCCCTGCATTCGCATCCTGGCCGCTCGTCGCCGACGCTGCGCGGCAAGGCGCTGCGTGAAATCCTGTTATGCCAGAAAGTGCCCGATCCGCCGGCCAACGTGGACTTCTCGCTGGTCCAGGACACCAAAAACGCGACCTACCGCACCGCGCGTGACCGCGTAACGGCACACCTGACCAATCCGGTGTGCGCAGGCTGTCACAAGATCATGGATCCGATGGGCCTTGCGTTGGAAAACTTTGACTCCAGCGGCACCTTCCGCACGACCGAAAACGGCGTGAAGATCGACGCCAGCGGCGAACTGGACGGCAGAAAGTTCGGCGACATCACCGGCCTGTCCCAGGCCGTTCATGACTCGCCGCAGACTCCTAAATGCCTCGTCAATCGCGTGTACTCTTACGGCACCGGACGTCCGCCCGCGCGCGGCGAAGCCGAGTTCGTGAAGTACCTCGAAGACAGCTTCGCGGCTGATGGCTACAAGATCACCAGCCTTTTACGGCGCATCGCGACCAGCGAAGCTTTTTACAAGGTCGCAGCACCGGATGTTACCAAAGCTGAAGCGCCATCTTCGGTACAGATGGCATCGCAAACGACTGCATCCCAGGAGGGCGCAAAATGATGAAGACTCTGCAAGCTTCCCGCCGGAGAGTACTCTGCGGCATGCTGGGTGGTTCCGCGGTGACCGTGGGTCTGCCGCTGTTGAATTGTTTCCTCAACACCAATGGCGACGCCCTCGCTGACGGCACCGAGACGCCGCCGTGCTTCGGCACCTACTTCTTTGGCCTGGGACTGACGCCCGGCCAGTGGGAGCCGAAGATCGTCGGCGCCAACTACGAAATGAATTCGGAACTCCAGGCCCTGTCGCCCTGGAAAAAGAAAATCAACGTCTATAGCGGCCTGAAGGTTTACCTGGATGGCCACCCCAACGTCGTGCATTCGAGCGGCATCCAGGTCTGTCTCAGCGGCGGTATTGCCAAGACGCGCGATGAAACCGACTCTAGCATCGATACGATTATCGCCGACCAAATCGGTACGCGCACCCGCTTCCGTTCGATCGAAGTTTCGTCAATCGGTAATGCCGTAAGCTACAGCCGGCACGCCGGAGGCACGGCCAATCCCGCCGAAACCTCGCCGGCCGCGCTTTATACCCGCATCTTTGGACCCGAGTTCCGCGATCCCAATGCGGCAGACTTTGTGCCCGATCCGCAGGTGATTGCACGCAAGAGCGCTCTTTCGGGGGTCACCGAACAGCGCCAAGCGCTGATGAAGGATCTGGGCGCCGACGACCGCGTGCGCCTCGACCAGTATTTCAGCTCGCTGCGCGACCTTGAGCATCAGCTGTCGCTGGCTTTGGAAAAGCCCGCGCCGCTGGCGGCTTGCTCCATGCCGGCCAAGGGCGAAGATTCGCCCGCTGGTACGGTTGTCGAAGACGTCATCGCGAATAACAAGCTGTTCTCGGGCTTGATTGCCCATTCGCTGGCCTGTGGCCAGACGCAGGTGTTCAACAGCCTGATTTCGCTGGCGGCGTCGACCACACGCCGCGCCGGCAGCGCCGACACGCATCACGTTTTGACGCACGAAGAAGGTGCGGATGCGACGCTCGGCTATCAGGCGAAAGTGTCGTGGTTCAACCGCCAGAACATCGACGGCTTAGCTGCCCTGCTTGCGGCTCTGGACGGCATTCGTGAAGGCGACAAGACGCTGCTCGACCGCACTCTGGTCTATGTCACCACCGACACCGGTCTTGCCAAGGTGCATGGTCTCGAAAACCTCGCGATCGTCACGGCTGGCAGCGCCAACGGCCGGTTGAAAACCGGTCTGCACGTCCAGGCCCATGGTGACTCGGTCACCCGTGTCGGTCTGACGATCCAGCAGGCGATGGGTGTTGCCGCCCATGGCTGGGGCACGGAATCGAACGAAACCTCGAAGACCATCAGCGACATCATCGCCTAAGCCGCCAGTACACAGGAGACGCATACATGAAACTCTCCAGATATCTTGGCGGAACGGCTGTAGCGGTGCTTGCCGCCGGCTGTCTGCTGCAATCTTCCGCCTTCGCCAATGGCAAGGAAGAGATTGCCTTCGCGGCGCCCCCGGGCGTGACCATCGAGGGCCCTCGCTTCGCCGATGGCGCGGGCATGACGCTTTATACGTCGGACAAAGACGTCGATGGCAAATCCAACTGCGACGCCGAGTGCGCCAAGATGTGGAAGGCCGTCGCTGTGCCAGCCAAAATCAAGGGCGGCGGCAATTGGACCGTGGCCAAGGGCTTCAATGGCGAGGCGCAATGGGCCTTCCGCGGCAAGCCGGTCTACACCTTCGCCAACGACAAATCCGTGGGTGAAGCTAAGGGCGGTGGTTCGGGTTGGACCATCCTGACGATTGCGACGGCCGACGAGATGATGCTGCCTGTCGGCCTCGGCATTCGCGAGGTCAATGACGCGGCAGGCCGCAGCCTGGTCAATCACCGCAACATGACGCTATACACCTTCGAGGGTAACGCCAAGAAGCCCGTGGCCGCCGAGTGGACGCCCGTTTATGCCGCCCAGATTGCCAATCCGGTCGGCGACTTCACGCTGTTCAAGCGCGAAGATGGCACGGAGCAGTGGGCCTTCAAAGGCAAGCCGCTTTATACCTTCGAAAACGACGTCGCGATGGGGGAGGCGAAAGGCATGGGCGCCGATCCGCGCTTCCAAGTGGCGCTGGTCTCGCGTTATTTCATGCCGCCCAACACCATCGTGCGCAACAATCTGGGCTTCGGCACCGTGATGGCCACGGCCGAGGGCAAGTCGCTTTATATGCGTGACGGCTATCGCTACCAGATCGGCTCGCATTATACGCGCCCGGCGGCGCGCGGCGTTCCGGCCCAGGGCCGCAACATCGGCACGCGGGGCTGCGACGCGAAGTGCCTGGAAACGTGGCACCCCTACACCGCTGCGGCTGATGCCGTGCCGGCGGGTCATTGGACAATCCTGACGCGCACCGACGGCACCCGTCAGTGGGCTTATCAGGGATATGCCCTTTACACGTATACTGGCGATAAGAAGCCGGGCGATATGATTGGCAACGACCAGTACACGTATCTTGTCAGCGAGGACACCGCGAAAGCCAGCGATCCGACGTTGCCAGTCAGCTTGAACTGGCACATCGTGTTCCCTTAGTAGCGCCTTCGAGCAGAGTACAAACCGGCCGCAGGAAACTGCGGCCAGTTTTTGTTTGTGGGCACTTCAGCAATGAGCCGTCCTGTTACACACTAACTTCTGATTTAGGGGCCTTGAATGGCCTGACAAAATGCCGCCCGCGCCAGGATTGAGACCGTGGAAACCTTTATAATCTACGGGTCTATCTCTTCTTTGCCGCCTGTGGCGCCGGGCTGCGCCGATTAGACGCGCACCAGCATCGAGAGGAATGAGATCGGCGTGTCGGTGTAGTTCATCCAGGCATGCGACGTGTTGCGCTGAATGACGACATAGCCGGCATGCAGCGTGACTTCACCTTCATCGAGAAACATCATCATCTCTCCGTTGAGGAAGAAGTCGTAATCGATGGTGGCGGTGCGGTGAAACCCGTCCTTGCCGGGCGAACGTTCCAAGGGCTCGCCCTTTTTTTTCTTCGAGGGGCCGATGGTGGCGAAGCGCCACTCGGATGCGCCAACCGGCGGATCAATAGCCGGTGATGAGCTTTCCATCATTGTTTTGAGATCATTGGGGCCGCCCATTCCCATGACGTCCTGGGCCGTGTGCTGCCAGATCAACGGGCGCAAACCGCGTTTAATGCGCTCGTCCTTGAGAATATAGGATTTGCCCTTGGCGTTATTGGCCGTCACCACAACGCGCATGGTCTCCAAGACCAGCCCGGGCGCTTCGGCGGCCAGCGCCGGTGCCGCGGCAAACGGCAGTGCGCCCGCTATCCCACCCAAGGCTAGACCACCTAGCTGCAACAGCGAACGGCGCTGCACGTCCAACTCGAGATCGCTCTTATTATCGTCCATTTTTAAAACCTCCCTAGCTGTGGATAATGTCGAGACGCGCGCCGACATGGCACGGCCGGTTCTCGTCCTGCCGTCAGCTTATTCGCTGCAGGTCATCGTATGGGTGAAACTGTGGCCGAAGAGCGCCGCGATCCGCCAGCCGTCTTTGCCCTTATTGAGCAAATAGGTCGTCGCCGTCGGCGTAATGACGGAGCCGTCCTTCCTGACGCGGTTATAGAGGCCGTTATATAAAGCGGTGTTGGCGTTTATGACGCAGATGTCGTAACGCACCGGCACGGACTCTACCCAGCCGATTTCCGCAAGCTTTGACGTCGAGCCGGCGTACTGCTTGTCGATTTGATCGGGTGTTTTGACGACAACGCCGTCACCCCCCATAGCAACCGAAGGACTGGTGAAACTGCTATCGCCGATGGCTTTGGAATCGCGGCGATTGAACGCGGTGCGGTATTTTTCCATCGCAGCATGGACATCGGTTTTAATTTTAGCGATATCGTCTGATTTCAGAACCTGTTGAGCGTGTGTCGGCGCCGAAAACAAAGCTGCGATCACCAGGGTGGTGACGGCAATCGTACGAAAAATGGTGGTCATATTACTCCCCCTCCTCCAGAAATGACGGTATGCCCTTTAGCCGCGCTGATGAACATTTGCCTCCCGGCGATGCGGCGTCAGCCTCGACCAAACCAAACGTGATGTGCAGGGAACATAAAAAACGCCGCGCGGGCAGGGGCGCAACGCCCTCATATACTGCCAGAGGGCCTCGGGGTTAGGATAGCCACCGTGAGCTATTGATTATTAATATAATTTCAGCAAACGGCCGGAATTAACATCGTCCGGACAA
>CANJPG010000084.1 GCA_947476065.1 Fidelibacterota bacterium
AACGGCCGGCACGATATGCTTGCTTTGAAGCAAACTTACGGCCTCGCCCAACTCGGCCACCGGAATCTCCAATTGATACATGAGACTTCGATACGTCGGGCCGGCGGCCGGCGACAATCAAATCAGGCGCAGCACTTCATATGTGCCGTGCCGCGCACTCTGCGCGAGAACAGACCCGCTATCACGCGCTGCAAAATACCGTCTTCGCGTTAAACAAGCACGAAGAACAGCCAGGCCAGCAGCGGCCCGACAAGCGTGACGACGGCGCTGTACAGCAGCATCACCTTGAGGAAGCGTTCGCGCGCCCCGGTCTCGATGTTGGCCAGCACCAAGGCACCGTTGGTCGAGAATGGGCTGACATCGACAATCGTGGTGGACACCGCGATGGCCGCCACAACACCGGCGGCGCTCAGCTGGCCTTGAGTCAGCAGCGGCACGGCCAGCGGAATGGTCGCCCCCAACACGCCGACCGACGATGCAAATGCCGAGACGATGCCCGCCACATAACACAGCAGCAGCACCGCCAGCAGCGGATAGCCCATGTGCGCAGCGCCCTGGCCGATCCAGTCCACGGTGCCGGCCTTTTGCAGCACGTTGATATAGGTGATGACGCCGCAGATCAGAAGCACCGTCGACCATGCGGCTTTTTCAACGGCGCCCTTCTGGCTGGTGGGAAAGATCAGCGCCAGCACCACAGCCGCCGTGATCGCGACGAAGCCGACGTTGAGTTCGAACACGAGCGCGCCGATGCCGAGCGCCAGCAGAGCCAGCAGCGTCAGCCCGCGTTCGGCGGTGAGTTTGCCCGCGCCCGGTTTCATGTCGGCGGCGGCGGCGCTGACTTTAGCCGGATCGCTTTTGAAGACGAATGAGATGACGATGGCGACCGCCAGGTTGAAGCCGAGACTGGCGAGGAACAGATAGGTCTCGTTGCCGGCCAACCCTGCGCGCTCGACCACTTGATTGGTGATGCCGCCGTAAATGCTGATGGGCGAGAAGCCGCCGCCCTGCGCGCCGTGAATCACCATGAGCCCCATCAGCATGGGATTGATGCCGTGCTGGCTGGCGAACCTGAGCGCAATCGGCGCGATGATGGCGACTGCACCCGGACTGACCGCGCCGATGGCTGTCAGCAGCGCAGTGACGAGGAACATCACCCACGGGATCACCGCAACGCGTCCGCCGGTCGCCTTGACGCCGTAGTGCACCAAGAGATCGACGGTGCCGTTGTTCTGAGCGATGGCGAACAGATAGGTAATGCCGACCAGGGTGACGAACAGATCGCCGGGAAAGCCCGCGAGGATTTGCGCGGCGGTCATACCAACCGACAGCGTGCCGATGATGAAGGCGGCCGCCAGGCCAATGGCGCCCATATTCACCGGTAGCACCGTGGCGGCGGCGAACATCACCACCAGCCCTAGAACCGTTGCGACATGTGCTGACATGAAATCCCCCCGCGCCCCCCTGCACCTATGAAGTGCGGACGCAGTCTAACACACGCCTTCACATGGCGGAAAAGCCGCAAAACCCCCGGAATGAGGGCTGAATCGCCCAGGTAGGCGTCACAGGGGAACTTCTATTGGACCGCCCCGTTACCTCTCCCGTGGCACCTGCGCCTCCACGTGCTCCGCCTTTATTTCGTTTCCGGTTTTGGTTCACCGCCAGGCCCCGCGCGCCCGGCCTCAATGCCTGCTGAGGGACAAATGCTGAGTTGGATGCGTAACCTGTATTTCAGCGTCGATGGACGCCTCGACCGCCCGGCCTTCATCCGCCGCTATGTGGCGCTGTACGTCATTGTCTTCGTCGCCGCCGTCATCGCCGTGTTCAAGGTGCTCGACACCGCCACGCGCGATACCGACGCCATGCTGATTTCGGGCGCCGCCGGCAGCGCCATATTGCTGGGCAGCATCCCCCTGCTCATGCGCCGCTTTCACGACCTCAACCTCTCCGGCGAGGCGGTTGTCGCCTATCTGCTGACGGGCGGCGTGATCTTCGCGGTACGTGCCGCGGCCCTGCATAGCCAGATGATCCCGGACGCCTTGCACGGCGGCTGGCTGTGGTCGTTCCTTGGATATCTACCCGGGCTGATCTGGGCGCTGGTGCCGTTCCTGGCCCCCGGCAGCAGCGGCGAGAACCACTTCGGCCTGCCTTACGTGCGCCGCCGCTTCAGCTTCAAACATCTCTCGCCCATCCCCACGCCGCTGCCGACACCGGTTGCTTTCTAAGGACTCCCCGCGATGCGGTCACTCGCCTGTGCTTTTGTTCTGCTCGTGCTCGCGGCCTGCACCGGCGAGGGTGTGATGGTCGGCGACGGCGACCAGCAGACCGCGCGCGGCTACATCGACATGCTGCGCAGCAACCAGCTGGCCGAGATCGAGCGCAACGCCGATCCGTCGCTGAAGGCCGACGATGTTCACGCGGTGCTGACCAAGATGGCCGCCGAGTTTCCCGCCGAGGAGCCGACCTCGGTGAAGGTCATTCGCGCCCGCACCACCAAAGGCCGCTCCGGCGACGGCACCGCCGCCGAACGCCTCGACCTGACGTTCGAATACAAGTTTCCCTCGGGCCCGGTGCTGAGCAACATCTCGCTGCAAAAGACCGGCGCGATCAGCACCATCATCGCCTTCAACGCCGCCCGCGTGCCGGCAGGCTTCAACGACTTCACGCTCGCTGGCCGCACCGGCCTGCAATACCTCGTGCTTCTCCTGGCCGTGACGATCCCGGCCTTTTCGCTCTACACGCTGTTCTTGTGTTACCGCACGCTGCACGACAAATGGAAATGGCTGTGGATGGCGGCCATCGCTGTCAGCCTTGGCCAGTTCAGCATTGATTGGGTGGCTGGCATTTGGTCGCTGCAGCCGCTGAGCCTGTTGCTGTTCGGCGTGGGTGCCGCGCGCAGCTTGGGCGGCTACGGCCCCTGGGTCATCAGCATCGGCCTGCCTGTGGGCGCCATCGCCTTCCAAGTCTGGCGCAGGCTGCGCGGCAACACCTACGCCCCACCGGCCTCCGCCTTATAAACTGCGCCTTATAGACTACGCGGTGGCTCCGCGAGGGCCAGCGCCGCCGCCCCGGCGATAACCACCGCGAACACACACAGCTCCATGACGATGGCGCGGCGTAAAGCCGTAGCCGCTTCGGCGTCGCCCTCCTCCAGGCGCGGCGTCAGCACGAACTTGTTGACCGTCGCCAGCGTCAGGAGGCCAGCGAAGGCCGCCAGTTTCAGAAGCAGGCGAGCACCGTAAGCCGTGTCCGTCAAACCCACGCCTCCGGGAATCTGCACGAGTGTTATCGCTATGCCGCTGGCGATCAGCGCTGTCACGGCGATGACGGCGATCCGCGAGAAGCGCTGCATCACCGCGCCGGCCTCAGCTGGGGTCTGTGTGCGCACCACCGTGAACAACGGCGCGAGGGCGCCCAGCCAAAATGCCACCGCCGCGATATGCAGGCCGACGGCGGGCGCCATCAACCACCGCGGCGCGACCGTGGCGGCGTGGCCGGTGACGAGAAACGCAGCAAGGCCCAGCAGCACGCCGACAGCGCGCCAGGCCCCAGCGCTGCGCCCCAGTCCCCATGCAAGCGCGAGCATGGCAGGCACCCCAAGTGCGGCGCTGGTGCCCAGGCTGGTGCCGAAAGCCAGCCGCCACGCCTCGCCCGACAACAGCACATCAGCACCCTCACCCAGCATGGCGCCGCCGCCGAGACCCACCGCCAGCACAAAGGCTAGCACCGCAATCGCCGCCGCACACCGTCCCGGCCGCTGCGACGCGGCTTGCGGCCACTCGACCGTTAGCACGAACAGCGCGGAGCCGAGCGCATACAGGGCACTGCCGTACAGCACGAACATATTGAGGCCGACGGCAGCGTCCCAGGTCATGGCGCTACATGATCTTCAGTCGCACGAAGGCCATGGCGCCGTTACGATTGCCGCCGTAGGAAGCCTTCAACACCGCCGGGGCCCAGTTGAAGGCATAAAGCCCGCCGACACCGATAGCCGTATGGGCACTCACTGGAAAATCGCGCACCGCGCCCAGCGATATTTTGCCGACAGTGCTCGGGTTCGCGCCGTGGGGAATTTGCAGCTCCACCTCATCCACCCGCTCGCCGCGCGCGAACACTGTCCAGAGTGCCGTCGGCTTCAGCGCCGATTCCAGCACCCAGGCCTCCAGCGCCGCCTCGCCCGGAACCTGCTTGCGGCCCCAGGCTAAGGTGGTGGACCACTGCCCCGTCTGCCACAGCGGCATGGTGTAGATGGCGCTGGCCGACAAACGATTTTCATTTTCCGTGGGATGCAGCGCCTCGGGGCTTTGCACGCGAGCCCAGGACACCTGCAGCGAGAGACGATCCAGCGGATTCCAGCTGAGCCGCGCCGCCGTGCTGTCGAAGCGCGGATGGTCGATGTCATAACGCGAGGAGTCCGGCTCGCGGCCCGTGAACCGCGAGGCTTCCACCTTCCAGTTGCCGGCGATAACGCCCGCCGTCACCACGCCGAAAGTAATGTGCGTGGAATCCAGCCAGTGATGACTGATGGGCGCTTCGGGGCTGTCCATGATCGAGGCGCGGTGCATGAAGGCCGGCGGTCCAAAGGCGGGCTCGCCGGGCAGGCCACCATAGACGAAGAGGCTGGCGTCTTTGGACAGCGGGTGGGCGTAGGACGCCGACAGTTCCATGAACAAGTCATGGGGATGCTGGCGGTCCACCAGCGCCGTCTTGTCATCGGCCGACTCACCCGAGGCAAACAGCAGCGGATAGCCGCGTTTGCCAATAACCGGATCGGGGCTGAGCATGGCGCGGAAGTTCAGCATGTCGCCGCCCGTGAACGTCCGCCGCGCCGAGCCCATGATCATGCCCGAGGTGAACAGCTTGTCGTCGCCGCGCGGGCCGCCCTGCCAGTCATAGACGCCGTTGATGGTGGCATGGGCCATGAACATCCAGTCGCTGGACATGTCATGCAGGCCATCGTGGGTGGAGACGTCCGGCTGCCAACTGGTGCCCGAGGCCTCCCGCGTCATGGCATAGGGACCAAGTGCGCCTGACATCCCGTGAGTCATTCCGCCGCTCATGTCCATGTCGCCCATGTCCCCGTCCATCTCGTGGTCCATGTGCATATGGCTGTGGTCCATCTTACTATGGTCCATTTCGGGCATATCGGTTTGGGCCAGAACGGGCTGACACAGACACACCGAGACCGCCGCCGCGTACATCAGCGGCCGGCGCAGCACAAAAATGTTTTTCATTTGCCGGCGTTCTCGACGACCGTGAAGGCGACGATGCCGGTGACTACGTGTGCGTCCTCCGATGTGGCGCGGTAAGTGAGCTCGTACTTTCCAGCGCTCAGCGCCCGGTTGACGGGGTAGTGCAGCGTCACGCCGTCGGCGCGCACCGGACCGAGGGCGGCGATGTCCGCACCGGCGGCATCCTTCAGCTTGGCGCTGACCGGCGTCGTCGCATGGTCAAAGGTCAGGGTGATTTCAGCCGGCGACGGCCCGACGGCATCTTTGGCCGGCTGGGAGCTGAGAAACTTCACATGCGCATCGGCGGCGGTAATCCCGGCGCACAAGAACGCTGCGGCGATAAACGGCGTGCGGATGAACCGCGTGATGATCGACATAGGTGGCCTCCAAGAAGGATTGAGCGGTGCACAAAACAAAGCGGCGTGCGGCCGGCCTAAATCAGGAGACGCTGATTTCGCAGGTATGTCGGAACAGAGCTATAATGTCGGTGGAGATAATAGTGTGCGGGTGCTGCGCTGAGCGGCTCCGGCGGCGGTTCGACGGCGCTGATGGCGGCGAAGACCATGGCAACTTTGCCCGGGAAGACATGACCGGACACCGCGAAGCCGACAAAGCGCTCGGGCGACGCGGCAAGGCAGCGCTCCTTGCAGAAATCGAAAGACGCCGCGGCCTTGGCATGATGACACGGCGGCACCGCCTGGGACGTTCCAGACTGCGCAGGAGCGGCGTGCACCGGCACCGCCGCCGACAGGAACCCCGCGCCCAACAGAGCCAGGATTCCCAGGATGCTCATCGCACGGCGGATGTGAATCAGGGCGCGCAGCATGCTCAACCTCGTCACAGAAGGCGGCAAGTTTAGGCCCGCGTCCGTCCGCGAGCAATGCGTGTGAGGCTTGCTCACGCACACGTTATTTTTCACGCCCGGATTTCAGGGATGTGCGGCGTCAAAGGCCTGCAAAGCCGTACGATTCCCGTATACTTGTCGATATTCGCGTGACGCCGGATGGCGCACTCGCTACGAATAAGGTGCTGGCCCAGGGGGCGGCTGTGGGGGTTGTCGTGTCAGGCGTTGCGCAGAGGCTTCCGGACGACGTGCTGCCGGAAATCCGCGAGTTCTACGACTACTGGCTGTCGCTGCCCAAGCACGCCCTGGTGCCGACGCTGTCCAATTGGCTCGACCACGCCGTGCCGCATCTGCAGCCCCTGGTCGCCATCTCAGACATCCATTCGCCGACGCGTCTCAAGATTCGCTACTTCGGCACCGGACTAGTGGAGGTCATGGGTGCCGACCGCACCGGCAGCGACGCCGAAGAGGTCTACGTCAGCAGCGCCAAGCCCCTGATCTCGCGCGTCGCCTGGGAAGCCGTGACGCGCCCCTGCGGCTACATGTGCCTGCGCACCGCGCAGACCGCGCTCCGCCGCGAGATCGGGGTGCACAGCATCGCCTTGCCGCTTGCCAACCCCACATCGCCGGTGCCGGCGGTGGTGTCCTACAACTACATCTCGAAACGCGATTACGCCTTCAGCGACGAAAGCGCCGCCGAACGCGTGCACGAGGTCAAGCTGACAGGCTGGATCGACCTGGGCGCGGGTGTTCCGAAGTAGCACCGCCGTCATCCTGGGCCTTGGGTCCAGGATCCACGACTCATAATCAACGTTCGGAGTTCTGGCCCTGGGTCCTGGGAATAAATTCCAGGACGACAGGGGAGATCGCTAAATCGCCTTACGCGCGACTCTTTGTCTTACGCGCGACTCTTTCTCTTACGCGCGGCGTGCTTCGCGGCGGGCCTGGCGGGCGGCGTATTTGGCGTCGCGGCCGGCTTTCTGCTGGGCCTTCAGCGCGAGGGCCTCGGCGATGTGCTTGTTCTTTTCCAGCTCGGCGGCGACGCGTTCGGCTTCGGCGGCTTCTTCAGCCAGACGCTTCTGTTCGGCTTTCTGCGCGGCGGCTTCGGCGAGGGCGGCCTGCTTCTTGGCCTCGGCGACCTTGCGGCGCTCGTCGCGGGCTTCGGCGGTGGCGGCCAGCTGTTCCTGGCGGGCTTCAAATCCTTCGGCCTTCGCGGCAGCGATGGCTTTGGCGCGTTCCAGCAATTTCTGTTTGGCTTCGAGGGAGTGCTTCTGACGGTCGTTGAACGTGTCGCTGTTTTTAGCCATAGGCGGGCAGTGCTCCGGTTGCGGTGGGGGGCCCCATGATGATGGGTTGGCGCAGGCTTTATCGCGGATTCGCCCAATCACCTAGCCGATACGTACAATTCAGCCCGAAATCGGCGCTTTTGCCGCGCTTTCGGCCCACCGCGGCGTGGGCAGCGCCGCACCTTGCAACCAGCGCAACACGCCTTGCCGCGCCGGCAACGCCATCTTCAAACCCTGCGATAAACCCAATGATTCAAGGTCGTTCCGGGCCCGGCGCATCAGCCTTTTGAATTCTCCAATCGTTACAAACTATGGGCTGGTCCGCCGCGGGCGGAAGCCCACCGTGTTAGGCTGGGCGCCTCCGTATCTTCCGAGGGCACCATGGCGAAGTCACCCGGCATCAAACTGAAGGTCAACGGCACCGCGTGCACCATCACCTGGCACCCGCCGGGCGCACCCTTGCTGTGGGCGCTGCGCGATGAGTTGAACCTGCTCGGCACCAAGTTCGGCTGCGGCGCGGCCTACTGCGGGGCCTGTACCGTGCATATCGACGGGGTCCCCGTGCGCGCCTTTTCGACGACGCTGGCCGAAGCGGCGGGCCGCGATGTCGTCACAATCGAAGGCCTCGCCGCCAAGGGCGGCACGCTGCATCCCCTCCAGCAGGCGTGGATTGATCATGACGTTCCCCAATGCGGCTACTGCCAGGCCGGCCAGATCATGAGCGCCGCCGCACTGCTCGACGCCACCCCCAAGCCGACCGACAGCCAGATCGACGACGCCATGCAGGGCAACCTCTGCCGCTGCGGCACCTACTGGCGAGTGCGCGAAGCCATCCACGCCGCCGCCGAGGCCATGGCGCGCGGTCCTCTGGGCAAAGGTTGATCGCCATGAATGCCGTGACAGGTCGCCGTACGTTCCTCAAGCTCTCCGGCGCAGGGCTCGCGCTGGGCTTTTATCTGGCGGTGCCGAAACTTGGGCAAGCCGCCACGCCCAACGCGTTTACCCCCAACGCGCTGATTCGCATCACGCCCGACGGCAAGATCCTCATTCTCGCCAAGACGCCCGAGATCGGCCAGGGCATCAAAACCGCCTTCCCGATGATCATCGCCGAGGAACTGGACGCCGATTGGGCCGACGTCGTCGTCGAACAGGCGGCGATCAATCCGAAGCTTTACGGCAGCCAGTCGGCCTTTGGCTCGACCGCGGTCGCCGACACCTTCGACATCCTGCGCAAGGCCGGCGCCACCGCCCGCGCCATGCTCACCAGCGCCGCCGCGCAAACCTGGAAGGTGCCCGAGAGCGAATGCGCCACCGGCAAAAGCGCGGTGACACACACGCCCAGCGGCCGCGTGCTCAAATACGCCGCGCTGACGGAAAAGGCCGCAATGCTGCCTGTGCCGGACACAGCGCCCTTCAAGGCCCGCGCCGACTACAAAATCCTCGGGACAAGAATCGGCGGCGTCGACAACAAGAAGATCGTCACGGGCGAGCCGCTGTTCGGCATTGATACGGTGCGCCCCGGCATGGTCTTTGCGATCTACGAGAAGTGCCCCAATGCCGGCGGCAAACCCACTGCCTTCAACGAGGCGGAGATCAAGAAACTTCCCGGTGTGCTGGATGCTTTCATGGTCGAAGGCAACGGCCGCGCCATCGAACTGCAGCCGGGCGTGGCCATTGTCGCCACCTCGACCTACTACGCTTTCGAGGCCAAGAAGCAGTTGAAGATCTCCTGGGAGGGCGGCGCCACCGACGACAGCGACACCCACCGCGCCCAGGCCCGCGAGATGGTCAAGAACGCACCCGCCGAAATGCTGCGCAGCGAGGGCGACCTCGATGCCGCGATAAATACCGCGGCCAAGGTCATCGACGAATATTACGAATACCCCTTCATCACCCACGCGACGCTCGAGCCGCAGAACTGCACCGCGCATTTCACCGGCAACGCCATCGAGATCTGGGCGCCGAGCCAAGGCTGCGACCGCATCGCCGCACAGCTGGCCCCTTATCTCGGCCTGGCCGCCGAGCAGATCACCGTGCACCATACCCGCGTCGGCGGCGGCTTCGGACGCCGGCTGAACAACGACTATGTGTTCGAGGTCGCGGCCATCACCAAGCGCATCGGCAAGCCGGTGAAACTCACCTGGTCCCGCGAAGACGACTTTGCCCACGACCACTACGCGCCGCCGGCTACCACCGCTACCGCGCCGCCCTCGACGCCAAGGGCAAGCTGGTGGGCTGGGAGAACCGCTTCATCACCTACACCACCAACGGCAAGAACCCCGCCAAGGGCGCCGAGATTTTCCACCCGCCGGTCGCCAACCCGATCCAGCCCGCCGACCATTTCCCCGCCGAACTGGTGGCTAATGTGCGCGTCGGCCAGACCTTCATCCCGCTGGTCACCCCCACCGGCGATTTCCGCTCGCCGCGCGCCAACGCGCAAGGCTTCACGCTGCAAAGCTTCCTGCACGAAGCCGCCGTCGCAGCGGGCCGCGATCATGTGGAGTTCCTCCTGGAAATTCTGGGCGAGCCGCGCCTTCTGCACCCCGGCCAGACGCGCACGCTGCACACGGGCCGCGCCGCCGCCGTCATCCAGCGCGCGGCGAAAGAAGCCGGCTGGGGCCGCAAGCTTCCGCCGGGCCGCGCCCTCGGTCTTGCGTTCTATTTTGCCCACCGAACCCACGTCGCCGAGGTGGCCGAAGTGAGTGTGGACGCCAACAAAAAAATCACCGTGCACAAGGTGACCGTGGCGCTTGATCTCGGCCAGGTCATCAACAAAAGCACCGCCATCCATATGTGCGAGGGCGCGGTCATCGACGGCTTCGGCATCATGGCCGGCCTCGAAGTGACCTTCAAAAAACGGGCGCGTGCAGCAGGCCAACTTCGGCGACTACCCGCTGCCCCGCATCCACCAGGCTCCGCCGGTGGAAGTGCACTTCGTCGAGTCCGGCAACGCGCCTTCAGGATTAGGCGAGCCCGTCCTGCCGCCGGTGGCCCCCGCCATCTGCAACGCCATCTTCACCGCGACCGGCCACCGCATCAGACGGCTGCCCATCAGCAAGGATGGCTTTACGATTTAGCGGCGCGCGGCCCGTCCTCTCCCCGACATCCTGGGATTTATTTCCAGAATAATTGGTACCAGGTACAATTATTTTCACGCCCTAATGAACCCGCGCCTGCGTCCACCCGGGCTTCCTTGTATCGGGCGAATTCACCAGCGTCACGCCGCAGGTTTGGCAGGTGAAGGCGCGGTCGGCCCCTTGCAGGAGGTCGCTGCGCGCGGCTTCCACCAGGCCGGCGTGCGGTGCGGACTCCCGCGCTTTGCACAGCTGTAATTGACAGGCCGGGCAGCGGCCCAGGACTACTTTCGCGTTCGCTTGCGTGCGCATCATCTCGCCTCCTGACCAAACCAGAGGAAGCGATTACGCGTGAGGAGCGATGTTCCGTCTACGTGCTGTTGCGCGAAGCGGAGGGGCAGCACATTCGCTTACAACGGGATTGTGGCAGCCAACAGATCCGCCGGAACGGTGATGTCGTCGGCATCGGTCACCAGCAGAAGTTTAATTTCGGTGCCCTCGACACGCGCGCTGAGGCCTTCGACCTTGTGTGCGCCAGCAAGCGGATTGATCCAGCCGAGCGCGCCGTCGGCGGCCACGCGCCCGATGGCAGCACCCACGCACAGGCCGTCGGCATAAGCGTCGTCGGTATCCTCGGCGACGGCGGCGAAGATCATGTCGCCGCCGGGCAAGAGGCAGGCGTCGGTGAAGCTGAGCGGAATGCCCTTGATCTCGCCCAGCGGCACATCGTGCAGCGCTGTGGGCATGATGCTTCCCCGGTGACCGCCGGAAAGACCGCGCAGCACCTTGGCCAGCGGAAAATGCACCAGCGCGCTCTGGCTATGTTTTTTGTTGCCGCGCTGAAAGACGGTGAAGTGCTCGTCGGTGACCACCACGCCTTCGATGTTGAGCGCCGGGAAAGCATCGCCCAGGGGCCGCATGATGCAGGCGAGATCCACCACGCGCGGACTGCCGTGTACCGCGCCCGCCGCGTCCAACCCGATCAACGCGCCGAAGGTGCGGTTGGGCCTCGATCCGGACCCACAGGCGAGCAGCGCGCCGTGGGGAAAATCGTCGAAGGCCGGCACGAAGGCCAGGCTCTCGAAGTCGGGTTTTTCGGCTTTGCGTTCTTTCGCATCCTCGGCAAGCGTGCCCG
>CANJPG010000085.1 GCA_947476065.1 Fidelibacterota bacterium
CACGGTCACTTTGCAGCCGAGGGTCTGATAGAAGCTGGCGAACTCGATACCGATAGCCCCCGATCCGATGACCAGCAGCGTTTTCGGGAACGACGTCGGCACCATGGCGTGGCGATAGTTCCACACCAGTTTGCCGTCGGCCTCGAGGCCCGGCAACTCGCGGGCGCGGGCGCCGGTGGCGAGGATGATGTTCTTGGCGGTGAGGTCGGCGACGGGTTTGCCGTCCTTGGTGATGTTCAGCTTGCCATTGCCGGCGAGTTTGGCGTGGCCGTCGAACACCGTGACCTTGTTTTTCTTCATCAGGTGTTTGACGCCGGCATTGAGCTGCGAGGCCACACCGCGCGAGCGCTTGACGACAGCTTCGATGTCAAAGCCGATGTTGTCGGCCCTCAGGCCGAATTCCTTGGCGCGGTGCATGAGGTGATAAACCTCGGCGGTGCGCAGCAAGGCCTTGGTCGGGATGCAGCCCCAGTTGAGGCAGATGCCGCCCAGGTTTTCCTTCTCGACGATGGCTGTCTTCATGCCGAGCTGCGAGGCCCGGATGGCCGCGGTGTAACCGCCGGGGCCGCCGCCGACGACGATGAGATCGAATTGAGTGTCGGACATGTTGCGGCCTATATAAGCAAACGTAGCGGATCTTCAATGAGGGCCTGGAAGGCCTGCATGAATTCCGCACCGACGGCGCCGTCAACGACGCGGTGATCGCACGACAGCGTGCAGGTCATCACATGCGCCACCGCCAGCTGGCCGTTTTTCACGATGGGGCGCTGGTCCGCCTTGCCAACAGCGAGAATGGCCACCTGCGGCGGATTGACGATCGCCGAGAATTCCTTGATGCCGAACATGCCGAGGTTGGAGATCGAGAAACCGCCGCCCTGGAACTCTTCAAGCTTCAGCTTCTTGGCTTTGGCGCGGGCCGCCAGGTCTTTCACTTCATTGGAGATCGCACCCATGCTCTTTTTGTCGGCATCGCGAACTATGGGCGTGATCAGGCCTTCGGATGTGGCGACGGCGACCGAGATGTCGACGCGCTCATAAAGGTGGATGGCCTCTTCGGTCCACATGGCGTTGACCTGGGGTACTTTGCGCAAAGCTAATGCAGAGGCTTTGATGACGAAGTCGTTGACCGAGAGCTTGTAGGCGTCCCCGGCCCGGTCGTTGATGTCTTTGCGCAGCTTCATTAGGTCGTCGAGGATGCAATCGACGGTGAGATAGAAGTGCGGAATGTTCTGCTTGGCTTCCACCAGACGCTTGGCAATGACCTTGCGCATGCCGCTATTGGGAACGGCAGTGTAAGGCTGGCTGAAATCGTTGACGGCGGCGGCGGCTTTCGGGGCCGCCTTGCGCACGCCTGTGCTGGCGGCCTGCTCGACGTCGGCCTTGACGATGCGGCCGTGGGGGCCGGTGCCTTGGATAGCGCCGAGATCGATGCCGGCGTCCGCAGCGATGCGGCGCGCGAGCGGGCTCGCGAACACGCGGGCGCCCGCGCCCACTTGTGGCTTCGGTGCCGGCGCAGCTGGTTTGGGCGCGGCCGGCGCGGGGGCGGCGACAGGTTGCGGCTTGGCTTCGGGCGCCGGTGCAGCCTTCGCTGCCGGTGCGGCGGCGGGTTTGGGTGCCGCCCCCTTGCTCTCGCCCTCCAGCAACAGGATGGCGATGGGTTCATTCACCGAGACCTTCTCGGTGCCTTCCGGTACCAGGATGTGGCCCAGGGTGCCCTCGTCCACGGCTTCCATTTCCATGGTGGCTTTGTCGGTCTCGATTTCGGCGATGACGTCGCCGCTTTTGATGACGTCGCCGGACTTCTTCAGCCACTTGGCGAGTTTGCCCTCGGTCATCGTCGGCGACAGCGCGGGCATCAGGATTTCAATGGGCATGTGCGTGCGTCCTTACCGGTAGCACGCGGCTTTGGCCGCATCGACGATGTCCTGCACCTGCGGTAAGGCCAGCACTTCGAGGTTGGCGGCATAGGGCATGGGAACATCCTTGCCCGCGACTCGTCCGACCGGCGCGTCGAGGTAATCGAAGGCTTCTTCCATGATGGTCGCCGCGATTTCCGAACCGATGCCGGAGAAAGCCCAGCCTTCTTCGCAGGTGACGCAGCGGTTGGTCTTCTTCACCGAGGCCAGAATTGTCGCCGTATCAAGCGGGCGGATCGAACGCAGGTTGATGACTTCGGCATCGATGCCTTGGGCTGCCAGTTCCTCGGCCGCCTTCAGAGCCTTGCCGACCATGATCGAGAAGGCAACCAAGGTCACATCCTTGCCGGGCCGTTCGATTTTGGCCTGGCCGATGGGCAGAACGAAATCCTGCGTGTCGGGCACAGGGAAGCTCTGGCCGTAGAGGATTTCATTCTCGAGGAAGATTACGGGGTTCGGATCGCGAATGGCGGCCTTCAGCAGGCCCTTCGCATCCGCCGCTGACCACGGAGCGACAACCTTGAGGCCCGGGATATGGGCGTACCAGCTGGCGTAGCACTGGGAGTGCTGGGCGGCGACGCGGGCGGCCGCGCCGTTGGGGCCGCGGAAGACAATCGGACAGCCCATCTGGCCGCCCGACATGTACAGCGTCTTGGCGGCGGAGTTGATGATCTGATCGACCGCCTGCATTGCGAAGTTGAAGGTCATGAACTCGATGATCGGAACCAGGCCGCCGAAGGCCGCACCGACGCCCAAGCCGGTGAAGCCGTGTTCGGTGATCGGGGTATCGACGACACGCTTTTCGCCGAACTCATCCAACAGGCCCTGGCTGATCTTGTAGGCGCCCTGGTACTGCCCGACTTCTTCGCCCATGAGGAAGACGTTGGGATTGCGGCGCATCTCTTCGGCCATGGCGTCGCGCAAAGCTTCGCGGACCGTCTGGGTTTTCCAGGTGGAATTCTGCGCTTCGGTTTCGGCCGCAGGCGCCAGAACCGGCGCAGTGGAGACCGGAGCGGGCACGCCCATCGGCGCGGGTTCAGCTTTGGCGGCTGCGGCGGGCGCGGCGCGCGGCGCGCTGGATGCCGCTTCGCCGTCGGCCAGCAGCGTGGCGATGGGCGCGTTGACGGCGACGTTCTCGGTGCCCTCGGCGACCAGGATCTTTCCGATGCGCCCCTCGTCCACCGCTTCAAATTCCATGGTGGCTTTGTCGGTTTCGATTTCGGCGAGAATGGTGCCGCTGGTCACCACGTCGCCTTCCTTGACCAGCCACTTCGCGAGCTTGCCTTCGGTCATCGTCGGCGACAGCGCCGGCATGAGAATGTCGAGTGCCATGTCTGATTGTCCCTGACTGCGTTAGGCGGCAATGATGATGTCGGTCCACAGCTCCGACACATCGGGCTCCGGGCTGGTCTGGGCGAAATCGGCAGCCGCCATGACGACGTCCTTGATGTCCTTGTCGATGGCCTTGAAGCCGTCGTCGTCCAGCGCCTTCATGCTGATCAGCGTATGGCGCAGCTGTTCGATGGGATCGTGCTCCGAGCGCATCTTCTGCAGCTCTTCCTTGGTGCGGTACTTGGCGGGGTCGGACATGGAATGTCCGCGGTAGCGATAGGTCTTGGCTTCCATCAGCACCGGGCCCTTGCCCGCGCGGATGTATTCCACCGCTTCCATGCCGGCTTCGCGCACGGCGACGACGTCCATGCCGTCGATGGACATGGTTTTGACGTTATAGGGTTGGCCACGGCTGGCGAGATCAGTCGAGGCCGAGGCCCGTTCGACCGATGTGCCCATGCCGTATTTGTTGTTCTCAACGACGTAGAGTACCGGCAGATCCCAAAGCGACGCCATGTTGAGGGATTCGTAAACCTGGCCCTGGTTGAAGGCGCCGTCGCCCATGTAGGCGACACAGAGACCGCCGTCACCTTTGTACTTGTGCGCAAAAGCCAAGCCGGTCCCGATCGGCACTTGCGCGCCGACGATGCCGTGGCCGCCGAAGAAGCCCTTCTCGCGGCTGAACATGTGCATCGAGCCGCCCTTGCCTTTGGAATATCCGGTGGCGCGGCCGGTGAGTTCGGCCATCACGCCCTTTGGGTCCATGGCGCAGGCCAGCATGTGGCCGTGATCGCGGTAGCTGGTGACAACTGTATCGCCGGGCTTGGCGCAAGCCTGCAAGCCGACCACCACCGCTTCCTGGCCGATGTAGAGGTGGCAAAAGCCGCCGATCAATCCCATGCCGTAGAGCTGGCCGGCGCGCTCTTCAAAGCGGCGGATCAGCAGCATGTCCTTGTAGTACTTGATCAACTCGTCGGTGGTGGGTGCGGTGTTGCTGCCGGCGGCAGGGCCTTTGCGCGCAGGCGCTTTTTTGGACGTCATGTATGCCTCCTCGGTGATCTGGGGCGACGATATTGCCGGGGATTTGCGTGAGGCAAGACAAACGTCGGTAAGTGTTTGCACCTGCAGCAAAATCGACGCATTTTTGCGAGTATTCGGGCGATAGTTGCGTGCTGGGAGGCCGCACGCGAATGATTCTTACGCCTATTGTGCAGCGCAAAATATTTGTCGGCGCAGATTTTAAATAGCTTTCTATCTGAAATGCCCGAATCGGAGCGTTTAGCTCGTCTTTTACATATCCTGCTATGTATAAAGGCGGTTTATGGGCAACAACCGCAATGCCTTAGGGTCTTTAAGGTTCGGGGTAAGCGCCCAGTGGGACCACGACATCGTCGGGCGCCACAGAGCCCAGCATTTGCCGGGCGCGCTCTTCCAGCATGTCGCGGTCGAGGCTGCCAGGACGCAACAAGGCCACGCGGTGTTCGAGGGTTTTCTTCTCGGCGGTGACTGATGACAGCTCGAGGTTCGCCTTCTCGATTTCAAAGCGGAGATTCCACCAGGCGATGAGTCCGCGGTCGCCCTGGAAGGCGTGATAGAGGCAGTAGACCATCAGCGTAGCGACCAATAGTGGACCGCCGATCTGGTCCACCTTGCGCCAGCCTTCTCTCCTGACAACCTTCGGCAACATGCAATATCCCCTCGGAAGCATTGAGGGAATCACGCGCGAGTCGGCGGGTCAAGATTCCCCATCCGCCGCGATTCATTTTTTCACGCCTGGAAGCAAAAGTGTGGCGGAAATGACTCACATTTCCGCGCGGCAGACTCGCAAAGGTTGTAGAGCGCTGCTTACTTGATCCCGCGGCGACGCTTGAAGGCCTTGCCGCCGTAGACTGCCGCCGGGCCCAGGTTCTCTTCGATGCGGATGAGTTGGTTGTATTTCGCCAGGCGGTCCGAGCGCGACAAGGAGCCGGTTTTGATCTGGCCGCAGTTGGTGGCCACGGCGATGTCGGCGATGGTTGAATCTTCGGTCTCGCCCGAGCGGTGCGACAGCACGGCGGTGTAGCCGGCCTTGTGGGCCATCTCGACCGCCTGCAGGGTTTCGGTCAGCGTGCCGATCTGATTGACCTTCACCAGGATCGAGTTCGCCAGCCCCTGGTCGATGCCCTGCTGCAAGCGCGCCGGATTGGTGACGAACAGGTCGTCGCCCACCAGCTGCACTTTGCTGCCCAGGGCTTCGGTCAGCGCGGCCCAGCCGGCGAAATCGTCTTCGGCCATGCCGTCTTCGATGGAGACGATGGGATAGCGCTTCACCAGGTCGGCGTAGAACTTGACCATGCCGCCCGCGTCGAGCTTCTTGCCCTCGCCTTCCATGTTGTATTTCCCGCCCTTGAAGAACTCGGTCGAAGCCGCGTCGAGCGCCAGCACGATGTCCTCACCGGCTTTGTAGCCTGCGGCCTTGATCGACTTCATGATGAAAGCGCAGGCGTCGTCGGCGCTTTTCAGGTTCGGCGCGAAGCCGCCTTCGTCGCCGACGTTGGTGTTGTGGCCGGCGTCTTTCAGCTGCTTCTTCAGGGCGTGGAACACTTCGGCGCCCATGCGGATCGCGTCGGCCACCGTCGGCGCGCTTACCGGCATGATCATGAATTCCTGGATGTCGATGGGATTGTCGGCATGGGCCCCGCCATTGACGATGTTCATCATCGGCACCGGGGTGACGTGGGCAGCGGCCCCGCCGATGTAGCGGTACAGCGGCAGGCCGGCGCTCATGGCAGCGGCTTTAGCAACTGCCAGCGATACGCCGAGGATAGCGTTGGCGCCGAGGCTCTTTTTATTCGGCGTGCCGTCCAGCTTGATCATGGTCTTGTCGATCTTGACCTGGTCCGAGGCATCGAGCCCGGCCAGGGCCGCGTGCAGCTCGCTGTTGACCGCGTTGCAGGCCTTTCGCACGCCCTTGCCGCCGTAGCGCTTCTTGTCGCCGTCGCGCAGTTCGGAGGCTTCGTGGGCGCCGGTGGAGGCACCCGAGGGCACGGCGGCCCGTCCGAATGCGCCGTTCTCGAGGGTGACATCCACTTCCACAGTGGGATTGCCGCGGGAGTCGAGAATCTCGCGGGCGATGATGTCGATAATGGCGCTCATGGGGGCTTCTCCGGTGCCAGGATGATGGCCCGGTTGATGCTGGAAAAGCGGGTTTAGGTCAAGGCCCGGCGGTGCGCCTTAGTGGCCTTCGGGAGGCTGGCTGAGCTTATCCACATAGGCAATCCCCAGCGCCGAGAGGATGAAGGTGGCGTGGATGATGGTCTGCCACATGACCCCGGTCTCGGTGTAGCCGGCGTTGGGCGAGCCAAGGTTGCCGGCCTCGATAAAGGTGCGCAGCAGGTGGATCGAGGAGATGCCGATGATGGCCATGGCCAGCTTGATCTTGAGCACGCTGGCGTTGACGTGGGAGAGCCATTCCGGCTGGTCGGGGTGGTTGGCAAGGCCGAGGCGCGAGACGAAGGTCTCATAGCCGCCGACGATGACCATGACGAGGAGATTGGAGATCATCACCACGTCGATGAGGCCCAGGACCACCAGCATGATCTGCTGCTCGCCGAAGCTGTCCGCGTGGCTGATCAGGTGCCACAGCTCTTTCAGGAACAGCACCACATAGACGCCCTGGGCGACGATCAGGCCGAGGTACAAGGGCACCTGCAGCCAGCGCGAGGCAAAGATCAGCGCCGGCAAGGGGCGCAAGGCGGCGTCGGCCGGTATTGAGGGTTTTGTCATGGAACCTAGATCACGCTCGCGTGAAACGATTTCAAGCTCTAATCCAGCGCGACTGGATTGGCTTTGGCCACCTGATCAAAGGCCTTGAGGATGGCGAGGATACCGGCCATGTCCTTGAGGTAGATCATGTTGGGGCCGTCCGACGGCGCATGGTCTGGATCGGGATGGGTTTCCATGAACACCGCAGCCACACCCACGGCGACGGCTGCGCGCGCGATCACGGGGGCAAACCTGCGGTCGCCGCCGGAACTGGCCCCCTGCCCGCCAGGCTGCTGCACGGCGTGGGTGGCATCGATCACCACCGGATAGCCGGTCTTGGCCATGATCGGCAGGCTGCGCATGTCGGTGACCAGGGTGTTGTAGCCGAAGGACACGCCGCGTTCCGTCACCAGGATGCGTTTGTTGCCGGTGGACTCAACTTTCGACACCACATTGGCCATATCCCAGGGCGCAAGGAACTGCCCCTTCTTCACATTGACGCAGGCCTTGGTGTTGCCGGCGGCCAGCAAGAGGTCGGTCTGGCGGCAGAGGAAAGCCGGGATCTGCATCACGTCGACGACTTCGGCAACGGGCGCGCAGTGTTCGATTTCGTGAATGTCGGTGAGCGTGGCGAGGCCCAGTTTTTCTTTGATCTCGGCGAACACCGGCAGCGATTCTTTGAGGCCGATACCGCGCCTGCCGCTGACGCTGGTGCGGTTGGCTTTATCGAAAGAGGACTTGTAGATCAGCCCCATGCCGGCCCTGGCGGCGATTTCTTTCAATGCGGAGGCTACTTCAAGCGCGTGGGCGCGGCTTTCCATCTGGCAGGGCCCGGCGATAATCGTCAGCGGGAGATCGTTCCCTATGGTCAGCGCGCCGACGTTGACGTGGTGGGCCTTCATGAGGTGCCTTACTTCTTCTTGGCTGGCGGAGCCTGCAACGCCGGCGGCGGAGCCATGGTGGTTCCGCCCGGTTTCCAGTTTTTCGCCATCTGTTCGGCGGCGGCGACCTGATCGGTGGTCATATTGTAGCGCAGGTTATCGAGCACGACCTTGAAGCCATCCACGAGGTCGGCCTGCTGCACCAGCTTGGCATTCTTCTGGGCGACCGCAGTCCACATGTAGGCCTGGATCAGGTCCTTCTTCACGCCCGAGCCCGTTTCATAGGCCGAGCCCATCCACATCATGCCGCCGATATCGCCTTGGTTGGCGGCCATCTCGAAGTACTGCACCGCCGTCGCGTCGTCCTTGGCAGCGCCCGCGCCGGTCGCGTACATGCGCCCAGTGTTGACCTGGGCCAAAGGATTGCCCTGGTCCGCGGCGATTTTATAAAGCTTCAGCGCTTCGACTGCGTTGGCCGGAACGCCTTTGCCGAATTCATACATGTCGCCGAGGGAACCTATGGCCGGCGCAAAACCTTGCGCAGCCGCCATCTTGTACCACTTGGCGGCTTCAGCGAAATCTTGCTTCGCGCCGACGCCGTCGTAGTACTTGTCGCCGACAACGGCCTGCGCCTCTTTCATGCCGCCTTCGGCGGCCCGCGTGTACCACTTCAGCGCTTCGGGAAAATTGGTCTTGTAGCCGAAGTTGCCGTTGTAGATGGCCGCGAGATTATACTGCGCCAAGACGTCGCCGGCTTCAGCCAGCGGCTTGAGAAGACTGAACGCGGTTTCGTAGTCGCGCTTGTTGAGCGCGGCGCCGGCCTTGGCAAAATCGGCCATGTTGTCGGCGCGGGCGGGCGCGCCGGCGCAGAGTACCGAGAAACAAACAGCAGCGAGAAGTTTACGTGTTTTCATGACTACACCAAGCGGGACTGGGCAACGGCAGCTTCTATGAACGACGTGAACAGCGGATGGGGCTCGAAGGGCTTGGACTTCAGTTCGGGATGGAACTGCACGCCGATGAACCACGGATGATTGGGATACTCGACCATCTCGGGCAGCACGCCGTCGGGCGACATGCCGCAGAACTTCATGCCGGTTTTTTCCAGGCGGTCTTTGTAGTTGATGTTCACTTCGTAGCGGTGACGATGGCGTTCGTTGATGCTGGGCGCGCCGTAGATTTCCGACACGCGGCTGCCCGGCGTCAGCACGCAAGGGTATGAGCCCAGGCGCATGGTGCCGCCCTTGTCGCTGGTCTGGGTGCGGCGCTGCACTTCGTTGCCGCGCACCCATTCGGTCATCAGGCCCACCACCGGATGCGGCGTGTCGCCGAATTCCGTGGTGCTGGCGCCCTTGAGGCCGGCGATGTTGCGCGCGGCTTCGATGACGGCCATCTGCATGCCGAAGCAGATGCCAAAATAGGGCACGTTGCGTTCACGCGCGAACTGCGCCGCCTTGATCTTGCCTTCCGCGCCGCGCTCGCCGAAACCGCCGGGAACGAGAATGCCGTGCACGTGCTCGAGATGGAGCACGACATCTTCGCGCTCGAATATCTCGGAATCGATCCAATCGAGGTTGACGTGCACGTTGTTGGCGATGCCGCCGTGCTCGAGCGCTTCCGACAGCGATTTGTAGGCGTCCTTCAGCTGCACGTATTTGCCGACGATGGCGATGGTCACCTCGCCTTCGGGCTTGCGCACGCGCTCGACGATCTCGCGCCAGCGGCTGAGGTCGAGCACCTGATCGAAGGGCAGCTTGAAGTGGCGCAGCACCTGCGCGTCCAGGCCCTGCTCGTGATACGACACCGGCACCTGATAGATGGTATCGACGTCCATGGCCGGAATGACCGCCTCTTCGCGCACGTTGCAAAACAGCGCGATCTTGCGGCGATCGGACGCGGGCAGCGGACGATCAATGCGGCACATCAACACATCGGGCTGGATGCCGAGGCCCAGCAGCTCTTTCACCGAGTGCTGGGTAGGTTTGGTCTTCAGCTCGCCGGCGGCGGAGATGTAAGGCACCAGCGTCAGGTGCATGAACATTGAGCGCTCGGGACCCAGCTCGTTGCCTAGCTGGCGAATGGCTTCGAGGAACGGCAGGCTTTCGATGTCGCCGACGGTGCCGCCGATTTCGCAGAGGATGAAGTCTTCGCCCGAGATATCGGCCTGGATGAATTCCTTGATGGCGTCGGTGACGTGCGGAATGACCTGCACGGTGCCGCCGAGATAGTCGCCGCGGCGTTCCTTGGCGATGACGTTGGAATAGATGCGCCCCGTCGTCACGCTGTCGGTAAAGCGCGAGGCGACGCCGGTGTAGCGTTCGTAGTGGCCGAGATCGAGATCGGTTTCGGCGCCGTCGTCGGTGACGTAGACCTCGCCGTGCTGATAGGGGCTCATAGTGCCCGGATCGACGTTGAGGTACGGATCGAGCTTGCGCAGGCGGACCGTATAGCCGCGCGCTTGCAACAGCGCCCCGAGGGAAGCTGAGCAGAGACCTTTGCCGAGGGAGGAGACCACGCCGCCGGTGATAAAGATAAAACGCGTCATGGGCGGCTAATCTACCTCAATACCACTGCGCGGCAAGCGTAGCTTACCGAGTTTTCATACTTCAAATTCTGGAGATGCTGGTGGTGGTGCGGCGGAGCGGGGATGCTGCGCCGCGCGACCATCGCGCTTAGTTGCTCGGCACCGCGGGCGCGCCGCTGTTTTGCGGTACAGCCGGGGGACCCGCAGGCGCGGCAGGCGCCGCGCCGCCGAAGTTGACCGACGGCGTTTCCGCCGGGGCGGCACCAGGCGCGTCGGCTGCCGGTGTCGTCGGATCGGTGCGCAGCTCGTTGACCTTGGGCACGGTGCCGCTGGTGGCCTCCGGTGTCGCGAAAATCGACGGCGCCGGGCCAGCCTGCTTAGACAACAGGGCAAGGCCCATGCTGGTGGCGAAGAAACAGATTCCCATAATCACGGTGGCGCGGCTCAAGGGATTGGGCCGGCTGCGCGGCTGCATCATGCTGCTCATGCTCGACGACGACGAGAAACCGCCGCCGGACGCATTGCCTTCGGTCTTCTGCAAAAGGATCAGACCGATCATCGACATCGCGACGAGCAGGTGAATGACTACAACGACAGTGATCATGGCGCCTCAGGTACGAAAGCCAAATACGCGGGAATTTCAAAACCTTGCGGTCAAACCCGGGAAGCGGCGGAATGGCCGGTCTTTTAGTCCTTAAGAGCCCTCAAAGCTAGGGGCAATTTCTGGGAAAAACCCCGTCCCGGATCCAGATGTGGGAGGCCGCAGGCCCGGAATCTAGGGGCAGGCCGAGATAATCTTCCAGAAATCCTCGAGATCGAGGCTCGCCCCGCCCACCAGGGCGCCATTGACCCCGGCGGTGCCCAGGATGGCGCCAGCATTGGAGCCCTTCACCGAGCCGCCATAGAGGATACGCAGGTCTTGGCTTTTGATGCCGACATGGCCTTCTTTTACCACATCCCGGATTTGCGCATGGACCTGGGCGATGTCGGCCGTGGTCGCGGTCTTGCTGGTGCCGATGGCCCAGACCGGCTCATAGGCCACCACGGTATTGGCCGCCGTCGCATCGGCGGGGATCGAGCCTTTCACCTGGCGGGCGATCACCACGGCGGTTTCGCCCCGCTCGCGCTCGGCCTCGGTCTCCCCGACGCAGACAATGG
>CANJPG010000086.1 GCA_947476065.1 Fidelibacterota bacterium
GCCGGCGTCATGGCAGGCCTGCTCAGTCAGACGGCATTTGTTCACACGGCCTCCGCCGCCCAAACCCGAAGCTTCGCCGTCGGCTGGTTCGTCCAGGCGGCCAATTCCTACGACGGGGATTGCCCCGAGGGTGTCAATCCGCTGCCGGAAGATATGTTCCGCTCGGAGCTGAAGGCCGTCGGCACCACGCCCGAACAAATCGAAGCGATCATGGGCGATCTTAAGGGCGGCAACTCCACGGCGGCGACCAAGTCGGCGATCATCAATCGCGGCCGCATCGACGGCAAACCGGTCAACGCCTACACCTATCCGACGTCGTCCCATGATGTGGGCTTTCACGAGGTCAAGGGCCAGTACGCCTTCGGCTTCAACCTCGACGGCAAAGAAGATGCCAAGTCCTTCGAAGACCCCGAGACCCACGAGAAGGGCATCGACAATCAATACTGGCGCGCCATGGGCTGCAACATCAACCATCGCGGCTCGCCGAAGGAAGTGCCCACCGAGTGGGCGCTGCATTGGGACAACGAGCGCGACAAGATGCCGGCTTGGCTGATCTCCGTCACCGGCGACGACCTCACCAAGGACGGCGACGTCACGGTGAATTTCTACAAGGCGCTGGAGCATGTCTCGCGTGATGCCAACGGCTACGTGCGTTCGGACTCGACGTTCCGCGTCGATCCCGACCACCGCTGGCACAACACGCTGAAGGGCAAGCTGAAGAACGGCCTGATCACCGTCAACCAACCGGGCGAGATTCATCTGTCGGGTGATCCCTATGGTCTGACCGAACTCGACATGACCGGCGCCCGACTGCGCCTGAAGCTGAACGAGGACGGCACGGCCGAAGGTGTTCTAGGCGGCTACATCCCCTGGCGCCGCGTCTTCTTTGTCTACGGCAGTTCGGGCTACAACGAAGAGACCATGATCGGCACCGATATCCCCGGCGCGTATTACGCGCTGCGCCGCCACGCCGACGCCTATCCTGACCCGAAAACCGGCGAGAACACGGCGATTTCCACCGCCTGGCGCATCACCGCCGTGCCCGCGTATGCCATTCACGTTGAACCGCCCGACGACCGCTAAGCAACCCGCCCGGCTCTCGCAAGCCGCAGCGATAGAGTCGTCCAAGCTTCGTCCAAGGAGACACCTTTTCATCGTGCCTTAAGCAGTACAGTATTCGTTCCAGCCGGTATTGGGAGAGGGAGAGACCGTATGCGGAATGTGAAGTCGTTAGTGATTGGCGTGGGGGCGCTGGCGTTGGTCAGCACGGGGGCCAAGGCTGCACCGGCGGTCGAGGCGATGCTGACGACGCCTCCCGGCATTACGTTGCAGGAACTCACCGGCGCCAATCCGCGCTACGAAGCGGCGGAGCATAAAGAAGGCGAGAAGGCCGAGGCCAAGCCGCTGCCCTTCTTTGCCAATGGCGGACCTCGCCGCGGCGGACGCGGCATCACGTTCGCCGACGCCCACGGCAAATCCCTCTACACCTACGACAAGGATACCGAGAAGGGAAAGTCGGCCTGTTACGACACCTGCATTACGAACTGGCCGGCGGCGGTTGCGCCGGCGGGCGCCAAGGCCTTCGGCGAGTGGACCATCATCACCCGCACCGACGGCATCAAGCAGTGGGCCTATAAAGGCAAGCCGCTGTATTCGTTCATCAAGGATACGGCGGTTGGTGAAAAGAAGGGCGATGGCGTCGCCAACAACGTCTGGCACAACGCCAAATTCGAAACCAACGCCATGGAGTTCCCCTTCGGCCTGGGCATCGACGAGTCCGATCATGCCAACGGCTACGTGCTGGTCGATAGCCGCCGCATGACCATGTATACCTTCGACGGCAACGCCCAGCGCAACAAGCTGGCCTGCGCCACGTCGACCTGTCCCGATCATTGGGTGCCGGTGGCTGCCGGGCAACTCGCCAATCCGAAGGGCGCTTTCACGCTGGTGGTGCGCGACGACGGCTTCAAGCAGTGGGCCTTCAAGGGCAAGCCGCTCTACACTTATGGTGGCGATGCCTCGCCCGGCGATGCCAACGGCGACGGCATCGACAAGAAGTATCAGGTAGCCCTCCTGGCCCGTCACTATGTGCCCAAGCAAGCCAGCATCCGGCCCGATCCCGCGCGCGGCCCCATCGTCGCGACGGCCGACGGCATGACGCTGTACCGCCGCGACACCAGCTACCACCAGCCCGATGGTCACGGCCTGCCCGGGTCCACACCCGGCAGCCCGGCCGTGGGCCGCGCCATGGGTACCGAGGCCTGTAAGGACGATTGCCTCATCGCCTGGAAGCCCTTTGTGCCGGCGCCCGACGCACAGCCGTCGGGCTTTTGGGACATCGTCGCGCGCGCTGATGGCACGCGGCAGTGGGCCTACAAGGGCTTCGCGCTTTACACCTACACCGGCGACAAAAAACCCGGCGATAAGACCGGCAACGACATCTACGACATCCTCGTCACCGAAAACCTCAAGCACAACGTCTATGAACATGGCCCGGTCAACAACACGGACTCGGCCACGATGTTCTGGTCTTACGTCGAACCGTAACCGCAAACAGACTTTGGGAATCTAAGGAGAGGGATATGACCAAGCGCTTTGTGAGTGCCTTGTTTGCTTCCACGTGTTTTGTTGCCATCAGCGGCGCCTGGGTCCAGGCCCATGCCGCCGCAGCCACCGTTCCAACCGTGGCCGATGGGATCGGCGGCGTCGTCAGCGGAGCCAAAGGTCCGGAAGCCGGCGTCTGGGTGATCGCCGAGACCCGCGATCTGCCGACCCGCATGATCAAGATCGTCGTCACCGACGACCAGGGCCGCTACCTGCTGCCGGAACTGCCCAAGGCAAAGTATCAAGTCTGGGTGCGCGGCTATGGCCTTCTCGACACCAAGGCGGTCGCGGGCGAGCCCGGCAAGAACATCGACATCAAAACCATGCCCGCCCCCGACGCCAAAACGGCGGCGCAGCTTTATCCCGCCAACTACTGGGAAGCCATGATCCGCGTGCCGGCGGAAAGCGAATTCCCGGGCACCGGGCCCAAGGGCAACGGCATCGCGCCGACCATGAAGACCCAGCAGATGTGGCTGAACCATCTCAAGAACGGCTGTCACCAGTGCCATCAGATCGGCGACCGCACCACGCGCACGCTGATCGACAACACGCCGGAAGGCTGGGCCGAGCGCATCACCAAGGCGCGCGCGCCGGGCGATCAGGCCTTCGGCGACCACGGCATCGACTTCTCCAACGACATGCAGAACCGCATGACGCAGTACGGTCGCACGCGTGGCCTTGCGATGTTCGCCGACTGGAGCAAGCGCGTGGCTGGGGGCGAATTGCCGAGCGAAGCGCCGCCGCGGCCCCAAGGCGTTGAACGCAATGTCGTGCTGACGTCGTGGGATTGGTCCAACGGCCGCTACGATCACGACAACGTCTCTACCGACCGCCACGACCCGACCGTCAACGCCAACGGCCCCATCTTCGGCGTCATCGGCTATTGGGGCTTCATTGAGTCGATTGATCCGAAGACCATGAAGACCTCCGAGTTCGGCTACAAGGTCACGCCGAACAAGAGCGTCGAGATCCTGCCGCCGGAGACACTGCCCGACGCTTTCCCGCACAATCCGATGATGGACCGCAACGCCGAGCTGTGGGTGACCGATCTCGGCCACGCCGGCGCGCCCTTGCCCAACCGGGCCGAGCCGCCGGCCGTGCTGCCCTATTGCACCGATCCGGCCAACAAGTTCGCGAAATACTGGCCGCAGCCCGGCAAGACCACCAATACCATCGTTCACTACGATCCCAAGACCAAGGCCATCGAGGGTGTGCCCATGTGCAATGGGATGCATCACCTGATGTTCAACGTCGATCGCAAGACGCTGTTCTTCAGCGGCGGCGGCAGCGTCGATGGCGCCAACGTCGTCAGCTGGATCGACATCGACGTATGGAAAGCCACCAAGGACCCGCAGAAGTCGGTCGGCTGGTGCCCCATGGTGGTTGACACTAACTCGACCACGCCGAACAAGGTCGGCGCCAACAACGAAGTCACCATCACGCCCGACCGTACGCAATGGAACACCACGCCGCGTGCAGCTGGCAGCATGGGCGGTCCGGCCGACGGCGAAGGCGGCCAGGCGCAAATGGCCGCCGCCGTGAAAATGGATCCCAAAAAAGATACGCGCGTCGATGGCCATCTCTATGGCATCGACGCCGATATCTCCGACGGCAGCATGTGGGCGGTCAAGACGGCGCCGTTCCCCACCGGCATCGTCCGCTTTCATCCGGGAACCAAACCGCCGGAAACCTGCAAGACCGAGTTCTATGAACCCGGCAAGCTCGCCGATGGCAAGAGCTACGAAGCGTTCAATGGCCGCGGCCTCAGCGTCGATTCAAAGGGCGTGGCCTGGGTTGCCTTCGCCAACGGCCGCCTCGGCAAACTCGACCGCAAGAAATGCAAGGTCATCAGCGGGCCCTTGGCCATCGACGGGCAGCAGTGCCCCGACGGCTGGTCCTACTACGACACCCCGGGACCGAAGATGGCGGGCGTGAAAACCGGCTCGGCCGATTTCCATTATCTGATGTGGGTCGATCTGCACGACACCTTGGGCCTGGGCAAGGATGTGCCCATCGTGCCGGGCTCCAACTCGGACTCGCTACTGGCCTTCGACACCAAGACCGAGAAGTTCAACATCATCCGCGTGCCCTATCCTATGGACTTCCACACCCGCGGCATGGATGGCCGCATCGACAATCCGGCGGCGGGCTGGAAGGGCAAAGGGGTGTTCGCGACCTACGCCTCGCAGCCGGTCTGGCACCAGGAAGGCGGCGAGGATGCCTCCACGGGCCCGCAGCTGGTGAAGTTCCAGGTACGGCCCGATCCGCTGGCCTACTAACCGTTCTTGAAAAAAGCAGCGCGGGGGGGCGATCGCCTCCCGCGCTGTTGCTTTTACGGCTCAGCTGTTCTCGCCGAGTACCAGCAGCTTGCTGCGGAACTGTTCCCAGCGTGCCCTGACCGCCCGCATGTCGATACCTTTCTCGCCGCCCAGCATCAGGCGCAGGCCCGCGAACTTCTCGTATTCGGTGTCGTTGAGATCGGGATGGATGCGCACTTCCATATCGGCGGGACTAAGCCCGATCAAATCCAGATCGAACAGCGTATGCAAGTCGGCGCGCAGCAGGAGGCCGTTGGCGGGGTGATTGTCCTCGGGCCCCTGATAGCGGCTGACGTGGCAAGCTTCGAGCAAGGCCATCACGGAGCAGCCTGAGATCATGCAGCGGGCGCCATAGCGCGTGATCAGTTTGTCCCTGAAGGTCGCAAGCCCGCGCCGCTGGCGGATGGCCTGGAACGGGCGGTCCTGTTCATCATACGAGACCACTGCCAGCGCGTTGGCCGCGTCGGCATCGGCGTCACCCAGCGACACGGCCCGGCTGCGCAGCCAGCCCTTGAGTGTTGGAGAAACGGTGTGGTCGCGGCGCGAGACATAGCCGCAGATGCCGCTGATCTCGCACTGCTTGAGTTTGACGTGGCGGCTGTTGGTCAGCTCAAAGGGGCGTAGCTCCGCGGGCTCGATGAGCGCCGAGATGCGCACATAGTCGTGGCTGAAGGATGCAATGTGTACGACGGTTGATTGCGGCGCTTCGACCGGAGCCTCGAACTGATGGCCGTGAAAACAGCGGTAAGTCACCTGCTGTTTCTTGCGCGCCTCGATCTTGCCGACGCCGCAGACCGGGCACTTCGGCACCAGGTGTTCGCGCTTCTCGGTGCTCACGCTCTCGACGCGCGCCACGCCCAACAGGCGCTTCTGGTCGCGCAGGAACAACAGGTCATTGGCGGCGATCTGCTTCTTGCTGCGGTCGTCGGTCTCGTACGTATAGGCCGCCCAGGAATTCTGGGCGCTGCGCTCGGCGTCAGGTAACGGCGTGACAGCTATCCAGCACTGCATGTGTATCGCACAACGTTGGCGGTGAGTCGGGCGGGGAGTATGCCGTCAAGGCCCGCGACGTTTTTGTGATGTTTCGGTGAAACCACAAACCGTCCCATCCGGCGGATCTGCGTGACGGCTTTGTTTCAGTTCGATGAAGAATTCGCCCGAGTCCAAGCACCTCGCGCTGCCGCTAAAGCCTTTGCAGCACGCAGAAATTCGCTTCTGCGCGGTCGTTTATGACACTCAAAAGTCATTTTTGTGACGACGTGGAAGGTTGCAGGAAAAACGCGCCTTTGAGACAAGACAGGCAATTCAACTAAGGACGTGCCGCGCGTGAAACATCACTGGTTCAAGGCTTTTGTGTTGGTCTGCCTCGCTACGTCCCCGGCCTTTGCCCGCGGCGACGTCGGCGAACGGACCCTGGCGGCCATCGCGCCCATGAACGCGCCGCAAGCCGACGCGCCCACCTTCGCCGATCGCATCGGCGCCATCATCGGAATGCGTATGCAGATGGTCGATCGCCTGGCGCCCCAGCCGACGGCCGAGTGCTTGGACCCGCAAGTGGTCGCCCGCCGCGTGGCCGCCCTCGAAGAGCTGGATTCCTTTGCCCGCATCACCATCAATGGCCTGATCGATGCAGCACCCACCAGCGAACTCAAGACCGAAACCAGCGAACAGCTGACCCCGGTGTTGCTGCGTCACCGCCAGGATCTGACGGCCGCACTCTATAATCTGATGGAGTTGCCGCTGGTGCGCGAGAAGGGCACGCCGGCCGCCGCGAAAGTTGCGGATGAGGTCGTGCGGCTTGCTGACCAAGCCGCACGCCCCTAATCAAATAGTCTCAGACGATATTACTGCTTGGCACTCTCGAGCGAAGCCATGCCTTTTTTGGCAAGGTGCTTGGCGCGGGCGGGCTGTGGCAGCCTATAGGGATCGTTCACGGCGACGACCGGGTTATGATCCATCTGCAGCACATGCTGATAGACGCTTGCAGCTTCAGTCTGCCGGCCGGTGTTCTGCAAGACAAAGGCCAGATTGAGGAGCTGCGTGGCATCGTTTGGGTTCTGGGCCAGGGCCTGACGGAGCAGCGCCTCGGCTTCCTTCCAGTTGCCCTTCAGAATGGCCTTCGATGCCACGCCGCTAGCCTCGGGCGAGGAACTCGCAAGGGCCGGAACGCTCATCAGGCCGGCAGCCATCACGCAAGTCATCAGAATCTGTTTCATCTAATTTCTCCCAAATAAGCGCCGCAAAGCTGCAGCGATCAAATGATGCGCCGACCGAGCGAAATTAACAATGAAAGTATTATGTGAGAAATATGACAATTGAGTGACATTTTAAGAATAAAAATGGCGGATTTCTGAGGATTTTGGCACCTACGTTGAAAGTGCTTCACCGCCGACTGTCACAATTGGACCTGTCCGCCGCCAAAAATCCAGTCGAATCGGGGCCCCGATTCGGATCGCAAAACGAACCCTGTGGCCAATTTGCATCGTGCAGGTAGTAAACACCCAAAAGCGCCGTTTGTCATTTTTCGGTAACCCCAATGACACGGATTAGTCTCCGAACGCCCAGTATGACTGCTCCCTCGTCGCCGCCCGGCAATAATGCTGCGCTGCGGTGAATTAAAGTCGTCATCCGTGAGGGGAACTATGATCCATACATCTCTGAAGAAGTTTCTGTTTGTCGCCTGCGCGCCCTTGGCCCTGGCCGCTTTCAGCGGAGCCTATGCCGCTCCGGCTGGAAACACCCAGGTCGCAGCCAACACCGCAGACACCGGCGGGCTTGAAGAAGTCGTCGTCACCGCGACGAAGCGTGAAACCGCCCTTCAGTCCACCCCTATCGCCATTTCGGTGATGACCCCGGAACTTCTGGGCGACCGCCATGTACAGAGCCTGCTCAGCCTCGGCGACGGCGCCATTCCTTCGCTGCGCGTCGCCACCTTCGAAGCCCGTCAGTCGGCGCTGACCATCGGCATCCGCGGCATCGTGCCGGACGACGCCAACCAGACCGCCCGCGACCAGGGTGTCGGCGTCTATATCGACGGCGTCTACCTCGGCCGCCAGCAGGGCCTGAACACCGCGCTGTTCGACATCGATCGCATCGAAGTGCTGCGCGGCCCCCAGGGCACGCTGTTCGGCCGTAACACCGAAGGAGGCGCGCTGAACATCGTCACCAAGGGCCCGACCGGCGAGTTCGGCGGCCGCGTCTCTGCCGGCTACGGCACCTACGATGCCTACAACAGCGAGCTGCACCTCAACGTGCCGACCGTCGCCAACATCTCGGTCAAGGTTGACGGCGTGCTCCAGCACCAGAAGGCCACGGTCTCCAACCCGCTGCCAGGCGAATACGGATGGGGCTATTACAACCGTGTCGGCGGTAAAATCGCCGCCAAGTGGCAAGCCTCGGAAGACTTCTCGGTCACGCTCTCCTACGACCAGGCCAAGGACGAGAACACGCCGTTCTACAGCCAGCTGGTCAACTACAACCCCAACGGCCGCCAGGTCGGTGTCTACAACGGCACCCTGCTTGTCGCGACGCCGGGCTCTACCGTCGCCTGCACCACCTGTATCGCCCCGCTCGCGCCCATCGTCAAAGTCAGCGGCGACAACCGCCAGTCGGCTGCCTCAGTCGGTAACGTCCAGCAGCTCAGCACCGACCAAACCCACGGCTACACTGCCACGGCGAAGTGGCAGGTTGCTGATGCGCTCGAGCTGCGGTCCATCTCGGCCTGGCGCGGCGTTACCACGGCACAGTGGGACGGCTCGGCCACCTCGAACCGTGCCGCCTTCGTGCCCAACTCCAACTTCGGCCGCTATAGCTTGTCCGACCTGCACCAGACGCAGTTCAGCCAGGAGTTCCAGGCCGTCGGCGGCTTCGAGACCGTCGAATACGCGGTGGGCGCCTACTACTTCAACGAACATGTTGAGGAAACGGCTGCCACGCCGAACCCCCTGAAGTGGAACGCCGATGGCACGGGTTACACGGTGAATAGCCCGGTTGTGACTGGTGCGATCACCTCGGGCAACAACGGCTGGGCCTACGGCTACCGCTTCCTGCAGCGCGGCAGCCGCGCCATCGCCAAGTCCTACGCCGGCTTCGCCAACGTCGTCTGGAGCCCCTTCGAACAGTTCCACCTGACCCTCGGCGGCCGCTACACCCAGGACAAACGCGACGGCACGCTCTACATCGTGTCGGGCGTCGCGACGAACTACAAGTTCACCTACGACAAAAGTCGCTTCGATCCTAAAGTGACCGTGGCCTACGACGTCACGGACGACATCAACGCCTATGCCACGTACTCCACCGGCTATCGCGCCGGCGGCGCGAACAATCGTTCGAGCAACTTCGCGGCCTTCAACTCGGAAAGTGTCAACGCCTACGAAGTCGGCATCAAGTCGGAACTGCTAGACAAGCGCGTGCGCCTGAACGTGGCTGGCTTCATCATGCCCCGTACCGGCACGCAGATCGACTTTACCCGCGTCGATACCAACCAGTTCCTGCCTGGCACGACGACGCCCAATCCGACGTTCAACCTCAACACCGTCGACACGGCCAATGCGCCGGGAACCTCGAAAATCCGCGGTTTGGAAGTCGAACTGACGACGCGGCCGTTCGACGGCGCCACGCTGGGTGGCTCTTACGCCTACACCTACACGAACGTTCCGCCGACGCCGAACCCGCACCTGGCCGGCAATCCGCTGGTCAATGTGTACGTCTTGTTCACGCCGAAGAATGCGCTGTCGGGTTTCTTCGACTATGAAGTGCCGGTCGCAGAATCCGCGATGCTGCGTTTCCACGTCGACGGAAACTACGCCGGCAAGCAGTACACCTTCGCCAGTGAAAACGTGCTGACAGACTCCAGCTTTATCGTTAACGCCAACATCGCGCTGGCCGGCATCGAGCTGAACAGCCTGGGCCAGACAATGAAGTTCTCGATCTGGAGCCGCAACCTCCTGAACGAGGCGCACATCTACCGCCGGTCGAACGCCAACAACAACGCAATCGGCGCCTACGCCAACTTCAACCCGCCGCGTACGGTGGGTGCGGAAATCTCTGTGAACTTCTAGCCCGTTCACACACGCTACAAGAGACGGCGCGGGGATTGCTCCCTGCGCCGTTTTCTTTTGTGGGGCGGCGGCATTTGGCTAAAATGCGCTCCCCGTCTTGCTCTAGGCCCATATTTCTATGATACTAGAAATATGGAAAACACAGTGCGCACGCCATGAGTAAACCCCTAGGCCTGGGCAATCTACCAAACCTGGACGAGGCGAGCTTTCGTCCTATCGACCGCGATCGTTTGTTGGCCGGCGCCGACCCGGGACATGGCCCGCGCATCCTGCTGCTGTACGGCTCGGTCCGCGCGCGCTCCTTCAGCCGGCTGCTCACCGAGGAGGCCGCGCGCATTCTGCGTCTGCTGGGGGCCGAGACGCGCACCTTCAACCCCAGCGGCCTACCGCTGCCCGACGACGCCGAGGCCAGCCACCCCAAGGTTCAGGAACTGCGTGAAAGCGTCACCTGGGCCGAAGGCATGGTGTGGTGTTCGCCCGAGCGCCACGGCGCTATGACCGGCATCATGAAGGCGCAGATCGACTGGATCCCGCTGGCCATCGGCGCGGTGCGCCCGACGCAGGGCAAAACCTTGGCCGTCATGGAAGTTAGCGGCGGTTCCCAGTCGTTCAATGCGGTCAACCAGCTGCGTATCCTGGGCCGCTGGATGCGTCTGGTGACCATTCCCAACCAGTCGTCGGTGCCCAAGGCCTTTCTGGAATTCGACGACAACGACCGCATGAAGCCATCGCCGTTCTATGACCGCGTCGTCGATGTCATGGAGGAGCTGGTGAAGTTCACCATTCTGCTGCGCGGCCGGTCCGACTATCTGGTCGAGCGGTATTCGGAGCGCAAAGAGGACGCGGCCGCCTTATCGGCGCGCGTGAATCAGAAGTCGATTTAACTGTTGAGGTCCGTCATGGCCAGCCATCTGGGCAATGTCCTGTTTCTCTGTACCGGCAACTCGGCGCGCAGCATTCTCGCTGAATCGCTGATGAACCATTGGGGCGCCGGACGATTTACCGGCTACAGCGCCGGCAGTTTCCCGAAGGGCACCGTGCATCCGATGTCCCTTGAACTGCTGCGCCACTTGAACCTTCCGACCGAAGGCCTGCGCAGCAAAAGCTGGGACGAATTCGCCGCACCGGGCGCACCGGTGATGGACTACGTTTTTACCGTCTGCGACGACGCCGCCGGCGAGGTCTGTCCCATTTGGCCCGGCCATCCAATCACCGCCCATTGGGGCGTCGCCGATCCCGCGGCGGTCGTCGGCACGCCGGCTGAACAAATGGCGGCCTTCCGTGAGGCGCTGCGCATCCTGCAATTGCGCATCCAATATTTCCTGACCTTTCGCTTTCGCGACCTGAAACGCGAGGAGCTGCGCGCCAAGGCCATCGAAGCCGGAAA
>CANJPG010000087.1 GCA_947476065.1 Fidelibacterota bacterium
AAGATCGAGGCGCTGCACCTTTTCGAGAACGACGGCGACAAGTTGGCGAGCATCGCGGCGCTGTTTGAAAGCAACCGGCTCAAGAACTATACGCTCAATGAACCGCTCGGGCGCGACATCGACTGCTTCTACTCGTTCCGCGCCTGCGGTTACGTTTTCAGCGTCGATGAATACTTCGACGACATCGGCGGCGCGCGCTCGCGGGCCTCCTGGGCCCTCGCCGACATCGGCCATCTCCAGGACCGCCTCTACCAACTCGCCCGGCTGAAATTGCTGTTCGACAAAAGCGAGCAGTTCTACGCATTCGGCGGGTTGCCCAACGACTATATGCGCACGCTCTTCGAGCGGCCGATCTAGTTCAGCGTCAGCGTGCCTTGCACCGCGCGGAATTCCGCCGGTTTGATCAGCTTGGCGTGGGCGACGCGCACCGAGTGGATTTTTGCATCGAGCTTGTCGCGCCAGAAATCCAGGAACTTGATCAACACGGGAAAGCGGGGGGCCAGATCCAGCTCCTGCCAGACGAACTCCTGCAAGAGGGCCGGGTGATCCGGCAGGTGATAGAAGATCTGCGCGGTGGTGAGGCGGTAGTCCTTCATCTGCAAGGCGAGGCTCATAGACGTCCTTTCGGTTGCCCTTCCGGTCTTAGAATTGCACCGGCTCCCGTAAAATTCCACAGAAAAAGTACATTTATATCAGTGTATTAGCAGCAGGGCCCGCGGCCTGCTAACACTGCGACAGGATTCCAGAAATTTTTTTTTGCGCCGGTCTTGAAGGAAAAATGGGGCCTTCCTAAGTCCCATCCCGGCTGCTGTTGTCAGGGGCCATTTCAAACTCATAAACCCTGCGCCCTCGCCATTTGGGGGGCGCGAAACCGTGACCAATTGCTCATTTGCTTAAGGAAGGAATGACGCATGACCAAATTCAAACCGCTTCATGACCGCGTTCTCGTGCGCCGCCTGGAGAGCGAAGCACGCTCGGCCGGGGGCATCATTATCCCCGATACGGCTAAGGAAAAGCCCATGGAAGGCGAAGTCATCGCTGTTGGCGGCGGTGCCCGCGGCGAGGATGGCAAGATCCATCCGCTCGACGTGCGCCCCGGCGACCGCATTCTCTTCGGCAAGTGGTCGGGCAACGAGGTGAAGATCGATGGCCAGGAACTCCTGATCATGAAGGAGTCCGACATCCTGGGGATCATCGAAGAACAGGTTCAGGCAAAGAAGGCGGCCTAACAGGCGCCCTTTTTCTAACATCGGGAATGAAGGACAAACATCATGGCTGCTAAAGACGTAAAATTCTCGGCCGACGCACGCGAACGCATGCTGCGCGGTGTCGATATCCTCGCCAATGCTGTGAAGGTCACGCTTGGCCCCAAGGGCCGCAATGTGGTGATTGAAAAGGCTTTCGGCGCCCCGCGCATCACCAAGGACGGCGTGAGCGTCGCTAAGGAAATCGAACTCAAGGACAAGTTCGAGAACATGGGCGCGCAGATGGTCAAGGAGGTCGCCTCCAAGACCAACGACCTTGCCGGCGACGGCACCACCACCGCCACCGTGCTTGCCCAGGCGATTGTCCGCGAAGGCGCCAAGGCTGTGGCGGCGGGCGTCAATCCGATGGATTTGAAACGCGGGATCGACAAGGCCGTCGAACTGGTCGTGGAAGACCTGAGGAAGCGCTCGAAGAAAATCAAAACCAATGATGAAATTGCCCAGGTGGGCACCATCTCGGCCAACGGCCAGCAGGAAATCGGCAAGATCATCGCCGAAGCCATGGCCAAAGTGGGCAATGAGGGCGTGATCACGGTTGAAGAGGCCAAGGGCCTCGATACCGAACTCGATGTCGTCGAGGGTATGCAGTTCGATCGCGGCTATTCCTCGCCATACTTCGTCACAAACTCCGAGCGCATGGTCTGCGAGCTCGACAACCCTTACATCCTTATCCACGAAAAAAAGCTGGAAGGTTTGCAGCCGCTGCTGCCGCTGCTTGAGTCCGTGGTCCAGTCTGGTCGCCCGCTGCTGGTGATTGCCGAGGAAATCGAAGGCGAGGCGTTGGCCACGCTGGTGGTCAACAAGCTGCGCGGCGGTCTGAAGGTCGCGGCCGTCAAGGCCCCGGGCTTCGGCGACCGGCGCAAGGCCATGCTGGAGGACATCGCTACGCTAACCGGCGGTCAGGTGATCTCCCAAGACATCGGCATCAAGCTGGAAAACGTCACGCTCGACATGCTGGGCCGCGCCAAACATGTGACCATCGACAAGGACAACACCACCATTGTCGATGGCGCTGGCGAAAAACAAGATATCCAGGCGCGGTGCGAGCAGATCCGCACCCAGATTGCCGACACGGTCTCGGACTACGACAAAGAGAAATTATAGGAGCGCCTGGCCAAGCTGGCGGGTGGCGTGGCTGTGATCAAGGTGGGCGGCGCCACCGAGCTGGAAGTGAAGGAAAAGAAGGACCGCGTCGATGACAGCATGCACGCCACCCGAGCGGCCGTCGAAGAGGGTATCGTACCGGGTGGCGGCGTTGCGTTGTTGTACGCCAAGCGCGCTCTCCACGACCTCACGCTCGACAACGCCGATCAGAAAGTCGGTGTCGATATCGTGCGCCGTGCCCTCGAAGCTCCGGTTCGCCAGATCGCCACAAACGCGGGCGTCGATGGCGCCGTCGTCGCCGGCAAGCTGACTGAAGCCAAGGATTTGAACTTCGGCTTCGATGCGCAGCGCGGTGAATACGTCGACCTAGTGAAGGCCGGGATCATCGATCCGACGAAGGTGGTGCGCGTGGCGTTGCAGGATGCCGCTTCCGTCGCGGGCCTGCTGGTTACCACGGAGGCGATGATCGCGGATCTGCCCGAGAAAAAAGGGCCCGCCGCGGCGGCAGCACACCCCGGCGGCGGCGAGATGGACTTCTAAAAAGCCGCGCCGGCATACAGGCAATGGTTCAACTCGGGCCGCCGGGCACCCCGGCGGCCATTTTTTATTTGCGCAGCAGGTAACGCTTATCGCCCGGCTTGGTTTTCAGCTCGTCGACGTGCTGGGGCGACTGGCCGGTGGGGGTCGAGCGGTTGTCGCCCTGGTTCTTTTCTTCCCACCGTCCGTCCTTCTGCGCCGCCGCGTCGGATTTGGGCGCGGGGCCCTTCTGGATGTTTTTCTCGCCGTATTTAATGGCGCTCATGGCGATCTCCTCAGGTGATGGGGTTAGGTATAACGGCGCCGCGGGCGAAACGGCCGTGCCTGATTCGCGCAAAAATTTGCCGGGCGCGCGCTGGGGCGGTGCTGGAACAAAAATGCAGCCGCTGGGTTTCATGGATATGCAAACAGCAACACACAACCCGCCCGATACCACCATCCTGGTTCTCGAGCCGGACATCCTCGCGCGCATGGCCATCGCGGAATATTTGCGTGACTGCGGCTACAGGGTGATCGAGGGCAGTAAGGCCGACGACGTGTTCAAGGTCCTGAACGCCAAGGCGCCGATTCACATCGTGCTGACCGAAGTGGCGCTCGACAGCGATCTCGATGGCCTGGAGCTGGCCCGGCGCGTGCGCGCGGCCCAGCCGGACGTCGATGTCATCGTCGCCGCCGGCGTAGGCAAGGCCACCGACAAGGCCGGCAAATTGTGCGAGGAGGGGCCGCTGCAAAAGCCCTATCACCCCCAGGAGCTTTTAAAACGAATCCACCTGTTACGCGAAAAACGCCGCACCGCGCTCGAGCTTTAAGAGAAATTATTTTTCTGGAGCGGGAACTATTGCCGGTTTTCGCGGTTAATTCCCTCGGTATTTACAAGAAACAGTCCGGGGGATGAAATGAACTCAGCGCTTAGATTGGTATCGGACAGCGCACCGCCGGGTAACGGCAACGGAATGGGGTCGGGCCACGGTCACGCGGCCAAGCCCGGCAATGGCAGCGAGCGCCGGCCAACGCTGCTGCTGGTGGAATATGAAATTCTCACACGTCTTGCCGCTGCCGATTTCCTGCGCAACCGCGGCTACCGTGTGCTCGAGGCATCCACGTCCGGAGAGGCCCTGGCCGTCTTCGCCGCTGGCGAGCCTATCGAGCTGGTGTTCTCGGACATGGACGTGCCCGGCAACATGAACGGTGCGGCCCTTGCGCAATGGATTCGCCGCCAGTTCCCTGACGTCAAAATTCTGCTCACCTCGGCCAAGTCGGGCACCAAAGATGCGAGCGGTTTCTACGCCACCTTCCTGCGCAAACCATATGCCCATGAATCCCTGTTGGCGCAGATCAGGCAAATGTTGATGCATTGATGCATTCGCGCACGCGCGCACGTCTGGCGGAAGACACCTTGCATGTTCTAATGCGCATCCCTCGCGCGATGCACAACAAGGTTGCAGGCGGCGCGCATATGTGAAAATCATGCACGGTCTTTTTTGTTCATATCATTCACGTCACGGCGCGGTGTTCACACCCGATGTTTAGCGTCTTCTATCTGCATCCCGATGACTCCCGCGAGTTCATCAGTCTGGCCGAAACGCCCGCGCATGTGCTGCTGTTGGCCAAACAATTCTCGATGGGCGGCCGGCGCGTGGTCGGCGTCGAGAACCTGCGCGACGGCACCACGCGCGAGTGGTGCATCTTCGCCCAAGGCAACTTGATCTGGACTGCCAAGGTCTCCGACGCGCCCGCCATCACGGCGCCCGAGATGGATGCGGCCGCTGTCACCGGCGCCTTCGAGCGCTTTGTTGAAGCCACCGACGACGTAACCAGTACCACCAACGGCTATCTGCGCCGGGCCGCCAATGCCCGCCAGCTGGCCACGGCCGCCGCGGAGCCCTCGACGAAACGCATGTTGCTGAAGCTGGCCGGCATGCTGGAAAAACTCGCCGGGCGCACCAAAACCTCGCTGGCCTTCGCGCTGTGTTATTCCTGGGCCTGCTGCATCATGCCGCCGCCCATTTGCATGCTGATGGCCGACTGCCCGCACTGCGACCACGGCCAGTGCGATACGGCCTCCAATCCCGCCGCCCGCAAAAGCGGCCTGGCCCGCAAGGTCCGCCGCAGCTAGCGTCGCAATCTGGCGACATTGGCGCCGGCGATCTGTTGCACCGGGACCGTCATCTGATACTGGGCGCGCAGCAAATCGCTCCACCACATCATCGGCGTACGGGTCCAAAAGCCCATGCTCATCTCAAGGGCATGGCGCATGAAAATCAGGCCGACGGAATTGGCGGCGGTCATCTTCTCGCTGACCATGCGCGTCATCTCGGCGGCGTCGTTCTGGCGGGTGCCGCGCGCGGCAATGACTTGTCCGGCGGTGGCGGCCAGAGTCAGGCCCTGGCGTACATTGCGCGCCGTCTTGGCGAGGTTGGACAGGGCACGATTGGATTTTCTGATGCGTGGCATGGGATAATTCCTATATTAGAAGTGTTCTAAAAACTGCTTGCAAAAACCGCCGGAAGCCTTAGGTTGTCGCCACACGCGCCGACCAATTGCCGCCGGGAGGGAACAGGATTTAAATCCTCCGGGTGCAGAGGAGCGGCGCTTCATTTTGGACTGATCAATAGGAGAACGTTATGCAAGGCCAGCAGTTGCCCGATATCGTTTTTAAAACCCGCGTGCGCGATGAATCCATCGGCGGGCCGAACCCCTTCCGCTGGCAGGACATGTCCACCGCCGACTTCTTCAAGGGCAAACGCGTGGCGGTATTCTCGCTGCCGGGCGCGTTCACGCCGACCTGTTCGTCCAAGCAGTGCCCGTCTTACGATCTGGCTTTCGACGAAATGAAGAAGCTGGGCATCGACGAGGTCTATTGCATCAGCGTCAACGACGCCTTTGCCATGTTCCAGTGGGCCAAGAATCTCAACGTAAAGAACGTGAGGATGATTCCCGATGGCTCGGGCCATTTCACCCGCCGCATGGGTATGCTCATCAACAAGGAACACCTTGGATTCGGCTACCGCAGCTGGCGCTATTCCATGGTCGTCAACGACGGCGTGGTCGAGAAGTGGTTCCAGGAGCCGGGCATCAACGACGTGGGTTCGGACTCCGACCCCTACGAAGTCACCGATCCCGACACCATGATCGCCTACCTCAAGTCGGTGAAGAAATAAGTCCGCTCAGGGCGGCGGCGAAGGCCCTTTCGAGGAAATCGATCAGCCCGTGAGCATCGTGCACCGACAAGTACGGTGTCAGCGTATGATAGCCGTCGGGAATCGAACGGACGGTCACGAGCGGTCGCCCCATTGTCGCCGGTGCGAGCTGAAGTAGAGAGCGTGCTATTTTGGTTTAGGCGTGGACGCGAAAGGAACCAAACGTCCGATTTGGCCGTCGGGCTGGACGAAGATGCGCCAAACCACTGTGCCGTTGGTGTACAGGGCCTCGTATTGATCGAGTTTCTGGGGCTTGCCGCGGTATTCCAGCGGCTGGGGCGGATCGACCCGGCCGAGATATTTCACAGATTGCAGCACGCCGAATTTCTCTAACGTGGGTTGGATGCGCGGCAGCACGGCAGCGAACATCGCCCGGGCCGCCGGTGTCATAGGCGCCGGCGGACGGTGGCCGGCGATGTCGTCGAGCACGGCGCGCAGGATGGCTTCGCTCGCGGGCTTGGCATTGGGGTCGATCTTGGCTGGCTCGATCCGCGGTTTGTCCAGCGCCTCGCCCTTGTTCTCGTGATAGGTGCCCTTGCCCTGGGCGATGGCGATGAGCGTCGGATAATACTGCACGAAGGTGGTATCGACCGTGCCGTGCAGCTGGTGGCAGGCATAGCAGTCGGCCGTTTTGGGAATTTTCTGCGCGGGCGCGCCGGCATTGACGGTGTAGAAGGCCCAGTCGCCCTTGTCCTTGACGTGCAGCTCGAGGCCCTGCACCTCGGCCTGGAATTTGCCGGCCTTAGTGAGCGCGCCTTTGGTGGAGGCTGCGCGGTTTTCCAGAACGAAAATAGTTTTATCGGGCCAGCGTCCGGTCTCCTTGAAGATGCGGTAGGCCGCCGGATTGACAAAGACGTTGCCGAACACACTTGGCGCGCCCGGCGCCGCCGGTGCGTAATTCAAGTCGAGCCCGGCGGAGAGGAAGACCCACTCGCGGTATTCGGCCGGCGCATTGATGCGCCCGTCGGCGGTATAGGAGATGTCTTCAGCGGCGAAAGCGGGAGCGGTGGCCGCGAGGCTTAGTATCACAGCGGCAATGCGCGTCATGCGTCCTCCCGAAAGCCCAGCCTACGCACCAAAAAGCCTATGGTCGAGGGTACCTACCAGTTTGTCGTCGTGGTAGCGCTGGCGGTAGAAGTCGTTGCCGCGGCGGCGGATTTTTTCGGCTTCGGCGGTATGGTCCTTGAGGAAGGCGAAGATGCCCTTGAGTTCGGCGAAGCTGGAGAAGGGCAGGTAGTGTTCGCCTTCGATGAAGAAGCAGTCGGCTTCGGGGGCGCGCTCTTGCACCAATAACGAGCCGGCGGCGATGGTTTCAAAGGTGCGCGCGGTCACCGAGAAGGTGCTCATGTTCTGGCGCATGCTGAAATTGATCGAACAGCGCGCGTCAGCCAGGCGGCGCATGTAGGCGAGGTAGCTTTCGAGCGGCGGCAGCTTGTCGTCGACGAAGCCGTCCATGTGAGTCTCGAGCGGCAGGTCGGTCTTGCGGCAGGCCGCGATCCACAAGGCCCGGTGCCAGTTGTAGGCGGCGACACCGCCCGAAAACAGCATCTTGGGTTGCAGCGGCAAAATCGGCCCGCCGTAGTCGCCGCCGCGCGGCAGGGGCAGGTGCATGACTTTGGAGGCCAAATCGGGGATCTGCCAGAACTCCCAGTCGGGCGAGACCGTCCAGATCAGATCAAGATGTAAGGCGGTGCCGCGCAGCTGCTTTTCCGTCACCGACCAGGCGTCGAAATAGAGGCCGACGATTTTCATGTTCGGCATCTTCGCGTGCAGCTCGGCCATAACTTCATAGGGCTTGGCAAACTGAAAGATGACAGCGTCGACGATCAGCACGTCGGGCTGCTCGGCCATGCAGGCGTTATAGATCGCGCGCGCGTCCTCGAGTTCCTTCTTGAAGAACTGCATGCCGAGGAAGCGGGCATTCCAGCCGTAGGTATTCAGCGCCTGGACCATGGTCGGGCCCTGCTCGAGCAGGCGCGAATTGTTGAAATGCGGAAACACCAGCTCGCGGAAGGCGACGATGGCTTTGCGTGTGGTGCGGGGTGAACCGGCCGGCGGGCCCGGCATCTCGAGCAGGCGTGCTTTCGCGTGGCCCGTGGCGCGCAGAGCCGGCAGATCGAGACGCACCGCAGGGGCATCCAGATCGAAGCGCGTGCGGAAGTCGGGCGAGAGCTGCTTTATCACGTCCATGATACGCAGCATGTGGTCGGTGAAGTCCTTCTGCATAAAGGACTTGGAGATCTGCGCCATGATCAAGGGCTCGATCACTTTATATGTCGTGGTCTGGATGTCGGGCGTTTGCTGCTCGAACTGATAGCGCAGCCGGCGTTTGCCCTCTTCCGCGTCGTCGGGGTAGCCCATCTCGAGGCCGCCGAAGAACATGGCGAAGGACACCATCGGGCTCATGACGCCGCGCAGGTGCAAGAGCTTGCTGATCAGGTAGGCGCCGCGCGTATGGCCTTCGTTCAAAAGGTCCCAGACCGCGCCCAAGACGACCTCGTTGCGTTCGGGGCTGGTGAGCACGTAGTCCTGCAGGCCCTGGTAATTCTGCACATTGGCCAGGCGCACCATCTCGCGCATAGCGTCCAGCGACGCGGGTTCGGTGGGTGTGAAGGGATTGTGTTGCAGCATGGGCCGACTTTGCGCGCGAGAAAGCTGCCCAGGCAAAAGGCCTAGGCCGGTTCGGTCTGGCAGCTTATGCCGGCAGTGCTTGAGGAAGGTTTAAGACTGCTCAGCCGCCGGCTTTCAGGTCTCTTTTGAGGCCAAACAGCTTCACGATATCCAAAATCAGCAGGGCCGCGGCACCGGCGCCCAGGGTCACCAGCAGGTCGTCGGCGTGCAGGGGGCCGAAATGGAACAGGCCGCGGGCGAACGGCCAGAGCAGCGTCAGGCTGAGCATCAGTACGACCCCGGCCAGTACCAGGGCCAAGACCCGGTTAGGCCGCAGCAGGGCTTTGATCAGCGAGGCGCCGTAGGAGCGGTTGACGAAAACCAGGCTGATGCTGGCAAAGACGAGGGCGAAGAAGGTCAGTGCGCGCACTTCGGTCTCTGGCATGCCGCGCAGGACGGCGGCGACGTAGAGCCCGCCAACAAGAGCCAGAACCACGAAGCCTTGCACCAGACCCCAGGCGACGGTGGCGGTCGTGAACAGTGGGGCCGCGGGGTCGCGTGGCGGGCGGCGCATGATGTCGTCCTCCTCTGTCTCGGACTCGAAGACCAGTGTGCAGACCGGGTCGATCACCATCTCGATGAAGGCGATATGCATAGGACCCAAAATAAGTGGAAATCCCAGGATCAGCGGCAGCACCGCCATGCCGGCAATGGGGATATGCACGGCGATGATGAAACACATGGCCTTGCGCAAATTGTCGTAGATTCTGCGGCCCAGACGCACCGCCTGCACGATGGAGCCGAAATCGTCGTCCAGCAGCACGATCGAAGATGCCTCGCGCGCCACGTCGGTTCCGCGCCCACCCATCGCAATACCGATATGCGCAGCTTTCAGCGAAGGCGCATCGTTGACGCCATCACCGGTCATGGCGACGACTTCGCCTTTGGTTTGCAGAGCTGTGACGATACGCAGCTTCTGGTTCGGCATGACGCGCGCGAAGACGGTGGCGGACTTAAGCCGTGTGGCCAGTCCGATCTCGTCGAGCGCTGCCAAATCCTCGCCGGTTACGACATTGCTGGCATCGAGGCCCGCGGCGCGGGCGATGGCGGCGGCCGTGGCAGGATAATCACCGGTGATCATCACCACCCGGATGCCGGCGGCGCGGCATTGGCGCACGGCCTCGGGCACGCCGGGACGCAACGGATCGGCAAGCCCGATCAGGCCGGCAAAGGCGAAAGCGAAGCCGCGCTGCGAGTCCGGCCAGGCGTGACCGTCGAAGGCGGCGCGCGCCACGCCCAGCACGCGCATGCCTTGGCCGGCCATGTCTTCGACGGCAGCCAGCATCGCCACCCGTGCGCCGCCGTCCAGCCGGCACAGCTCGGCGATGCCTTCGGGCGCGCCCTTGGCGGCGATCAGCGCCGGCGCGTCGCCCTTGCGCCAAGCATTCGACATGGCGAGCAGCTCGGGCCGCAGCGGATAGGCGCGTGCCAGAGTGCCGTTACTGACGCGCGGATGTTCGCTGAGACGGCCACTCAACTCATGGAAGGCCTTCTCCATGGGGTCGTGCGGATCGGGCGCGCTGCCTAGGATGCCGGCGGACAAGAGTCCCTGGAAGTCCGCGGGCACGGCCGCCAGCGGATCGTCGGCGGGACGCCAGCGGGCGCCGTCCGCCAAGCGCAGTTCGGAGATGGTCATGCGGTTCTGAGTCAGGGTGCCGGTCTTGTCGGTGCACAGCACGGTCGCGGCGCCCAGGGTTTCGATGGCGGCGGCCCGGCGTGTCAAGACGCGCGCGCGCGAAATCCGCCAGGCCCCCATCGCCATGAATACCGTCAGCACGACGGGAAATTCCTCGGGCAGCATCGACATGCCGACGGCGATGCCCGCGAGCAAAGCGTCGAACCAGCCGCCGCGCAGCAGGCCGTACAGCAGCACGACGACGGCGCTGACGGCAGCGCCGCCCAAGGCGAAGATTTTGACCACACGCCTGACCTGGGCCTGCAGACGCGGCGGTGCGGAATCGAGGCTGTTCAGCGTCTGGCCGATTTTGCCCAGTTCGCTCCTCGAGCCGGTGGCCACGACTTCCGCGACGCCAGTGCCGCGCACGATCAGCGCGCCGGAAAAGACATAGGGCAGGTCGTCGCCGCCGGGATGGCGCGGCTGATCAATGTCGATGCTGTTGCCGACGGCCTTACGCACCGGCACGGATTCGCCGGTCAGCAATGATTCGTCGGCCTGCAAATCGCTCGCCTCGTGCAGCACGGCGTCGGCGGGAATGCGGTCGCCTTCGCCGAGGACGATGAGGTCGCCGCGCGCCACCTCGCGGCCGGGGATGCGGATGCG
>CANJPG010000088.1 GCA_947476065.1 Fidelibacterota bacterium
CCCATACGTTCCGCCTGCGCGCTGGCTACGAGACGCTGGCCTTTAACGGCTTCTATGCGGGCGTCGAAGGCGAGGTCACCCGCGATCTCGGCGCGCGGAGCAGCGATGGCGTCATCAACACGCCTGCCCTGCCCGTCATCGCCGATCCCGACAGCGAGGTATTGAACCGCGCCTATGTCGGCTGGACCATGCCCAATAATTTCGGCACCACCGACGACGGCCTCGGCGGCACGCGCGTGGTGATCGGCCGCCAGCGCCTGATGTACGACAACGAACGCTGGATCGGCCCGGCCGCCTTCCGCCAAAACGACCAGACCTTTGATGCCGTCAGCGCCGAAGCGCGGCCCTTCGCCAATCTCTCGGTGCGCTACGCTTACCTCGACCGCATCAATCGCGTCCTCGGCAATAATCCCAATGGCCATTGGGACAGCAGCTCACATCTCATTGGCGCCACCACCAATCTCGTGCCCTTCGGCCTGACCACCGCCTACGCCTATCTGCTCGACTTGGCCCCCGTGCCGCGGCTGTCGAGCGCGACCTTTGGACTGCGCTATGACGCGTTATATCAGCCGAGCGACATGTGGTCCTTTGGCCTGGAAGCGGAAATCGCGCGCCAGACCGACTACGCGAGCAATCCCGACAGCTACGCCGTAACCTATTCCTTGCTGCGCCCGATGCTGCGCTGGAACGACATGACGCAGGTATCCGTGGGCTGGGAACGCCTTGGCGGCAACGGTGTGGACGCGCTGCAAACGCCGCTGGCGACCCTGCACCGCCACAACGGCTGGGCCGATGTGTTCACCACGACGCCGGTGAACGGCCTCGACGATGTGCACGTGCGCTTCATGCAGGACATGCCGGACATTGGGTTCATCAAGAACCCGCGCCTCGATCTGCGCTACCACGACTTCCACGCTGCCCGCGGCAACGCGCACTACGGCTCCGAGTTCGACGCCGACTTGAATATCAGCGTTCTCAGCCGCGCGACCCTCGGCCTGCGCTTCGCCAAATACGACGCCAAAAGCTTCGACGCCGACACGACCAAGCTGTGGCTCTATGTGGAAGTGCAGTACTAGCAGGGATTACCAGAGGATGACGACGGCGCCTGCCGTGCCGTTGACGTTGCCGGCAGCGCCGCCGCCACCGGGATTCTGCAGCCCGCCGGCCGTGGTCAGATAGGACGGCGAATAATACGGATCGGTGCTGCCGCCAGGGGTGGTGCGCGACGAGGAGGCCGCAACCGTCAGGTTCACATTGTTGGCGTTGCTGGTGGACGCCGCGCTGATGACCACGCTGCTTGTGCCCACGCTGACAATCGTGGATCCCGCCGGGATGCCGGTGCCGCTGATGGCCATGCCCGCCGTCCAGCCTGAACTGGTCAGCGTCGGGCTGATGTTGCTGATCGTTGTGCTGCTGTTGGTCAAGTCGCCCTGGCGGGTCTCGTCGTAGAAATAACTGGTGACGTTTAGGGTCTTGTTGTTGGCATTACCCGTGGCGGCTTGGCTGATGACGACGCTGTTCGTCGAAACCGATACGATCGTCGTGTTGCTTGGGATATTGGTCCCGGTGCCGCCGATATACATACCCGCCGTCCATCCGGCGCCCGTGGTCGCCGGCGAAATACCGTCTACCGTCGTCGTACCGTTGTGTGAATCGCCCTTGCACGTGGAATCGCTGAACGAACCGGCTCCTAGAACACCGGTGGCACCCGTCGCATTCAACACGCCCGTGGCATCGGCATAGCCCGAGCCGCCGCCGCCGCCGTAGCCTGCGCTGTCGGCCCCGGCGTTATACCCGCCGGCCTCACCACCCACGCCGCCGCCGCCACCACCGCCGCCGCCGACACGCGACGCTGTCGCGGCGTTATAGCCATTCCCGCCGCGCACCGTGTTGCGGATGCCGGTGGCGGTGCTGCCGCCGCCGGCCGCCGTGCCGCCGCCGGTGCCGCCGGCATAGGTGCTGTGGTCAGCGCCGCCGTTGTCGCAATCGCCGCCGCTGGTGGGCGGGGTTGTGCCGGTCGTGTTGTCGCCGCCGCGTCCGCCGCAGCTCGACGATTCATCCGGCGCCCGCGTGGTCAACGCCGCGCCGCCCGCGCCGCCGCCTGTACCGCCCAGACCGCACGACGCGGCGCCGGTGGCCGTGCCGCAATTGCCGCTGCCGGTCACGTTGGCGATGCTGTAACTCGCGCCGCCGCCGCCGCCCGCGACGATGCCCGCCGTGGGTGTTGTGGTGAACACACCCGAGGCCGCGCCGCCCGCGGCACCGTTGTTGACCAATACGCTGCCGGTGCCGTAGCCGCCCGCGACAATATCAAGAATGGTGCCGGCAATGATGTTGCTGGCGCCGCCGATGGTCTGCAAAAGCCCGCCCGAGAACCCGCCGGCGCCGCCCGCGCGTTCGTTCAAGCCGACGTCGTAGGCGCCGCCGCCGCCGCCCCAGGCCTTGACGTAAATCGACGACAGGTTGTTCGGCACGGGACTGAGCGACCATGTCGCGCCGGTGGCGGCGGACGTACGGAAGTCGCATTGGTACACGCCCGCGCGCGTGCCGGCCGGGCAGACCGCGGTCGAGAACGGCCGGAAGTAGACCGATATCACCGGCGCGTAGCTGGCATTCGTCAGCGTGCCGTCGGCGCTGGTGGACGGCAGCCCCTGGACATCCTGAGTCCCGCCGACCGTACCTGATTCGGTGTCGAACACCCAATTCACGACCAGCCCGCTCTCGGACCCTGCCGCCGAAAGGCGCTGCTGGAAATTACTGCGGATCTCGGTATCGGTCCTGACGCTGCTCCAGACGCGCACGTCCGAGATGTTGCCGTGGAAAAAGCCGTTGGCCGTTGTTCCATTGTCGAGCCCCGCGCCGACGCTCAAGGGCTCTTGCGCCGTGCGCACACCGGTTACGCCGTCGGTGTGGCTGGTGAAGGTGCCTGCGATCGCGCCGTTGACATAAAACCGCACCGCCTTGCTGGTGGCATTATAAGTGACGGCGAAGTGGGTTCAGTCGTCGACCGTCGGGCGGTAGCCGAGCGCGTAATGCTCGGTGGCTGAGGCACTGCTGACGGTGCCGCCGATATCGAAAGCCAGTTCGTCGTTGTGGCCGCTGTCCAGATACAGGCGGAACGACTGATCGCTGGCCAAAGCCGAGGCGTTGGTATTCCACTGCGAAATGATGTGCGCGAGATTGGTGCCCGTCGGCAGCGACTTGGCCTTGACCCAGGCTTCCAGCGTCAGGTTGCCGGCCGAGGTCGTGCCGTTGGCCGCGCTGGCCGTGCGCGCGATGCCGGCCGAAGGTCCGGTCTCGAGCGCCAGCATGGGCCGCCCGACCGTCACTTCGTCGAGGTAACTCACCGAGGCGCCGACCGATGTGGCTGTGTCGTTGATGAATATGACGCGCTGATCCCCGGCCAGGTCTGCGGTCGTGGTCAGCCGCAGATTGGCGCTGTTGGTGACGTCGTCGCGCTGGGTGATGCGCATCCAGACGTCGCTGCCGTTGTCGTAGGCTTCGATCAGATAGGTCTTGCCGTCGATGAGGTTGTAGGAGGAATCGGTGCTGGTACCGGTCAGCGCGCCGGTGTTGTCGAGGATGGAGATCGTATTGGCGGTGCCGCCCGACGTGATGTTGGTTCCCGGGCTGGCCGCGTCAGGCTGATAGAAGCGGAAGGTCAGGCCATATAGCGTATTCTTGTCGAATACGTCGGTGGGCGATGCGTCGCGATCGAGGTCATTCAGCGTCGCGCGCGTCGCAATCGACATACCGGCGTGGGTGCGGGTCGCCCCGACGTTCGGTGTCCAGTAGGCGGCGACATAAACCGGACGCACTGTCGGCGTGAAGTTGTATGAGGCCGCGGTGGCGAGATAGGCTGTGTTGTTGGCAAAGCTGGCGACACGGTTGCCCCCTGTGGAGGTGGTGTCGTTTACCTTGGTGACGTTGGCCTGCGCAAACCGCGTAGTGTCGATCGTCGTGCCCGGTGCATCGAAATTGTCGGTCAGATCGGCATTCAGCGCCCCGCCCGGCGTCAGCGACTCGCACGTTTTTTGCAGCTGCATATCGGTGGGCGCAAAGACCTGATCGTCGAAGTAAGTGGCGGTGTCGGTGGCGTACGGACCGGAATAAATCGTCGCCGGCGCGCTGGCGGCATTAGCCACTTCCTTGGTTCCGGTCGGCGTGGTCACCGCACGCGTGGGATTGGCGGCGGACTTGCCGCCCAGGCCGTTCGGGCCGTGACTGATGACGGCGAAGGCGACATTGCGCGACGCGCCGGTGCTGTCCACCAACGCGAGGTCGGTCGCGTCGATCAGCGAGCCGGTATAGGAGGTCGATGCCGTAGCGCCGGTGAGGTCGCTGGTGATCGACGTACAGACGTTCTTGCCGATGGTCGAAACGATGTAGGTGTAGAAATTGCCGTAGGGATCGATGGCGGCATCGCGGCTCATGCCGAGCGTTTTCCATGGCAGCACCCCGGTCGTCGTGCCCGAGGAGTTGCAAGTGTCGGCGAGGCCGTCGGGCGTCGCGGTGATATCGGGACACGGCACCGTATGGGTCGGTGTCTGCTGATTGTAATAGGCCAGCACCGCGGGCAGCACTTGGCCCGAGCGTGTCGATACCGAGGTCAGGCGGGCGAACAGGCGATCGGCGGTCGTCCGGTTGAGGTAAACGCTGAGCGCCGTGAAAGCTATGATGGCGAGCAGGCCCGCGATCACCATCCCGGCAATGCCTGCGTCATCCCTCGCGCGTTTCAGTGCGGCGTTCAGAAAAGAACGTATCAACCCAGCCAACCCCTTTGTGTGCCCGCATACTTTCTGCCCGGGCCATTCCTGCCGGCCCGTCATAGCCGAAATCCGCTGCGCGACATAGCTGTGGGGGTCATTTTAACCCAGAGCGGCGGCCTGCGATATCACCGTCACCGCCGGCAGCCTCGGGCCATAACGCCAATGGAAACAGGGGATTAACCATAGGGTCAGCGCCGCATTAGGTTCACTTAATGATTGTGGACATTCGGGCCCCATACAACGCCCAGCCGCGCCATCCCGTTGCTTTATTTCAGCCGGTCCAGGAAGGCCTTGGTGTCCGCCAGCACCGCTGCCCGGCCTTTGAACAGCGGGGCCATGGCAAGGACAATGCCCGGATGCCCGACATCGGGGTATTCAATCAGCGTCACATCTCGGCCCTTGGCGCGCAGCAGTTGGGCTAGCTCCGTGGCATTGGCGCGCCCGACGGTTTTGTCGGCCAGGCCATAGAGCAGCAGCATTGGCGGCGCGGCGGCGGTGACGAAGGTTACGGGCCTTGCGACATTCTCGTCGGGCAAACCGGCGAAGGCCGCGCGCACGCTGTCGATCTGGCTCGGCACCATGGCATAGGGACCGGCTAGGCCGATGACGCCTTTGATCGTGCCGTCGGGCACACCGGCCGCCCGCGCGTATGACGGATCAAGCGCCAGCAGCGCCGCGACATGGGCGCCCGCCGAATGCCCCATGACCAAAATCTTGCTCGCATCGCCGTGGTAGCCCGCGATGTTCTCGCGCGTCCATTTCAGCGCGAGGGCCGCGTCCCGCTGGAAAGCGGGGAATGTCACCTGTGGATACAGGCGATAGTCGGCCAGCACCGCGACGTAGCCCATCTTCACCAAGGCATTGCCGACAAAGCGGTAGTCCGTGCGGCTGCCTGCGGTCCAGGAGCCGCCGTAGAAGAACAGCACCACCGGCAGCGCCGCGCCGGGCCGGGCGCTTTCCGGCACCAGCACGTCAAGCTTCTGCCGCGGATCGGCGCCGTAGCTGAGGCCGGTCGTGGCCTTGGCCGCGGTGCTGGCGGCGACCAGATTGAGCACGTCGAAGCCCGAGCAGCCCGCCAGCGCTATTCCCACCGCGACAGCGGCGGCAACTTTCAAAAAGCGGTTCATTTTCCCAACATAGGTTTTTGCTATAAGCATGCATAACGCCAAGATCGTAATTTAGATGCGAAACCGAGTTACCAAACGGGCCCCTCTGGAGATCACGCGATGAAATACCTGCACACCATGGTGCGCGTCACCGACCTCGAAAAGTCCCTGGATTTTTACGTCAATAAACTGGGCCTGGTGGAGACCCGCCGCTACAGCAACGACAAGGGCCGGTTCACGCTGGTATTCCTATCGGCCTCGGAAGACGTGGGCGACGGCAAGGACGCCGAACTCGGCATGGAATGCCCGCGCGTCGAACTCACCTACAACTGGGACCCGGAGAATTACACCGGCGGCCGCAACTTCGGCCACCTGGCCTACGAGGTCGACGACGTCTACGCCCTGTGCGCTTCGCTGCAAGCCAAAGGTGTCGTCATCAACCGCCCGCCCCGCGACGGACGGATGGCCTTCATCCGCTCGCCCGACAACATCTCCATCGAGCTCTTGCAAAAGGGCGAGTCCAAAGCCCCCGCCGAGCCGTGGCTGTCGATGCCCAATACCGGGGTTTGGTAAATCTCTCCACTGTCGTGTGCTGACGGCCTTCCGCGAGGTCGAAGACCAGATCACCCTCGTCAACCGTTTGGCCACCGAGGACGCCGTGCAAAGCCAGGCGGTCGAGGCCGCCGTGCGCACCAACGGACTGGCCCAGATGCGCTATAACGCGGGAAAATCGGTACCAGGTACGAATAATTCCCGAATTAATTCCTCGTGTTGCCCGGCCCGACGAGATCGCCAACCTCGTTGCCTTCCTCGCGAGCCCGCTGTCATCGTCCAGCAACGGCGCCGCCGTGCGCGTCGAAGGCGGCTTGGTGAACACCATCGCTTAGATGGCCGCGCCTGGTTTCGCGTCAGACTCCAACCTTACCAATGCATGAGCGCCCCATGACAAAGGTGAGCCAAACGTGGCTTTTGCTGATGGGAAAATGATATTTGTCCGTGGGACCTTAAATTCTATGTGAATCTCCGGCCTTATCGGGCATTCGCCCCCTTATCTATTTGTGGGCCGCGCCGCCCACGCCTATTTTCCGCCCGCCCGGATGAAACATCGCGGAGGCGGGCTTTTGATGACGTCAAAGCAAAAGAAAATCGCGCTGATCGGCGGCATTGCCGTGCTGGCCCTGGTGGGCTGGCGCGTGGCCGGCAGTTTTCACGGCGCCAAGAAAACCGCCTCGGTCGCCATTCCCGTCGCCGCCATGACCATCGTGCCCGCCGAGGTGCCGCTGTACGTCACCGGCCTGGGCACGGTGCAAGCTTATAATACCGTCACCGTGCGCGCGCGCGTCGACGGCCAACTGACCGACGTGCGCTTCGACGAAGGCGAGGACGTCAAGAAGGGCCAGGTGCTGGCCCACATCGATTCCCGCAGCTACGAGGCCGCCCTTCATAACGCCGAGGCCAACCTGGCGAAAGATGAAGCGGCGCTGACCAACGCCAAGCAGGACCTGGTGCGCTACAAACAAACTGCCGCCAGCGGCTACACCTCGACCCAGCGCGTCGATACCCAGGTCGCCACGGTCAACACCCTCACCGCGCAAGTTCAGGCCGACCAGGCCACGGTCGAGAACGCGCGCGTGCAGCTCAGCTACACCACCGTCACCGCACCCATCGACGGGCGCACCGGCATCCGCATGGTCGATGCCGGCAACGTCGTGCGCGCCGCCGAAACCGCAGGCCTTGTGGTGATCACCCAAGTGCAGCCGATCTCGGCCACGTTCACCCTGCCGCAATCCGATCTGCCGCGCGTCGCCGAGGCGGCATCGAAGGGCACGCTCGCCGCCACCGCCTTCAGCCGCGACGAAAACGTCGCCTTCGACCAGGGTAATCTGGAGCTGATCGACAACCAGATCGATCCCGCCAGCGGCACCGTGCGCGTGAAGCTGACCTTCCCCAATGCCCAAAGAAAATTGTGGCCCGGTCAGTTCATCAATCTGCGCCTGCAGGTCGGCACCGTGCACGACGGCATCGCCGTGCCGGCCCGCGTCGTACAGCGCGGCGACGCGGGCCCCTATGTCTATGTCATCAAGACCGACGACACGGTGGAGGTGCGCCCCATCACCGCGCGCGCCGAACAGAACGGCCAAATTTTGGTCAGCAAAGGCCTATCGGCGGGCGACCGCGTCGTGGTCGACGGCCAGCTGCGGCTGTCGCCCGGCGCCAAGGTCAAGGTCGACATGAAAGCCGCCGCGGCGAAAGAGGGCGCGGGTGAACCCGGCGACGAGAACGAACGCCGCGGCGACCATCTCTAAAGGGGGTTGCGGCCATGAATATCTCGAAGCGCTTCATCGATCACCCCATCGGCACCTCGCTGATCATGGCGGCGATTATTCTTACCGGTATCGCGGCCTTCATCACCCTGCCCGTGGCCTCGCTGCCGGCCATCGAGTTCCCGACGATCATCGTCTCGGCCGGCCTGCCGGGTGCGGACCCCGAGACCATGGCCTCGTCGGTGGCCGCCCCCTTGGAGCGCCAGTTCTCGCAGGTCAGCAACATCACGCAGATGACCTCGACCAACGTGCTGGGACGCACCACCGTCTCGCTGCAGTTTGCCCTGGACCGCAACATCGACGCCGCCGCCCAGGACGTGGCCGCGGCTATCAATGCCGCCGGTGGCCAGCTGCCGCGCAACATGCCCAACCCGCCGACCTATAAAAAGTCGAATCCGGCCGAGGCCAACATCCTGGTCTTCGGCGTCTACTCCGACGCCCTGCCCATCGATCAGGTGGACGCATACGCCGACAACATGCTGGCCCAGCAGCTGTCAATCATGCCGGGTGTGGGCGATGTCGCCATCGCCGGCGAACAAAAGCCCGCCGTGCGCGTGCAGATCGACCCTGCCGCCGTGGCGAACCAGGGCCTGTCGCTCGAAGACGTGCGCACCGCCATCACCCAGAACAGCGTCAATGCGCCCAAAGGCAGCATCAACGGCCAGCACCAGGCCTCGACGCTGACCACCAACGACCAGCTGAAAAGCGCCGAGGATTACCGCAACGTCATCGTCACCTACAAAAACGGCGCGCCCGTGCGCGTGGCCGATATCGGCACCGCCGTCGACGCCGTGGAAGACGCCCGCACCATCGCCTGGGTCGGCCAGCACCGCGGCGTGGTGGTGACCGTCACGCGCCAGCCCGGCGCCAACGTCATCGACACGGTGGAAGGCATCAAACAGAAGCTGCCCACGCTCATAGCCTCGATCCCGCCCGCCGTGCACGTGGAGATCCTCAACGACCGCACGCAGATGATCCGCGCCTCGGTCGGCGACATCGAACTCACGCTGCTGATCACCATTGTGCTGGTGGTGGCAGTGATCTTCGTCTTCCTGCGCAAGGTCTGGGCGACCATCATCCCTGGCCTGGCCGTGCCATTGTCACTGCTCGGCGCCTTCGGCGTCATGCACCTGTTCAACTACAGCCTCGACAATCTGTCGCTGATGGCGCTCACCGTGGCGGTGGGTTTCGTGGTCGACGACGCCATTGTCATGATCGAGAACATCGTGCGCCACATGGAGCACGGCGAAAGCTCCTATGACGCGGCTGTGAAGGGTGCGGGCGAAATCGGCTCGACCATCGTCTGCATGACCTTTTCGCTAATCGCGGTGTTCATTCCGCTCCTGCTCATGGGCGGCATGGTCGGGCGGCTGTTCCGCGAGTTCGCCGTTACCGTCGCCACCGCCGTGCTGATCTCGGGCGTGATCTCCCTGACCCTGACGCCCACCATGTGCGCCCTGTTCCTGTCGCGCGACGTCGAGCGCCACGGAAAATTCTACGACGCCTGCGAGAATTTCTTCCAGGCCGTGGTGCAGCACTATGGCCGTCTCTTACGTTGGGCGCTGAACCACCGCCGTCCCGTGGGCATCTCGGTGCTGGTGACGCTGGCCATCACCGCGGCCCTGTTCGTCGCCATTCCCAAGGGCTTCTTCCCGCTCCAGGACACCGGCCTGATCCGCGCCACCTCCCAGGGTGCGCCCGATATCTCCTACGCCGAGCTGGTGGCCAAGCACCGCCTGGCCACCGACATGGTCATGGCCGACCCGGCCGTGGAGGACGTGCACTCCTTCGTTGGCGGCGGCGCATCGAATACCGCGCGCATCACCTTCGGCCTGAAGCCTTTCAGCGAGCGCGACGTCAGCGCCGACCAGGTCATCGCCCGCTTGCGTCCCCAGTTCGCCAAGCTCACCGGCCTTGATGTACGCCTGGTCTCGTCGCAAGAGATCACCGTCGGCGCGCGTAACGCCCGTACGCAGTTCCAGTACACGCTTCAGGATCAGAACATCGACGAGCTGTCCCAATGGGCGAACACGATGTTCGAGAAGCTGAAGACCATCCCGCAGATCGAGGACGTCACCACCGACCAGCAGACCTCGGGCCTGCGCACCTTCATCAAAATCGACCGCGATGCGGCCTCGCGTCTGGGCGTCACCCAGCAGGCTATCGATGACACCCTGTACGACGCTTTCGGCCAGCGACAGGTGGGCACGATCTTTACCCAGCTGAACCAGTACAAAGTGGTGCTGGAGATCGACCCGCGCATCCAGGGCAGCCCCGATGCGCTCAACAAGATTTATGTTAAGGCCACCAACGGCGC
>CANJPG010000089.1 GCA_947476065.1 Fidelibacterota bacterium
GCCGTCGATACGAAAAGCGGCGAAGGCAGCGGCAGCATCGGTGTTGGCGGCTCGGGCGGAGGTTCCGCCGGCGCTAGCGCACGCATCGGCAAATAACAGCCGCAGCTGAAATGAAGACGCCGCCCCCCAAAGGGCGGCGTCTTTTATTTTAGCTACCTACTGCGCGGCGAAGGCGGCTTCGCGCTCGGCGATCATCTCGGCCTGGGCCAGCAGGCGTTCCGCTTCTCTGACATGCAGCACTTCCACCAGACGCCCGTCCAGCACGGCAACGCCCTTGCCTTTGGCCATGGCGTCCTTGTACGCGGCGACGATACTCTGCGCACGCGCAATCTCGGTGCCCGAAGGCGCGAAGGCGACATTAGCGCCGGCGATCTGACGCGGGTGAATCAGGGTCTTGCCGTCGAAGCCCATGGCGCGGCCTTGCTGGCAGGCGGTGTTGAAGCCGGTCTCGTCATCGAGATCGACGTGCACGCCGTCCAGCACAAACAAGTCAAAGGCACGAGCGGCCAGCACGCATTGCTGCAAGGCATAGAGCATCGGCGCGCGGTCAGCTGGGTGAGCGCAGTGCAGGTCCTTCGCTAGATCTGCGGTGCCGATGAGAAAACCCGCAAGGCGCGGACTTGAACCGGCGATGGCCGCCGCCGCCAGAATGCCGCGCGGCGTTTCCATCATCGCCCACAGTGCAAAATGTGCCGGCGCGCCCGCGGTGCGCAGCATGCCAGCCGCGCGGCGGACATCGTCGGGGCCGTTGATCTTGGGCAGCACGACACCGTCGGCGCCCGACGTCGCAGCCGCGGCGATGTCGTCGGCGCACCACACGGTATCAAGCGCATTGGCGCGGATCAGCACCTCACGCGCGCCGTAGGATTTTGAGTTGGCCGCCGCCACCGCCGCCGTCCGCGCGGCAACTTTGGCGTCGGGGGCCACCGCGTCCTCAAGGTCGAAGACCAGAGCATCGGTCGGCAGCGCCTTGGCCTTTTCCAAAGCGCGCGCGTTGGAGGCCGGCATATACAGCATGCTGCGCCGGAGCCGTGGAATGCGCGATGCGGACAGTATCGTCATAACAAACCCCTTTAAAACCTAGCCTCGACGGTAGCCAAAGCTCCGGGCGTGGTCTAGAGGCGACGCGGCCGGGGATGGAAATTCAACCGCCGTAAGCTTGCGCGGTCCGCGACAAACAGTGTAGGCAGCCAGCCATGGCAAATCTCCCGCCCGATTTTTTCGATCTGGCGTTTGTGCGCGGCATCATTGTCGGCTTCGCCCTGGCGGCCCCCATGGGCCCGGTGGCGGCGCTGTGTGTCCGCCGCGCCCTGGCGCGCGGCTATTTTCAGGCCGTTGTGGTGGGCCTCGGGGCGGCGCTTGCGGACATGGCCTTCGGCGCCGTGGCGGGCCTTGGCCTGACCGTCATCAGCGCCTTCGTGCTCAATTATGAAATGGTCATCGGCCTCTTTGGCGGGATTTTGGTGCTGGCGCTCGGCATCAGCACCTACAGGGCACCAGTGCTGATGCATGACGGCGCGGTGGTGGTGAAAAGCCTGCGGCGCGACGTTGTCGCCGCCTTCTCGATGGCCATCTCCAATCCGGCGACCATGATCGCCGCCGCCGGTGTATTCGCCGCCTTCGGACCGGTCGATGCCTATGCCGCGCCGGTCATAGCCTTCTGGCTGGTGCTGGGCGTGTTTGTCGGCTCGGCCCTGTGGTGGCTGATTCTCGCGGGCGTGGTGATGACCCTGCGCGGACGCTTCATCAAAGGCGGCTTGCCTTGGCTGAACCGCATCTCGGGCAGCATCATCGCCTTATCGGGCGTGCTGGTCCTAGCGGTGACGGTGATAAAACTGCTGAGCGCGAAGCCTTAACGCGCGCAGCTAGAAATCAGCGCGCGCCCAGGTATTCCTTCACCAGCACTTCGGCGATCTGCACGGCATTCAGCGCGGCACCTTTGCGCAGGTTGTCGGCGACACACCAGAATGACAGGCCGTTCTCGACCGACATATCGCGGCGGATGCGCGAGATGAAAACCGCATCTTCACCGGCGCATTCAGCCGGCGTGATGTATCCTTCGTCAGCGCGATGATCGACCACGCTGATGCCCGGCGCCTTGGACAGGATGGCGCGGGCTTCCTTGTCCGTAATGGACTTTTCGGTTTCGATGTTGATGTACTCGGCGTGGCCGACAAAGGTGGCCACGCGCGCGCAGTTAGCATGTACGCGAATCTCGGGATCGAGAATCTTGCGGGTTTCCATCACCATCTTCTGCTCTTCCTTGGTCTCGCCGTTATCAAGGAACACATCGATATGCGGAATGACGTTGAAGGCGATTTGCTTGGTGAACACCGACTTGGTCTGCACGGCTGCCTGATTGGCGTAGATGCCCTTGGTCTGGTTGAACAACTCATCCATGGCGTCTTTGCCCTTGCCCGAGGTCGACTGGTAGGTCGACACGACGACGCGCTTGATCTTGAAGGCGTCATGCAAGGGCTTGAGGGCAACGACCATCTGGATTGTCGAGCAGTTGGGATTGGCGATGATGCCTTTCTTCTTATAGCGCGCGATGGCTTCCGGGTTCACTTCCGGCACCACCAGCGGCACGTCGGGATCCATGCGGAAGTGCGAGGTGTTATCGATGACCACGCAGCCGGCCGCCGCCGCGCGCGGGCTGTGGATCGCCGAGACCTTGGCGCCCGGCGACGACAGCGCAAAATCGACACCCTTGAAATCGAAGGTCTCAAGGTTCTGGACCTTCAGCACCTCGTCCTCGCCGAAGGAAATCTCCATGCCCACCGAACGCTGCGAGGCCAGGGCATAGACCTTGGACACCGGGAACTTGCGGTCCCAGAGGATGTTCAACATCTCACGGCCGACATTGCCAGTGGCGCCGATCACCGCGACGGAATAGCCATCGCGGCGGGAGGGGGTGCGGGTGTTATCGGGCATGGCCATAATCCATTGTTCTCATTCATATTTTTCGTTGCTGTGGCAGGTGTTGTGCCGGCCCGGCCGAAAGGTGCGGCAACCTACGCCGACAACCCCGTGAAATCAACAATTCAGCGGAAAATGGGTGATAATCGCGCCATGACCGACCCGCAGAGCGCAGCACGTTTCACCACCTACGCCGCCTTCTGGCCGTTCTATCTGCGCGAACACGCGCGCCCCCTGACCCGCGCCCTGCACTACGTCGGCACGGGTCTGGTGATTCTGCTGCTGCTGTACGGCCTTGCCGCCGATGCCTGGGCACTGGTGGCCATGCCCTTCGCAGGCTACGGCTTCGCCTGGGCGGCTCACGCGGCGGTGGAACATAACCGGCCCGCCACCTTCATCTATCCGTGGTGGTCGCTGATCAGCGATTTCAGGATGTTCGGCCTGTTCGTCACCGGCCGCCTGAAAGGGCACCTCGTCGCGGCCGGTGTCAGCCGTTAGATCGTCATGCCTTCGGGCGGACGTCCGGAATCGTGTAGTCGCACCATGCGCTCGTATGCACTTTCGATATTGCGGGTGTAACGCGCGCAATCAAAGAGCGGCGTGGTCGCCAGACCGTTCTGTAGACGTTTGCGCAGATCGTCGAGCCGTGTGCGATTTGTAGCAAGATCGAACGCCAAATCCTCGTAGTCTTGCCGCGTCGACGTCACAAGATCTGGCAACCCCACGGCGGATAAGAGACTGCCCCCGACACGGCCGGCAAAGGTATCGCTCGCGCAGGTAACGGCCGGCAGACCAGCCCAGAGCGCATCGCTCATGGTTGTATGCGCGCCGTAGGGTAGCGTGTCGAGGAACAGGTCTGCGTGGGCATGCCGCGCGAGGTGTTCAGCCAAGGGGACACGCGGCGCAAAGACTAATCTATTGGCGTCCACGCCGCGCGTTTCGGCTTCACGGCGCAGATTAGCGGTCGCCACAGGATTGGTTGCCAGGAGCCACAGCACGCTGCCGGGCACACGCCGCAAGAGGCGCATCCAGATATCGAAAAATGCCGGCGTGATCTTGTAGCTACGGTTGAAGCAGCAGAAAACGAAGGCCGCTGCCGGCAGGCCCAACGCCGTGCGCGTGGCCACATCCTCGGCAATTTTGCGATGGCTGTCGTTGACCTGATAGCTGGCCGGCATATAGACAATCTTTTCGCTGTAAAACACCTGCTGCGCGCGCGGGATCACGAATTGATCGCCGATCAGATAATCGATGAAATCGGTGCCCATGGTGCCGGGGAATGCGAGAAAGCTGACCTGCAGTGTCGCGGGCCTGAATGCAAGAATGCGCGGCCGGCTGTGCTTGGTATATCCAGAGACCTCGACGAGAATATCGATGTTGTCTTCCTCGATCCTATCCGCAGCCGCGCTGTCCGACAGCGCTTCAAGATCGACGAATATATCCACTGCACCTTCAACGCGTCGGCGCATGGGACTGTAATCGTTGCCCCCGCTGGAATAGCCGATGACGTCGAACCGCACGCGGTCGAGCAATGACAGGTGCTCGACAATAAGATATGAGATGGGATGCTCACGGAAATCGCTCGACATATAGCCCAGCCGAACCTTGCGGTCCGCGGCGCGCGGGACAAAGGCACGCGGAATACCTTTAAAGCCTGAGGTTTGGGCATAGCGCACGGCGCAGGCGTATTGGTCCGCCACCGTGGTCTCAAGTGAGACGGCGAGGAACGGATTTACGCCTGGTTTACCGGCGCGCACTCCTTCAATGATAGCTTTCTCATCGTCTGCAAATTCGGCCCAATCACAGGCCGTAAGGCGTTGCGTCACGAGGTCGCTGCGCAGATCCAGATCTTGCGGGCTCAGGGCCGCTGCTCGCGCCAAGGCCGCAATGGCCAAATCGGGCTGGCCGCGTTCGGCGAACAGCCGGCCGAGTCCTTTGTGAACACGGAAGTCCCCCGGGCGCAGCGCCTGAGCGCGGACATACAACGCCCGCACCTCGTCCAGGAGCCGGAGTTCGCGCAACGTGTCAGCCAAGTTGATGAGCGCCTCGACATTGTCCGGCGTCAGATCCAGCGCCTGGCGAAAACAGCGCAGAGCTTCATCGTATTGATGGTTTTGTCGCAGCACCGCTCCCAGGTTGTTGAGGGCTTCGGGATTGGCGGGCTTGACCGCCAACGCCGCGCGAAAACACTGCTCGGCTTCGTCGTAACGCGCCTGGGTGTCGAGCAGCATGCCCAAATTATTGTGCGCCGCCGCCACGCGCGGATTGCGCGCGAGCAAAGCGCGGTAATCCCGCTCGGCATCTGCATGCCGCCCGGCTTGTTGATGGGCTACGGCTTGAAAAAATAACGCGCGGTTCTCGTCTTCCGTCACGGAACACGCGCGCGCAAACTACCGGCGCTTGGTGAAGTGGCGGGGTGCGCCTGAGGACGGCGGCGGCTCGGCGGAGTCCTTGTGCCGGAAAATCAGGCGGCCTTTGTTGAGATCGTATGGCGTGACCTCGACCGTAACGCGGTCGCCGACCAGCGTGCGAATACGGTTCTTCTTCATACGTCCGGCGGTATAGGCGATGATTTCGTGGTCGTTCGACAGCTTTACGCGATAGCGCGCCTCGGGAAGAACGTCGGTGACGACGCCTTCGAATTCCAGCAGTTCTTCTTTAGCCATCAAGTACTCCACACGTTATCGCCGCAATCCGCCGAAAGGCGGTGCGCATAGACGAAGCGTGACACTGCTGTCTCGCTTTTAGAAATCTATAGGGCGCGCAGATTGCCCGCAGCGGATTTACCGCGCTCTTGCAGAACGTCGTAGCTGACCTTCTGGCCTTCGTTCAGCGTGCCCAGATTGGCTTTTTGAACGGCCGAGATGTGCACAAACACATCCTTCGAACCGTCGTCCGGCTGAATAAAACCAAAGCCCTTCGTTGTATTAAACCACTTCACAGTGCCAACAGCCATTCTTCATCTCCAAGGACCGATGTCCGTCCGCGTCCATACGGGGGCGGGCCTAACCTCAATATGGGGGACCGGCTAGCGCTCGTGTTGAGTGCAAAACAAGCCAACCCATAGCGAGCCGACGGCACCCTACATATTGCGGAACGCGGTTTTTTTCAATGTCACAAGCGCGCGACACCGCCCAAAGTCCCCGGAAACTGCGGTTCTTTGCGGATTCCGCCAATGAGTTCAGCCGATTAAACCGCCCGTTAAAGAGGGGGTTTAGATGGTGAGGCTGGTGAGCTCCTTAACCACCGCATCGCCCATGACTGCAGTCGAGACAGGAGTCTGGCCTTTCTCGACGATATCCCCTGTCCGTACGCCCGCCCTGAGCACGTTCTGAACGGCTTTTTCGATGAGGTCGGCATTGGCCGCCATGTCGAAAGAATAGCGCAGCATCATGCCGTAGGACAGGATCATGGCCAACGGATTGGCGATACCTTTGCCCGCGATGTCGGGCGCCGAGCCGTGGATGGGTTCATAGAATCCCGCCTGACGGCCGGAAGCATCCCGAAGACCCAAGCTGGCCGAAGGCAGCATGCCGAGAGAGCCCGGCAGCATCGAGGCCAGATCCGACAGGAGGTCGCCGAACAAATTGTCGCTGACGATGACGTCGAACTGCTTGGGATTGCGCACGAGCTGCATCGCGCAATTGTCGGCATACATATGGACCAGCTCGACGTCCTTGTATTCGGCGGCGTGGAGTTTGGTGACTTCCTCGCGCCAGAGAACACCGCTTTCCATGACGTTGGCTTTTTCAACCGAGCACAGCTTGTTCTTGCGCTTGCGGGCCAGTTCAAAGGCCACGCGCGCGACGCGCTGGATTTCGGAGGTCGTGTAGACCTGAGTGTTGACGCCCCGGCGTTGGCCGTCCGGCAGCGTTTCGATCCCGCGCGGCTCGCCGAAGTAAACGCCGCCCAATAATTCGCGCACGATCATAATGTCGAGACCCTGAACCACTTCGGGCTTCAGGGTCGAGGCATTGGCCAGCACGTCGAACACCAGGGCGGGACGCAGATTGGCGAAGACGCCTAGACCTTTACGTAGTGCGAGCAATCCGCGCTCTGGGCGGTCCTTGAAGGGCAGAACATCCCATTTCACGCCGCCGACGCTGGCCATTAGCACGGCGTCGGACTCCTGCGCGCGCTTAAGCGCGGCATCGGTCAGCGGGGTGCCGTGGGTGTCGTAGGAAATCCCGCCGATCAGATCCTCGGTGATCTCGAAGGACGTGCGGCCGGTGCTGTTGAACCAGGCCATGACCTTGCGGACTTCAGCGGTGATCTCGGGGCCGATGCCATCGCCGGGCAGCAGCAGGACTTTTTTCTTCGTCATTGCGGAAGGCTTTCGTTGGAGAGTGTACTTAAGCGGACTGATATAGCCAGGGCTGTTCGCGCCGCTGCTTGTCTTCGAAGGCGCCGATCTTGTCGGCGCTCTGCATGGTGATGCCGATGTCGTCGAGGCCGTTCAGCAGGTTGTTGCGTTTGGTGCCGTCGACGCTGAAGGTAACCACGGCCCCGTCGGGCGCCGTGATGGTGCCGTTCTCCAGATCAACCGTGAACGCGCCGCCGGCGGTATTGCCCGTGCTGGCCTTCGCAGACAACATGTCCACCTGGGCCTGGGGCAGCGTGATGCACAGGATGCCGTTCTTAAAGGAGTTGCCGTAGAAAATATCGGCGAAGCTGGGGGCGATGACGCAGCGGATGCCGAAGTCGGCTAGGCTCCAGGGCGCGTGTTCACGCGAGGAGCCGCAGCCGAAGTTATCACCAGCGATGAGTATCTTGGAATTGCGGTAAGCGTCCTTGTTCAGCACGAAGTCCGGCTTCTCCGCACCGGTCTCGTCGAAACGCATGGCATAGAACAGCGATTTGCCCAGGCCCGTGCGCTTGATGGTTTTCAGAAAGCGCGCCGGGATGATCATGTCGGTGTCGACATTAACCAGCGGCAGAGGTGCAGCAACGGCCTTCAGGACTTTGAATTTTTCCATGATGCCCTTCTAGATCTTACGCACGTCGGTCAGGTGACCTGTGATCGCGGCCGCAGCGGCCATCGCCGGGCTGACCAGATGGGTGCGCCCGCCTACGCCCTGGCGGCCTTCGAAGTTTCGGTTCGAGGTGGAGGCGCAACGCTCGCCGGGCTTCAGCACGTCCGGGTTCATGCCAAGGCACATGGAACAGCCCGGCTCACGCCATTCGGCGCCAGCGGCGGTGAAGATGGCGTCGAGACCTTCTTCTTCCGCCTGGTGTTTGACTTGTCCCGAGCCGGGCACGATTAGAACGCCCACGCCCTTGGCAACCTTGCGGCCCTTCAGGACAGCGGCGGCCGCGCGCATATCTTCGATGCGGCCATTGGTGCACGAGCCGATGAACACTTTATCGACCTTGATCTGTTCCAAGGGCATGCCGACGGTCAGGCCCATGTATTCGATGGAACGCTGCGCCGCCTTGCTTTTATTGGCGTCGGCGAAGCTTTTCGGGTCTGGCACTTTGGCGCTGATGGGCAATACGTCCTCAGGGCTGGTGCCCCAGGTGACGTGCGGCACCAGGTCGGCGGCATTCAAGACCACTTCCTTGTCGAAGTGCGCGCCTTCATCGGACTTCAGCGTGCGCCAATAGGCCACGGCCTGTTCCCAGGCAGCGCCTTTGGGCGCATGCGAACGGCCCTTCAGATATTCAAAGGTCTTGTCGTCGGGCGCGATCAGGCCGGCGCGAGCACCGCCTTCGATCGACATGTTGCAGACCGTCATGCGGCCTTCCATCGACAGGTCGCGGAACGCCTCGCCGACGTACTCGATGACGTAGCCGGTACCGCCAGAGGTACCGATCTTGCCGATGATCGCCAGCACCAAATCTTTTGCCGTGACGCCGGCCGGCAACTTGCCTTCCACCAGCACGCGCATGTTCTTGGACTTCTTGGTCAGCAGCGTTTGCGTGGCCAGCACATGCTCGACTTCCGAGGTGCCGATGCCGAACGCGAGCGCACCCAGCGCACCGTGAGTCGATGTGTGTGAGTCGCCGCAGACAATGGTCTTGCCGGGCTGGGTCAAACCCAGCTCGGGTCCGATGATATGCACGATGCCCTGGCGGATATCGTTCATGGGAATGTAGGGCACGCCGAAGTCGCGGCAGTTGCTGTCCAGCATCTCAAGCTGAAGGCGGCCCTCGGGGTCCTTGATGGTCAGCAGGCGGTCAGCGGTCGTAGGGACGTTGTGATCGGGCACTGCAACGGTCTTCTCGGGGCTGTGTACTTTGCGCCCGGCCGCGCGCAGGCCTTCAAAGGCCTGCGGCGAAGTGACCTCGTGGATCAGGTGCAGATCTATATACAAAACCGTGGTGCCATCGGCGTCGCTGGTGACGACGTGGCTGTTCCACAATTTGTCGTACAGGGTTGTAGCGGTCATCGCCGGATCACATCCTCAGAAGCCGAAATCGCGTGAACGCGAGACTCCAGAGGGGACTGGTTTGCGAAACCGATATTTAAAACCTCTGGAGTCCCGGCCCTTTGAAACGCCAAAGGACCGGGGAAACAAGAAACCGAAGCTTTAGGCCTTCTCGGCGGCAGCGCCTTCGCCGCCCGTACCTTCTTCGGTGATGCGCGCGGCGCGGCCGCGGCGGTCACGGAGATAGTAGAGCTTTGCGCGGCGAACGCGGCCTTTGCGAACCACTTCGACTTTGTCGATGATCGGCCCGAACAGCGGGAATACGCGCTCGACACCTTCACCGAAGGAGATCTTGCGCACGGTGAACGAGGAGTTCACACCGGCATTCTTGCGGGCGATGCACACGCCTTCATAAGCCTGCGTGCGCTCGCGCTGGCCTTCCAGCACCTTTACATGCACGCGCAAGGTATCGCCCGGCGAGAATTCCGGAACCGCGCGCTTTGCCAGCATCTCGGCAATGTATTCCTTCTCGAGTTTCTGCATCGTGTCCATTGTCGTCCCTTTCAGTCCTAATCTTTCGTCGTCTTCGTTGCCGCATAACGCGCCCACAGATCGGGGCGCCTTGTGCGCGTAATTTCTTCCGCCTGCGCCTGCCGCCACTGGGCGACCTTGGCGTGGTGTCCGGACCTTAAGACCTCTGGCACTTCGCGGCCGCTCCAGATATCGGGGCGCGTATAGTGCGGGTACTCCAAAAGGCCCGTCTCAAAACTCTCGTTCTCCAGCGACTCCGTCTTTCCAACCACGCCTGGCAGCAAACGTACCACTGCATCCAAAAGTGCAATCGCCGCTGCCTCGCCGCCCGAGAGGATGAAGTCGCCTAGGCTGACTTCCTCCACCTCTTGCGCCTCCAGGAGACGCTGATCGACACCTTCGTAGCGCCCGCAGAGCAGAGTGACACCCGGTCCCGCGGCCAAAGTCCGGACACGGGCCTGATCCAAAACCCGGCCCC
>CANJPG010000090.1 GCA_947476065.1 Fidelibacterota bacterium
CGACGGCGTGCCGCAGCGCGACGACGTGACCCTGGTCGTGGTGAAGTTCCCCACGTAACGCCATGCCTCTTAACCTCATCAAACTCGCCGTCGGTATCGAGGACCTCGAACACCTCGACAAACGCCAGAAACAATGGCGCGACAAAAAGACCGGCCACTATCGCCATTGGACGCGTATGACGCCCAAGCGCGATAAGGAGCTGCTCGACGGCGGATCGCTCTACTGGGTGATCAAAGGCATGATCCTCTTGCGCCAGCCCATCGTCGGCTTCGGCGAAGACGAAGAAGACGGCAAAGCGATGTGCGTCATCGAGCTGGAGCCGGTGCAGATCCTCGTGCAGCCCCGCGTGCAGCGCGCCTTCCAGGGCTGGCGCTACCTCAAACCGGCGGACGTGCCGGAGGATATCAAAAAAGGCGGCAAGGTTTTCGTCGATCCCGGCATGCCGCAGAAGATGAAACTGGAACTGGCGAAGCTAGGATTGTTGTAGCCGCGCTGAACAACACCGCCGTCATCCTGGGCCTTGTGCCCAGGATCCAGGGTGGCCGTCACCTGCGAATGCGGCGCCGCTAACGCCAACTTGGAAACCCCCACTCCGTAACCCTGGATCCTCGGGACAAGCCCGAGGATGACAGGTGGGGTTAGGAGGTGGTGCGCCTCACCCACTATTCCTCAACCCCGCCGCAATCCCGTTGATGCTCAAGTGTATGCCCTGCACCACATGGGTATCGCTGTCGCCCGCGCGGTGGCGGCGCAGCATCTCGATCTGCATGTGGTTGAGGGGGTCGATGTAGGGGAAGCGGTTGCGGATCGAGCGGGCGAGCAGGGGGTTGGTTTCCAGAAGCGTGCTGTTGCCGCTGATGGCGAGCACCGTTTCGATGGTGTCTGCCCATTCGTTGGATAGGCGCGTGAAAATGCCGTCGCGCAGGTTCTTGTCGGCGACCAACTCGGCGTAGCGGGACGAAATGCCGATATCGCTTTTGGCCAGCACCATGTCCATGTTCGAGAGCATGGTCTTGAAGAAGGGCCAGTCCTTGTGCATGGCCTTCAGCGTCGCCAGGCCATCTTTATTTTTGGCGAGCCAGGCTTTCACCGCGGCGCCGAAGCCGTACCAGCCGGGCAGCATCAGGCGGCACTGGGACCAGCTGAACACCCAGGGGATCGCGCGCAGGTCTTCGATGCGCGCGGACTTCTTGCGGGCTGCCGGGCGGCTGCCGATGTTGAGGCTGGCGATTTCACCGATGACGGTGGATTCGCGGAAGTAGTCCTCGAAGCCTTCGGTCTCGTAGACCAGGTTGCGGTAGGCGGCGTAGGCGGCAGCGGATATCTCGTCCATCGCCTTGATCCACTCGGGCTTCGGCGCGGTGCCGCGCTGATCGAGCAATGTCGCCTCAAAGGTGGCGGCGACCAGTGTTTCCAGATTGCGCCGGCCGACTTCGGCGTTGGAGTATTTAGCGGCGATGACTTCGCCTTGCTCGGTGATGCGGATGGCGCCGTCCACCGCGCCGGGTGGTTGGGCCAAAATCGCTTGATAGCTCGGCCCGCCGCCCCGGCCCACGGAGCCGCCGCGGCCGTGGAATAGGCGCAGCTTCACGCCGTGTTTGCGGAACACTTCGATCAGCGCCACCTCGGCCTTGTAAAGCTCCCAGGTGGAGGTGGTGTAGCCGCCGTCCTTGTTGCTGTCGGAATAGCCGAGCATGACTTCCTGCACGTTGGCGCGCGAGGCGAGGAGTGTTCGGTAGACGGGCAGGGCGAACAGCCGATCCATGATGCCGGCACAGTTGCGCAAGTCGTCGATGGTCTCGAATAGCGGGATGATGTCGAGGTCCAGGCGCTTTTCATTGGGGTGCAGGAGCCCCGCTTCCTTCAGCATCACGGCGACTTCAAGCATGTCGGATACGCTGGCGGCCTTGGAGATGATGGTGTGGGGCACAGCTTCCGCGCCGTAGGCGGCGCGTCCTTCGGCGGTGGCCTTGACGATGGCCAACTCGCCGATGGTTTCCTCGCTGTAAATGAGGTGGATGGACGACAGCGGGCGCGGACTGGCGATCTCGGCGGCCAGCAGTTTCACGCGGGCGGCTTCGTCGAGCGCCAGATAGTCGGCCTGCACGCCTGCGGTTTTATAAAGGTCGGCGACGACGCGTTCGTGCACGTCGGAGTTCTGACGCAAGTCCACGCTGGCCAGATGGAAGCCGAACACGTCCACCGCGCGCCACAACAGGCGCAAGCGTCCGTTGGCCAATTCCGCCGAGCCGCTGCCGACGAGGCTTTCGAAGATCACACCCAGGTCCATGAACAGATCGAGCGCGTGGCCATAAGGCTCGGCATCGCTGATCGGCGGCCGCGCGGGCTCGAAGCCCAGCAGGTTGCGGGCGGTGGCGGCCAGGCGCGCGTACATGCCGCTGATGGCGCGCCGGTAAGGCTCGTCGCGGCGTCCGGCGGCGTGGTCGGGCGACCTATCTGCCATCGCTTGCAGCGCGGCGGAGACCTGTACCGTGCGGCCGTCGATGGGCAGCTCGGCGCCCAGGGCGTGAAGCTCGTCCAGGTAGAAGCGGATGGCGCGTTCGCTTTGCATCTTCAGCGTGGCGCGCAGCACGTCGGCGGTGACGAAGGGATTGCCGTCGCGGTCGCCGCCGATCCAGCTACCGATTTTCAGGAAGGGTGCGATGGCCATGCCCGTCCAACCGGCGGCGTCCAACTGGTCTTCAAGATGGGCATAAATCCGCGGCAGTTCGCGCAGGAAGGTCTGGTCGTAATAGGCCAGACCATTGGCGACCTCGTCGATCACGCGCAGCTTGTTGTCGCGCAGGATGCTGGTCTGCCACAGGGTCAGGATGGCGCGGCGCAGGCCCTCGCGGTTGGCGGCCAGTTCTTCCGGCGTCAATTCCGTGCGGTCGCGCTGGTCGAGCAGAAACGCGATCTCCATCTCGCGGTCGATGGAGCTGCGCCGGCGGATTTCGGTGGGGTGCGCGGTCAGCACGGGACTGCAGAGGGCGCGGTCGAAAAAGGTGCGTAAGCGTTCGGTCTCGACACCGGCTTGTTTCGCGCGGCCCAGCGCATAGGCCATGGTGCCTTCGCGGGGTGCCGTGCCGAGGCCAGCGTGGGCCCGTGTGCGGCGGATATGGTGCTGGTCCTCGGCGATATTGGCCAGATGCGAGAAGTAGCCGAAGGCGCGGATGACGCTGATGGCGTCTTCGCTGGCAAGGTCGTGGATGATGACGCGCAACTCTTGGCGCGCGGTGTCGTCGGCGTCGCGGTGGAAGCGCAGACCCGTTTGTCTTATGAGCTCGATGGCGTTGAAGACCGCGTCGCCCTTGTGGCGGCGCACGGTGTCGCCGAGGATGCGGCCCAGAAGGCGGATGTCGTAGCGCAGCGGCGCGTCTTTTTCTTTACCGCTCTCGGGGCCGGCTTCGTTGTCTTCGGCGTCGATCTGCGCGTCGTCCATGGGGGCCGCCCCTCAACCAAAATACGCTTCAGCCTACAAAGATTCGCGCCCTCAGCCCAGGAGGACGAGGGGCAGGCCGAGCGCAATCACCGCCATGCCCGTCAGTTTCGGGCCAGTGATCGGCTCCTGGAAATACGCCCGCCCGAAGATCAGCGCGCCCACCAGGCCGACGACGCGCTTGATCAGCTCGACCAGGGCCACGAGGGTCATCTGGTAGGCGGCCAACTGCAAGCCGTAGCCAATGCCGGCGGTGAAGGCGACGCCGACGAGGGGTTTTGCCGCACCCTTGGGCAGCGTGAAGGCGGACACGCCGCCTTGTACCAGTAGCCACAGACCGGTCGCGCCAGCGAGGATGAAAAGCTGGATCAGTCCGTGCAGACCCACGCCGGAATGGGCGAGGCACAGCTTGTCCGCCGGCGGGCTCAAGGACCAGAGCAGCACCACGCCCATCATCGGCTTGGCGCCGGCCTGGCTAGCGAAGCTGCGCCAAACCAGGATGGGGTGAAAGCCTCCCGTCGCCGGCACGTAGAGCAGGAACAGTCCGAGGGCGACGGCGATGATGCCGAAGGCCTGCTGCGCGCTCGGCCATTCGCCCAGCAACAGCCCGCCCGCAATGGCTGTGAACACCGGCACTAGGGCCAGCAACGGCACCATCAGACTAATGGGCGAGCGGCGCAGCGCGATCATGTAGAGAACATTGGCGGCAAGGCCGAGCACCGCGACGGCGGCGCCGGGCAGGATGTAGCCGGCATCGATGTGTGTATCGCCGCTCAAGGCCAGCCACAGGGCCAATACCGGGGCTTCCAGGCCGAAGGCATAGAACAGCGCGAGCGCCGGGCTCACCGCGCCGGGCACCGATTTGCGGAAGAAGTCCGAGGACGAATAGGCGCCGGCGCAGGCGGCGCTGGCAACAACAGCGGGCAGGGTGACAGCGAGGTCGAACATGGCGCCTCTCATAGCCCGTGATATAGTCGCTGTTCCAGAGCTTCCCACGATCCATCAATAGTCAGCGAGCTTATGTCCGACCTTCTGAGCACCGTCCGCGACCGCCTGTCTTCCACCTGGCACACCGCCCGCGACCGAATCGCCGGCGCCATGCCTGAAAGCTCGGGCATCGACGCGCGCACGGTCAGTATCGTTGTCGGCGTGCTGTTTGTGCTGTTCGTGGTCTATTACCCGGTGGGCATGATCCTCAATAACAACGTCGAGGACGACCTGACCCTGGCGCCGGCGGCGCAATATGACATCCCGGGCGGCAGCAAGGCCGTGGCCATGGCGGCGACCATCGTTGCGCGCGATGCCGACCACTGGCTGCCCAACGCGCCCTTCTGGCATCCGGCGGCCGCCCTCGACAACGCGCCTAATTTCCAGCTCGGCACTATTTATGCCGTCTCGCGGTTTGTGCTTGAACTCGGCGATTATATCGGCCGCGTGCGCGGATCGTCGGCCATCGATCCCAACCTCGATAAGGCCGTCGGCCTGCTCAAGTACGATGGGCGCACCTGGTACTGGGGCCAGGGCAACATCATCCCCAAGCCCAAGGCGGAATCCCAGTACCGCGAAGCCGTCGAATACCTCGAGCTTTACAACCGCGACGTCGCCGCCGGCAAATCCACCTACGACAAGCGCGCCGACAGCCTGATCGCGTTTCTCGACCGCGTCGCGGCGGACCTGGGTTCGGCCAGCGCCGAGCTTGATGCGCGCGCACAAGCGGGCGGCGGTTACCTCAACTTCCAGGCCGACGACGTTTTCTACAACGCCAAGGGCAAGCTCTATGGCTACTACCTGATCCTCTCGGCCCTGGGTCAGGACTTCGACGTCATCATCAAGGAAAAGCAGGCCGGCGAAAGCTGGACGGCCATGCTGACATCCTTGCGCACCGGGGCGGCCATGAACCCCTTGATTGTCGTCAACGGTGACCCAGATAGCATGACCATGCCCTCACATTTAAGGGCCGTTGGCTTTCCGCTCCTGCGCGCGCGCATCCAGATGCGCGAACTGGCGGACATTCTGCAGAAATAGTTTTGGAGGCCGTCATGGCAAAACTGGAAAAATCCGACGCCGAGTGGAAGAAGGACCTGACGCCTGAGCAGTTCCGCATCCTGCGCGAAAAGGGCACCGAGCGGCCGTTCACCGGCGAATACAACGCCTTCAAGGGCGAGGGTGTGTTCAAATGCGCCGGCTGCGGCGAGCCTTTGTTCGCCTCGGCGACCAAATACGATTCCGGCTCCGGCTGGCCGAGTTTTTTCCAGCCGCTGAGTGATACCGCCATCGCCGAGCACACTGACCAAAGCCACGGGATGACGCGCACGGAAGTCACCTGTGCGAAATGCGGCGGCCATCTCGGCCATCTGTTCCCGGACGGTCCTCGGCCGACAGGACAGCGCTATTGCATCAACTCAGCGTCGCTGAACTTTGACGGCCTCAAAAAATAAGCATGGGCAAAAAGCGCAGGTTGAGCCTGGAATCATGGCTCAACCGCAGCTATGAGCGGCGCTGGAAAATCGGGGCCGTCAACGGGAAAATTTTCACGGGCCAGCGCGACCGCGCTTGAAAGCCCTGACTCCAAAGTTCATTCTTCCGCCGGTCACGAAGCCCCCATCGTGGACGATACAAAGGGGAGGGGGACTTCGGCGCGGCGCCGTCCTGTCAAAGGGAACGCGGCAGCAGCCCGGAGATGAAATGAAAAAGGGCGCGGGCGTAATACCGTGCCCTTTTTTATTTTTACCCACGTCCTCGGTAGGTCGCCACGCCCTGATCCGGGACCCACAATCCTTCCGGCAAGGTGCCGGTCTGCCAGAACACGTCGATGGGGATGCCGCCGCGCGGGTACCAGTAGCCGCCGATGCGCAGCCACTTGGGTGCCGCGGCTTCGACCATGCGCTTTGCGATGGAGAGCGTGCAGTCTTCGTGGAAGGCGCCGTGATTGCGGAACGAGGCCAGGAACAGTTTTAGCGACTTTGATTCGACGATGGCTTCGTCGGGGGCGTAATCAACCACAATGTGCGCGAAGTCGGGTTGACCCGTCACGGGACACAGCGCGGTGAACTCGGGCGCGGTGAAGCGGATCAGGTAATCGGTGTCCTGATGCGGGTTGGGCACGGTCTCAAGCACGGCGACATCGGGCGAGGCGGGCAACGCGGATTGCGTGCCGAGCCGGGTGAGTTTTTCATAATTGTCGGTCATGGGGCGCACCATAGCGCTGGCGGCTTTGGCCTTCAAACCACTTGGCACGCCTTTGGGTATTTGGCCTCTTGGCAAATCCGCCCTCCCGGCTTACCTCAAGGGACATGCCCGATTTTGCCCCCACCCATGTCGAAACCGGCGAGGCTGCCGTGACCTCGCCCTGCGTCAGCATATGCACCGTCGACCGGGGCCTAGGGCTGTGCATGGGTTGCCTGCGCACCCTGCAGGAGATCGGCCAGTGGCGCACGATGACCGACGACGACAAGCGGGCCTGCGTCGCCCGCTGCGATGAGCGCGCCAAAACCATGCCCCGGCGCGGCCGCGACGGCCTACCCCTGCCGGAAACCGCCGTCTAGTAACTCCCTGTATAGCCCCACAGCCTGAGCGGGATTTTCATCTCGGAGTCTGGCGGGAACCCTGGAGCCCTAGCCCCGTTGAGTCCTTTAGAGCCCGCGGATTTCCGCGGATCTTCTGCCTAGGGTTTGTAGATTTCCAACCTCCAGGCTACAATTGGTGGTAGACAGCAGGGATGAAGTCCATGGGCAATATCGGCGCGATCGTGAATGTCGGCAGCGGGTTCTTTTCCCAGGCGGCTAGCGTGGCCTTACCGGCCCTGGCTTTGCGTGACCTACACGGCGTCGTTTCGCGCACCGTGACCAGCGCCAGGGCTCAGGGCCGCGACTACATGTCCCAAAGCCGCGCGGCGGCCATGGCGGTGCTGGCCGTCCGTCCGGACATTTCCTTCGGCCAAGCGTTGGACGCCGTCGAGCGCCTTCGCGTTTAAGCCCGTTCGGCCAGAATAAAAATCCGCTTCATATTGAAGAGCACTTTGCCGTCCGTTCGTGGCGGAAAAGCCGTCGTTGCGACGCTGGTGTAATCGGCAAAGAAATCCTGTGTTTCCGCGTCGTTTAGCATTTCCGTATAGGGCAACAGCGCCGTGCCCGCGACCCAGGCGGTGACCGCGGCCCGGCTCGCCAGGACGTGGTGATAGTGGGTCTCCCAGATATCCATCGCCGACGCCAGCGGCGCGAGGAGGTCGTAATAGACGGCGGCCGCCAGCCGTGGGGCGTGGCTGTGCACGCCCTGAAGCCGCGTGCGCCAGCGCGGGGCGTCCAGCACGCGCTGTAGGCATTGGTGATAAAGCGCCTCGCCGGTCATGGGCATCTGCACGGCGAGTAATCCGCCAGGGGCAACGGCGTGCATCAGCCGCGGAAACAGACCGGCGTGATCGGGCACCCAATGCAGGGCCGCGTTGGCGAACACTAGGGCCGCCTGTGCGCCGGGCAGCCAGGCGGCGATGTAGCCCTGCTGCCAGGTGATGTCGGCGGCAACACTCGCCCGCGCCTTGGCTAGCATCTCGGGCGAAGCATCGAAGCCGGTGACGGCGCGGCTTGGCCAGCGCTGCTTGAGTTTGGCGGTGAGATTGCCGGGCCCGCAGCCCAGATCAACGATGCCGCCCGGCACTTTCACATCGAGCCGGGCGATCAGATCTTCGGCGGGGCGCGCACGATAGGCCGCGAACTCGAGATAGGCGGCGGGGTTCCAGGACATCTTGACCATGTGCGTCCTCTTTAAGCGCCCGTTTTAAGCGCCAGTTTTAAGCCGACGCGTCGTCGTCGGTGGTTTCAAACAGCGGCCTGTGGGGCGTGCCGAACACCGCCATGCCGCGCCCGCGTTCGATGGCATCCTCAAGCGCCTGTTCGGCGCGGCGCAGCAGATCGGCGGCCCAGCGGTCGGTGATATCCAATTCCGCAGCACCAATGCTGACGGTGAAATGCACGGCCGCACCGTCCACCTGGACTTCTAGATTGGCCAGATCCCGGCACATGCGCTGGGCGAGGATATTGGCGCCGATACCTTGCGTCTCGGGCAGCAGGGCGAGGAAGCGGCTGGGCGCCAAGCGCCCGAAGCTGTCGCAGTGGCGCATCACCACGACGCAGTAGCCGGTGAAGACCTGGACGACAACCTCCGTCGCCCGGGGCCCGTAGCTGGCCAGCGCCTCGTAATGGTCGATCTCGATATAGAGGCAGGCGTAGGGCTCTTTGTAGCGCCGCGCGCGGGCGAATTCGTTCTGGGCCAAGAGCGTGATATGCGCGCGGTTGGAGACGCCTGTCATTTCATCGGACGTGGCGCGGCGTTCCAGTTCCGTGCGCAAGGCAAAGGCTGCGTGGCGTTCGTGTTCCAGATAGAGGGCGGCGATCACCGCGACGATCAGCGCCGGCACCATGTAGGCCATGGCTTCAAGGCCGGCGAAGCGGCTAGCGTTCGCCGGCAGTACGTAGAAAGCGCCAGCAGCCATGGTGAGCGCGGCGGTGCTCAGGGCGCCGACCGCCGAGCGCAATGTTGGCGCGATGCCGACGGCAAAGAACATCAGCACACTGAAGACAAATGCGCTGCGCAACGCGGCATGGTCGGGCGTCACGGCCGCGCCAAGCATGATATGCGCTCCCACGGCCAACGTGATCAGCGCCGGATTGAATTCCAAGAATGGCCCTGGCGTGCGGGCGAAGGTGAAGCCAAACAGCACCAGCGTCACGCCGATCAGCTGCAAGGCCGTCGCGCCATAGATCGGCGGCGCACCGACGCGAAAGGCCACCCACAGGCTGATGATGGCGTAGGCAAAGCCGGCACCCATCAGCAGCCAGCGCTGGCGCAGCTTGGCGTCGGTGGTCAGCCGCAGGCGGTAGGCTTCGGTGCGGGCCAGCGCGGCATTGGATTCGGTGGGAAGGATGAATGACACAACGGCTCCTCGCGTGAGCCGCGCAGCATATTCAATTTAGTGGATATGCGCGACCGCTACGTGCGAGCGGCCATTCATGCGGGCCGTATGCTTGGCGTTGAACATGGCCTGGCTGGCCTGCTGCAGCAAGCGGTCGGCGGCCTCGTCGGCCATCGCCAGCATCACACCTTTGGCCGACTGCGCGGCGACGCCGCCCGCAACGGTGACAACATGTTTGCCGTCGCGGGTATCGACGGCGCCGGTGATGCTTTCGGCCAGTGCTTTTGCCGACGCCAAGGCCTGGTTGGCGAGCAGGAAGTCGGTCATGACCACGGCGAATTCGTCGCCGCCGACGCGGCACACCGTATGACCGGCAGCCTTGGCGGCGGTCAGACGTTTGGCGACACAGCGCAGCACGTCGTCGCCGACGCCTTGTCCAAAAGCTTCGTTGATGAACTTGGTGCCGTTGAGATTGAACAGCGCCACACCGACCATGCCGCCGCGGGCGGCGTTGTCGGCGATGGCCTGCGAGAGACGGTCCATCAAAGCAGCCCGATTAGGCAGGCCGGTCAATTCGTCGAAGAAGGCGGCGCGCGCCAGCGTGCTTTCGCGGCGGTGCTGCGCAAGGGCATAGCGGATCGAACGTTCCAGGCCTTCGACCGTCAGTTCGCCTTTGACCAGAAAGTCGTAGGCGCCGTGGGCCAGCGCGCCGTCGTCGACACTGCGGTCGTCGAGCGCCGAGACGACGATGAAAGGCACGTCCACATCCGAACGCCGCGCTTCGTCCATGAGGTCAAAGCCGGTATGCGGGCGCAGGTGATAATCGGTGAGGCACAAATCGACGCGTTCGCGCGTGAGAATCTGCAAGGCCGAGGGAATCGTGTCGGCGAGATGGATTTGCGCCGCCGGCAC
>CANJPG010000091.1 GCA_947476065.1 Fidelibacterota bacterium
CCTACGGCGACGACAAGAACTACAAGGTTGCCCTGACGGCCGGCTTCCCCTTCGCCGGCGGCCGCGGCCATGTGCTCGCCTCTGGTGAGCAGGTCGACAACAACGGGATCATCCACGGCGACGGCGGCCGCGAATGGAATGCGACCGGCGTGCAGATCATCGTCAACCCGCTGTACGGCACAAATGCCGCTGCCGGCCAGAGCACCTCGGTGCCGCAGCGCCTGATCCTCGACCAAATCGGCTTCAGCAACGCTACCCGCGGCGGCCTGATCATCTCAGGTCCGCTCAAAGGCACTGCTTTCGGTCCGGGCGGCACGCCGTACACCTACAATTACGGCAGCCTGATCTCCAATCCATACATGCAGGGCGGTGACTGGAAGTCGTCGGAAATCAAGCGCGACATCGGTTCGTCGCTGGATCCGTCTGAATCGCGCCAGAACATCTTCACTCGCGTCAGCTACGATGTCACCGACGCCATCACGATCTTCGGCCAGGTGTCGTGGGCCAGCAACCATGTGTTCGGCTACTGCTGCCCGCAGTTCCAGCCCGGCAACGGACCGGTCATCAAGGCCGACAACGCCTTCATCCCGACGGACATCCGCGCGCGTATGACAGCGCTGGGTCTTACCAGCTTCCAGATCGGTTCGATGAACGAAGACCTGCCGACGTTCTTCTCCGACAACACCCGCTCGGTGAACCGCAACGTCATCGGCGGCAACGGCAAGATTGATGCCTTCGGCAGCACGTGGTCGTGGGATGCCTATTTCCAGAACGGCTTCAGCCGCAGCTCGGTCAACACCGGTGGAGTCGCCAGCCGCAGCAAGTTCGCTCTGGCCACCGATGCCGTGCGCAACACCAACGGCCAGATCGTCTGCCGTTCCACGCTCACCAACCCAACCAACGGCTGCGTGCCTTGGAACCCGCTGGGTACGGGCGTGAACACCGATGCGGGACTCAACTACCTCGTCGGCGTGTCCTACCTCTACAGCCATCTGACCGAAAACGTGTGGTCGGGCTCGCTCACCGGCGAGCCGGTATCCCTGTGGGCCGGTCCGGTCTCCTTGGCCGTCTCGCTCGAACATCGTACGGAAAAGGTGCGCGGCATGTCCGACGCCGGCTCCAAGGCCATCGACTGGTTCGCCGGCAACTATCTGCCTATCAACGGTCAGTACAACGTGACCGAAGGTGCCTTGGAAACCGTCGTCCCGCTCGCCAAGGATGAGTCCTGGGCCCAGAACTGGGACTTGAACGCCGCCGCGCGTTTCACCGGCTACTCGACCTCGGGCTTCGTCATCACCTACAAGATCGGCTCCACCTACACGCCGATCCCCGACGTGAAGTTCCGGGTCACCCGTTCGCGTGACATCCGCGCTCCGAACCTGCAGGAACTGTTTGCAGCCGGCACCTCGAGCCAGGGTGAAATCACCGATCCGTTCTGCCAAGCGGGTTCGCAGCAGGTCGCAGGCGCCATCTGCACCCCGACGGTTCGCGGTTTTGCCACCGGCAACGTCAACCTGAAGCCTGAGAAGGCGGACACCAACGGTATCGGCATCGTCTTCCAGCCGTCCTTCATCGACGGTTTCAGCGCTTCGGTCGACTATTGGGACGTGAAGATCAAAGACGCCATCCAGTCGATCTCATCGCAGCAGGCGGTTGACCTTTGCTTCCAGGGTGTGGGCAACACCTGCGGCAACATCACGCGCGTCGGCGGCATCATCACCCAAGTGCAGACCTCGGGCATCAACCTCGCCGTCCAGAACGTCAAGGGCATCGACTTCGAAGCCAGCTATCGCTTCGCGATGGATGACCTCGTGTCGGGTTGGGCCGGTAATCTTGGCATTCACGGCAATGCCACGACCTACCTGCGCAACTACCGCAACGACGGCCTGAGCCCGCCGACCAATCGCGTCGGTGAAAACGGCGCCAACAACCCGCCGAATTGGCGTATGTCCGCGACCATCAGCTACGACCTCGATCCGATTAAGGCCTCGCTCACGGGCCGTGCGGTCAGCTCGGGTCTCTATGACGCAACCTACATCACCTGCACGACCGGGTGCCCGGTTTCGACGATTGCCCACGGCACCGTCAACAACGACCATATGCCGGGTGCTTTCTATCTCGACGCCGCCTTCTCCTATAATTTCCTGTTGGGCGAAGAGACGAAGGGCGAAGCCTTCCTCAACGTGCGTAACCTGGGCAACAAGGATCCGTATGCCTCGCCGCGTACCTATTACCTGCAGCAGGCCAACGCCGCAGTGTACGACGTGCTCGGCCGCGTGTTCCGCGCGGGCATCCGCTTCAAGATGTAATCGGGCCAGGAGGGCCCCAAGCCCTTCTGAACCGCCTTAAATATCGGAAAGGGCCACCAGCTAACGCTGGTGGCCTTTTTCTTTGTCTTGTGCCGCCGCCCGCTGGTGAATTGACCGGACTATGTTATGTAACTGAGGTGTAACTGTGGGTAGATCGGTGCGGTCTCCGGCGGTCGGGGAATAGATTGAAAACAGGATCATGGGTACGCAGCCTCACGGCTGCCGGCTTTTGTGTGCTCACAAGTACCGTCCATGCGCAGCGGGCCGATGAGAACGCCATCAACGCCGCCGAGGATGCTTTTGGCACGCGCGTCGGCACCGAGGGCGTGGGCCTTTACGATCAGCGCAACGCCCGCGGCTTCGATCCGCAGCTGGCCGGCAATATGCGCCTCGAGGGGCTCTACTTTGATCAACAGGCGCTGTTCGGCACCCGGCTGCAGAAAAGTATAGCCATGCGCATCGGCCTGTCGGCGCAATCCTATCCTTTCCCGGCGCCCACCGGCATCGCCGACTTCTCGTTAATCATGCCGGCCAACAAACGCATCATCAGCAGCTCGGTCGCCTACGCCGCGCCGGTCGGCATGAATTCTTTCACCGTCGATATTTCGACGCCGCTCACCGATACCCTGGGGATCGCCGGAGGCACCAACTACGCGCCGGCACATAGTGACTGGCGCGGCCACAGCCCCCTCTGGACCCTTGCATTTGTCATGCGCTGGGCGCCGACCAAAAGCCTCGAGGTCATTCCTTTCGCTTATTACAACCAATCCTTAGACGCCGAGGTGCAGCCCCTGGTGTTTACCGCCGGCGCTTATCTTCCGCCGCACTTCGACCGTTCGGTGTTTTTCGGCCAGGATTGGGCCGACCGGCGCGCCAATGACCGCAACTTCGGCGTCATCGCCCGGGGCACGCCCTTCAAGAATTGGCGCTTACAGATGGGCTTGTTCCGCTCGGATCAGGAGCGCCTCGACAACTACGTGGTCTTCTTCCGCAATACCCAGCCCAACGGAACGGCCAACCTCGATATCCGCCGCGACCCGCATCATCGCTTCGCCTCAACCTCGGGCGAGCTGCGCGCCTCCGGCGTGTTCACCGACGGCAGCTACCGCCACACCGTTCATCTTGCGGTGCGCGGACGCGATACCAATCGCCTGTTCGGCGGCGGCCAGACCTTGGCCTTCGGCACGGCGCGTATCGGTGTCTACAGCCCCGTCATCCGGCCAAATTACGTCTACGGCGTGCGCGACCGCGATGTAGTGCGCCAGATTACGCCGGGCATCACCTATGTCGGCCAGTGGGCCAATGTCGGTGAATTCAGCGTCGGCTTGCAAAAGAGTTTCTATGACCGCAAATTTGGCCGCGAGAACGTGGCCCCGACGCCGACCAGCAGCCGGCCCTGGCTTTACAACGGCACCATCGCCGTCAATCCCACCCGCGATTTTGCCATCTACGCCGGCTACACCCGCGGCCTTGAGGAATTCGGCACCGCGCCCGACAATGCCGCCAATGCGGGCGCGCCGGTCCCTGCCGGTCTGACCAAGCAGATCGACGGCGGCATCCGCTACCGCATCATGCACGGCCTCAGCTTCATGGCCGGTGTCTTCGAGGTCACCAAACCCTATTTCGACCGGGATCCGGCGAGTATTTACACCGCCGTCGGCGACCTCAGTCATAAGGGCGTTGAGATGTCCCTGAGCGGCCAGCCGCTCACTGGGCTTACCGTCGTGGCCGGTGCGGTTTTCATCAAAGGCCGCGTCTCGGGCTCCACCGTCGATCGCGGGCTGATCGGCCCTGTCCCGCCCGGATTGCCGCCCTCGGTGTTCAAGCTCAGCCTGCAATACGGCCCCTCCAGCTGGCATGGCTTCTCTGTGGATACCCAGTTCGACACCGCCGGCGGGCACTACGCCAACCGCGCCAATACCTTCCGTATTCCCTCCGCGGCCACCATGGATATCGGCATGCGCTATGCCTTCACCGTCAGCGACGTAAAAGCCAACTTGCGTGTGCAGGTGCGAAATATCATGGACGGCTATGCCTGGAAGGTTGATAGCGCTTCGGGCAGCCTGGCCCCATCGTCCCCGCGCCGCATTTTCATCCGGCTGGCCGCGGACTTCTAAGGTGTTGTTTTTGCAGGGGCCGGGCCTTCGGTGTACACGATAGGCTGACCACAGACATGCGGGAGCGGCACCCCTGATACGTGCCGGGCATGGGACGGAATTATCCGAAGTTTTCTGGCAAAATCCGGGGCTTGGACGTATGGTCCCGCAGTGTTTATTGACTTGTACAGGTGAGGAGGCCCGACATGATCTCTAAGACATCACTCAGGCGTTTGACTGCGGCCTTGGCTGGCGGCGTTGCGCTCGGTCTCGTCAGCCAGGCGGCATCCGCCGCCCAGACCAAAAGCTTTGTGGTCGGCTGGTTCCTCCAGGCGGCGCATTCCTACGACGGCGATTGCCCGGACGGCATCAACGCCCTGCCGGAAGACATGTTCCGTGAGGAATTTAAGGGCGTCGGCGTTCCCCACGACGAAGTCGAAAAAATTATGTCCGGCTTCAAGGGCGGCATCTCGACGCCCGCGACCATGTCGGCAATCATCAACCGCGGCCGCGTCGACGGCAAACCGGTCAATGCCTACAACTACCCGACGTCGGTGCCCGATATCGGCTTCCACGAGGTCAAAGGCAAATTTGCTTACGGCTTCAATCTCGACGGCAAACAGACCGCCAACAACTATGAGGATCCGGACAGCGGAGAGAAGGGCGTCGATAACAATTATTGGCGCGCCATGGGCTGCAACATCAACCACCGCGGCACCAAGACCGAGCGCCCCACCGAATGGGATCTGCACTGGGACAACAACCGCGACAAGATGCCGGCCTGGCTGATCTCCATGACCGCTGAGGACTTCACCAAAGACGGTCCCGTCACCGTGCATTTCTACAAGGCGCTAGAGCGTATCACGCGTGATGCCAACGGCTATGTGCGCGCCGACTCCACCTACCGCATCGATCCGGATCCGCGCTGGCAGAACACGCTGAATGGCCAGATCAAAAACGGCGTGGTCACGGTCACCGACCCTGGTGAGGTGCATCTTTCGGGCGATCCGTACATGCTGACCGAACTCGACATGAGCCGGGCGCAGTTGCGCTTCCAGCTCAACGAAGACGGTTCCATCGAAGGCGTTCTCGGCGGCTACATTCCGTGGCGCCGTGTGTTTTTCGTCTACGGCTCCTCGGGCTACAGCGAAGAGACCATGATCGGCACCGACCTTCCAGGTGCGTATTACGCCCTGCGCCGTCACGCCGATGCCTATCCGGATCCCAAGACCGGCGAGAACACGGCAATCTCGACCGCATGGCGCATCGTCGCCGTGCCGGCGTATGCGGTGCGGGTTGAAGCTTCCGCGCAATAAGCGGGCGGCAGACACATAAAGCGCGGGCCCTGAAAGGGGCCCGCGTTTTCATTTGACCGGGGCCTTGCAATCGTTGTTATGCGGCAGTTCTAGACCCGGTTCACATTGGGAAAAGCGGGTCTATACTCCCCGCTCGTTAAAAGGGGAGAGGGATGGATCACCGCGTTACCCACGCCATAGTTCTGCGCGCGCCGGGCGGACCTAAAAACCTGTTGTGGGAAGAGGTGGCGGTGCCAGCGCCGGGCCCCGGCGAATTGCGAATCCGCCACACCGCCATCGGCGTCAATTTCCACGACACCTACGTCCGTTCAGGTCTCTATAAGACGCTGCCGCTGCCCGGCACCCCCGGCCTTGAAGCGGCAGCGGTGGTCGAAGACATAGGCCCCGGCGTAACGGGATTTAAGCCCGGCGACCGCATCGTCTATATCGACAAATCTTACGGCGCTTACGCCGAACAGCGTGTGCTGCCGGCAGCACTTGCTTTGCATCTGCCCAATGCCATCAGCGACGAGGCTGCTGCTGCCTTGGCGCTGAAGGGCATGACGGTCTGCATGCTCGTACATCACGTGCACAAGGTAGCGTCGGGACAGACGGTCTTGGTGCATGCCGCCGCCGGTGGTGTCGGCCAGCCGCTGACGCGCTGGGCCAAGCATCTGGGCGCCACCGTCATCGCGACAGTCGGCAGTACGGCCAAGGCCGAGATCGCGCGGGCCTGCGGCGCCGATCACGTTATCCTCTACTGCGATGAATCCTTCGTCGACAAAGTGCGGGCCATCACCGGCGGCAAGGGCGTGGATGTGGCTTATGATTCCGTCGGCAAGGATACATTCGGCGGCTCAATTGAATGCCTGTCCGTGCTGGGCCACCTCGTCAATTTCGGGCAGGCTTCGGGGCCGGTCGCGCCGATGAACGTCTCGGTGCTGGCCGCCAAATCCAATTCCATATCCCGGCCCATGTTGTTTCATTACATCCGCGACCGGTCGTCACTCGAGAGCATCATGGCCGAGACCGTCAAGGTCATCGCCGCCGGTGTGATCAAAACTGAAGTTGGCCTGCGCCTGCCGCTCAAGGACGCCGGCGAAGCCCACCGTGCCCTCGAGCGCCGCGAAACCAGTGGCGCCCTCGTTCTGCTGCCTTAAACGGAGTTATTGCCGATGAACCGCCAGATGACACTGATCGCTTTTTTGCAGGCGCAGAACTGCTCCAACTTTCCGGCTTCGTGGCGCCACCCCGATGCCGCCGGCGACTTCCTCACCGCTGCATATTACCAGCGCATCGGCCGCACCCTCGAAGGCGGCAAGTTCCATCTCGCGTTCTTCGACGACCGCCTGGCGATTCCCGACGTCTATGCCGACGATTTTAAAGTGACGATGAAGGAGGGCATTCGCGCGGTGAAGCTGGATCCGATGCTGTGCGCGAGCGCGCTCGGCTTTGCCACATCCAAACTCGGCGTCGGCGTCACTTACTCAACGACCTATTACGAACCGATCCATGTGGCGCGCGTATTCGCCACGCTCGATCAGCTGACGGGCGGCCGTTCGGCCTGGAACGTCGTCACCTCGCTCAACAACTCCGAGGCCGCCAATTTTGGCAACGACGTGGTGCTCGAGCATGACCTGCGCTACGACCGCGCCGAAGAGTTCCTCGAGATTGTCCGGGGCCATTGGCGCAGCTGGGACGACGACGCGCTGATCGTCGACAAAAAAAGCGGCGTCTTCGCAGATCCCGAAAAAGTCCGCCGGCTCGAGCATAAAGGCCAGTGGTTCAAGTCGCGTGGCCCGTTCACTGTGCCGCGCTCGCCCCAAGGCGAGCCGGTGCTTATCCAGGCGGGTCAAAGCGGGCGCGGGCGCACCTTCGCCGCCAAATGGGGCGATCTGGTTTTTGTGATCTATCCCAATTTGAAAGTCGGCCAGAAGTCCTATGCCGATTTCAAGGATCACCTCGAAAAGACCGGCCGTGGCCGCGATGCGGTCAAGATCGCACCGGCTGTGTATGCCGTCGTGGGCGAGACGCAAATGGAAGCCGAAGACAAACGTGCCGCCATAGACAAACTGGTCAAGCCCATCGACGGCCTGGTGCTGTTGTCCGAAGTCCTCAACTTCGATTTTGCCAAGAAGGGTTACGATGAACCTTTCACCACGGAGGAGATGGACGGCATCTCGGGCATACAGGCGTTCCGTGATCGGGTTGTCACGCTCAGCGGGCGCAGCAATCCAACGCCGCGCGATTTTGTCGAGTTCACGCGCCGCGGCACGCTCGATGAGTTTCCGGTCTTTACCGGCTCGCCCAAGAAGATCGCCGATGAGATGGAAGAATGGTTCGGCACTGCCTGCGACGGCTTCGTCATCTCGGCTACGCATGTGCCGTCCTCCTATGAGGACTTTGTCCGCCTCGTGGTCCCGGAACTGCAGCGCCGCGGCCTGTTCCGCACCGAGTTCCAGGGCACGACGCTGCGGGACAATCTGGGCATTGCCCGCCCGCGCGTTGGCTGATTTCGATATATGTTTCTTTTCAACGCCTTGGAAAACCCTATCAGGCAGCGAGAACTTATAGACAAATGTCCGGACAAGCGTAAACTTTGACGCAGGCAGAGGCGTCGTGTTCACGCCCGTGCTGGCCAGTCCTAGGGGGGACGTCATATGAGGGCAGGGTTCTCACGCCGCAAAGTCCTTCGCGGCATAATGGGTGGTGCGGCCATATCAGTCGGTCTGCCGCTGCTCGACTGTTTCCTGAACAGTAACGGCACGGCCCTCGCGGACGGCCAAGCTCTGCCAGTCGGCTTCGTCTCCTGGTTCCAGGGGCTGGGTTTCGCGCCCGGCTATTGGGAGCCAAAGACCCTCGGCTCCGGTTTCACGTTCGGCCACACGATGCGCGCCTTGGCGCCGATGCGCGACCACATCAATCTCTACAGCGGCATGAAGGTCTATCTCGACGGACACGCCGCCGGCGCCCATTCCAGCGGGCCGACCACGATACTCCAGGGCGGCCTCGGCGACGAGTCATTGCCCTCCATCGATCAGATCATCGCCGACCACATCGGCACACGCACACGCTTCCGTTCGCTGGAAGTCTCGTGCGAAGGCAGCCAGGAAGGCTACAGCCGCCGCAGCGCGACCGCCATTAATCCGTCCGAGCCATCACCGCTGGCGCTGTATGCCCGCATCTTCGGGCCCGATTTCAAGGATCCGAACGCCGCCGACTTCACCCCCGATCCGGCGATCATGCTGCGCCGGAGCGTGTTGAGCATGGTCAGCGAGCAGCGCGGCGATTTCGTCAAGCACATGGGTGCGGCTGACAAGGCGCGCATGGATGAATACTTCACGTCTCTGCGTGATCTGGAAAAGCGGCTGGCGCTCGAACTTGAAAAGCCCGCGCCAATGGCCGCCTGCACCGTTCCAGAGAAGTTCGGCGAGCAGGCCACGCCGGGTCTTATCATCGACGACGCGCAGACCAACCATAAGCTGTTTACCGCCTTGCTCGCGCACGCGTTTGCTTGCGGCCAGACCCAGGTCGCCAGCGTCAACTTCGGCGGCTCGGGCTCCAATTTGCGCCGTCAGGGCAGCCAGCAGACCTACCACATGTACACCCACGAAGAGTCGATCGACCCGGCGTTGGGATACCAGCCCAATGTGGAATGGTTCAGCAATCAGTGCGCAACCGCATTGTGCAGCTTCGCTCAGGCCTTCCAGGGCATCAAGGAAGGCAACGGAACGCTGCTCGACCGCGTGTTGATCATGCATTCAACCGACAGCGGCTATGCCCGCACACATTCGACGGAAAATATTCCGCTGCTGACCATCGGCAACGCGGGCGGTCGCGTAAAGACGGGCAACCACATTTCGGCCAAGGGCGACACGGTGGCGCGTTACGGCCTTACGATCATGCAGGCATTGGGTGTGCCTATCGGTACGTGGGGAACGGAATCTAACCGCACGTCTAAGACCTTTACGGAGGTCTTGGCGTAACCCCTTCGGCGTAAACTCTTGGCTTAGGCTCGCGTACGTAGGTTTTTTGTTGGGTTGTTCGGTATTGGCTACGGGCCTGCCGCTTAATCCCTCCACATCCCGCAGCAGGTCCGGAACCGGCCACCTTCTCCCCGGTGGCCGGTTCTCTCTTTTCCGAGATGGGGCTACAAGCCCGCACCGCATATGGCGCCGCACAATCCGGCCAAAAGTCCATGGCGTGGACTCTTGGCCTTAGAATCGTGCAGATCGTCGTCACCGATGACCAAGGGCGCTTCCTTCTGCCCGAACTGCCGAAGGCGAAGTACTCGGTCTTCGTGCGCGGCTACGGTCTC
>CANJPG010000092.1 GCA_947476065.1 Fidelibacterota bacterium
GCCAAAGTCGATGGGCTTTTCGGTATGGGTCCACATCTTAGCCGGCAGGGCGCGCAGGAAGCCGGGCACACTAGCGCCGCCCGCACCGGTGTAGCCATTGGCGAACACCAGTTTGCGCGTCGTCTCGGTGCGCGGCATGCCATCGACAACGAGATGCAGCCGCAACAGGTCGCCGGCCGGCTCGATGTCCAACAGACGCGTGCGAAAGCGCACCTGCGCCGTCGTCGTCTGTTCGTACCACGCCAGATAGTCCGCCAAGCAGATTATCGACAGCATCTCGACAAGATTTGTATTGTCTGGAGAACCTTGCCGATCGCGCAGGTATCCCGTGCCGGTGTTATGGCCTATCGAAACACACTTGCACATTCGCCTAGGCAAGCAAATTACGCGGTCCAGGTGATCCGGCTCCTATTTTCTTTCGCAATCGACAATGGTTTTGCGAAGACAAACCCGGCCTTGCGCCCAAAGAAGCTCAAAGAAGGGCCGGGCCATCGCCCCTGGCCCGACGATGCAGTAAAGAAATTCCGCGAGGCTAATGTAGACGATGAAATGATGCTAACCGCCCTGGATATTGGGCTCTGTACTGGCCTACGCGAAGGCGATCTCTGCCGGATGACGGTTAGTGATTCTAAAAACGGACAGGTAAAAGTCATTCAAGCAAAAACGAACGAGCCAGTCTGGGTGCCCGCGCACCCGACGTTACGGGAACGCCTGGATAAAATCCAAGACCGTCTCCTTGTAATCGTCACGAAGACAGGCCGCCAGTTCACGGAGAGCCACTTCCGGCACTTGTGGAGGGCCGCCACGCTAAAGGCCGGCCTCAATGGCTACACGTTCCACGGCCTTCGCACGACTGCTGGAACATATCTGGCTGAGGCCGGGTGCACTGATGCTGAAATCCAATCTGTTCTCGGACATCGCACGCAGACGCAGGCAGCGCATTACCGGCGTTATGCAAACAAGCAAAAGTTGGCTGCTGCTGCGATTGGCAAGTTGAAGCAAAGTCGCCCTAAGATCTAAGCCTTAGCGGCTGGCTTCCGGAATGTTGGCTACGCCCGCAATCAGTTCCAGGCCAACTTCCGTTAGTTCGAATTTTGGCGTCCCGACCTTGCTTAAGCGAACAGCGCCGGCTTGGAGGAGACATTTCATCACGGCCCTATCAGGCATCATCAGGCCACCATCTAGCGGAATTCCGGTCGCATAAAATGTATCACCGGCGATCTCTGTATATGCTTTGAGGTAAGCCTTGGTTCGCGGACTGTCGGGCGGGGGACAGGTCTCCATGTGGGCCAGCCACCAAGCCTCGGTGCGACCTTCCTCGTTTCGTTTTTTGCTTGGCACCTTGTTTGTTGACGCCGGCCTGCCATCAGCGGCAACGCAATATGCGTTTAGTATTCTTCTCGCCGCGGAGTAGGTGAGACGCTTTGCTGGCATGGTGCCTTCGTGCTGTTGCTGCCAGAGCTGTCTAGCAATCCATCGGACTCGGCACAATCGGCAGGAGAACGAAGCCGGCTCAAAGTGTGAAACTATTTCTGGCAACGGCCGGAAAGTGTGAAACGACTTTCCGGCCGCGTATCGCCAAGCCATTGAAGTGGTGCCCGCTTCCGGACTTGAACCGGAACGCCGCGATGAAGCAGCTACGGATTTTAAGTCCGTTGCGTCTACCAATTCCGCCAAGCGGGCACGAGGGGAAGCGTCGGGCCTAACCTAACCTAACCATTGGCCGGGCGATGAGCAATGTTGCTTAGATGGTGGGGCCCACGGCGCCGGCGAGGCCGGCGACGATTTTGGTCAGGGGAGATTCTTCCAGGTCGAGGCGGTCCACGGCGACGTCCTTGAAGATGTCCTCGCCGGCCAGCCAGCGTTCCTCGCTGTCGGCGCTGGCCAGCGCGATCTCGAGCGCGTGGGTCAGTTCATAGTTGCGGTAGGGCAGGTTGTTCAGCACCAGGGCCGCGCGCAGCATGATCAATAAATACGAGCGCAAAGCGCCGAGGCTGGGCGGGGCGGCGAATTTCTCCGGACTGCCCTGTTGGAAGATGCGCAGGCAGCTTTCCAGCGAGGTCGAGAGTACGGCGCGGCACACCAGGGGCCGGGCGGCATAAGCGGAGCAGGCGTTATCCTCGAGGATCGGGCACGGCACGCGATTTACTTCGCGTTGTAACTGGGGCATGGCCTTGGCGCGGCCAGCTGCAGCCACGACGCGCGCGGTTGTCGCCGCGCGGCCTCTGATCTCGCGGGCTAAGCGGAATATCTCGGGCACCGAGGTGCTGACGTAGGTCGTACAGCAGTGAAAACAGCCGCGCGAACAGGCAACGGTTTCCTTCAAATGCTGACCGACGCTGGCGTCCATCAGGTTGGCGGCAAAGCCAGCGGCGCGGCTGGCGCGATCTTTTGCCGCGGTGTCGCGCAGGATGATCGCTATGTGCCGCGTGTTGGCCTGCACCACGCGGGCGTTTTCGCCGGCGAGGGGAAAAGGCCGGCCGATGATGGACTGGTCGTCCATCAGCAGCTGTTGGCGGATGCTTTCATCAAGGCGTTGCAACCGGGCGGCTCCTCACAGGGTCGGGTGGATATTATCGACCAGCATATCAGTCATCGACGACAAGGCCGAGCGGGCAAGGTCATGGCCGTCCACGGGCACTTTGGCGAACAGGTCGTCGCCCGCCAGCCAGCGCTCTTCGGCATCGGGATCTTCGAGAGCAAGAGCCAGGGCCTGGTTCATTTCGTAATGCACATGGGGCAGGCCGCTGAGTCTGAGGGCGGCCTGCATCATGATGACGACGTAGCCGCGGATATCGGTCGTGTTGTCGGCGAAGGGCACCATCTCGCCGCTGTTGTCCTCGAAAATACGCAAGCATGCCTCGAGCGACTTCGACAACACGGCGCGGCACACCAGGGGACGGGGCGCGTATTCCGAACAGGCTTTGTCCTCGAGGATCGGGCAGACCACGCGGCGGGTTTCGCGCTCCAGCTGCGGGATGCCGGCGGAGTCAGCTGCGGCCTTGATGACGCGCGCGGTTTTTTCGGCCTTGCCGCGCAGGGCATCGGCGAAGCGAAAAATTTCGGGGATGGTCACGCTGACATAGGTTTTGCAGCAGTAGTAACAGCCCTTGCTGCAGGCCACCGCGCCTTCGGTCTTCTTCGCCAGGGTGGCGTCGAGGATACCCGCGGCGAAGCTTGCCGCCCGGCTGGCGCGATGCTTGAGCTTGGTGTCGAGCAGCATCAGCGCGAGGTGGCGGGTATTGGCCTGCACGGCGCGGACGCTGCCCTTGTCCATGGCGAAGGGCCTGCCGATGAAGGCCTGGTCTTCTTTCAAGAGCTGCCGGCGTTTGCCCCGGTCCATCCGCTCCGGCATCGATGCTCCCCGAATTTCCGTGACCTTGATCTTACGGGTGCGATAGGGCACGAGTAAACCTACCCACGGAACGATCACACCCCCGAAGAATATGGCAAATCCCGCCGCGGCCGGCCTGACGGAAGAAGAGATTCTCGCACGCGTGCTCTACCGCGACGGCATGGTGCTGGTCATCGACAAGCCGGCGGGCATTCCGGTGCATGCCGGCTTCGGCGGCGGACCCAACCTCGAGCAGGCCTTTGTGCATCTTACGTTTGGTTTGCCCAAGCCGCCGTCGCTGGCGCACCGGCTGGACCGCGATACCTCGGGCTGCCTCGTGCTGGGCCGGCACACCAAAGCCCTGCGCGAACTGGGCGACATGTTCGCCAATGGCAGTGTGCGCAAGACCTATTGGGCGGTCGTCGAGGGTGTGCCTAAAAACACCGAAGGCCGCGTCAAGGCCGCCATGAGCAAGGTTGATCAGGGCGCCGGCTGGAAAATGAAAGTGGATCCCAAAGGCCAGGAAGCCATAACCGACTACAAAGTGCGCGGCGTCAGTGAAACGCCTCAGGGCAAACGGGCCTGGCTCGAGCTGCATCCCCATACCGGGCGCACCCACCAGATCCGCGTGCATTGTGCCGAGTTGGGCTGCCCTGTGGTCGGCGACAAGGTCTATGGCCGATTGCCCATCACCGATCCCTTGATGCTGCATGCCCGCGGCGTGGCTTTGCCGCTGCATCCCAAGCGCGATCCGATCCGCGTGCGCGCGCCTATTCCCAAGCATATGCGCGACGATCTGGTGGCCTGCGGCTACACGGGCGACAAAAGCGGCGATAAAAATCTCATCGGCGAGATTTAGAACAGCGTTTCCATCACCGGAACGGCGCCTTTGGCGCTCATCACCTGTGCGACTTCACCCAGCGACGCCATGATCGCCGCCTTATCGGTCGCGCGGGCCACAATGCTCACACAGGGTTTGCCTTCGCGCATGAAGGGATAGCTGCCGATGCTGACGTGGGGATAGCGCCCCTGGATGGCGGTCAGCTCGGCGGCGATGTCGCCCTCGCGCACTTCGGCGTCGACGTGGTTGGAGAACACCGGATCGCCGCCCGTGAGATTGGGCGCCGCCGCTTCGAACATCGCGCGGGCGATGCTGGGGATGCCGGCCATGACGAAGACATTCTCGATGCGGAAGCCCGGCGCGGCGGTGGCGCGGTTTTCAATCAGCGAGACATCGGGGCCGTCGGGAGTCTCGGCCATTTTCAGCCGCGCTTCGTTAGGCATGTGGCCGTAGTAAGCCACCAGGCGCTTCACCGCTTCGGGGTGCCGGATGACCTTGCGACCGAAGGCCTCGGCCACGCAGGCGGTGGTGATATCGTCGTGGGTGGGCCCGATGCCGCCTGTGGTGAACACATATGTATAAAGGGCGCGGCAGGTGTTCAGCGTGGCGATGATCACGCCGGGCACGTCGGGAATGACGCGCGCCTCTTTGAGGCGAATGCCCGTGGCGCCGAGACGCTCGCCGAAGAACTTCAGGTTCGCATCCTGGGTGCGGCCCGAGAGGATTTCGTCGCCGATGATCAGCAGGCATGCGGTGGGGGCGTCATTCATGCCGGGAGTGTCCCTGGTTTAGAGCCAGTCCTGCAAGACCGGAATCAGCGGCTCGTCGGCGGGCGGCATGGGATAGTCGCGCAGACGTTGCGCGCGCACCCAGGCCAGATTTTGACCTTCTCGGGCCGTGAGTTTGCCGCGCCACTGGCGGCAGACATACAAGGGCATCAGCAGATGGAATGTCTCGTAGGAATGGGAGACGAAGGACAAGGGGGCAAGGCAGCTCGCGCGGATATCGACGCCGAGTTCCTCGGCCAGTTCGCGGATCAATGCCGCTTCTGGGGTTTCACCGGGCTCGACCTTGCCGCCGGGAAACTCCCACAAACCGCCGAGATGTTTGTGGGCGGGACGCTGCGCGAGGAGGATGCGGCTATCGGCATCCAGAAGGGCCACGGCGACGACAGTGACGACGGGCAAACCAACGCGCGGTGGCGGGACAGCGGCGCCGAAGCAGCCGTCCTCGTTCTCGGCGGGTGTACCGCTGTCAGGTTCTGTAGGAGCCATTGATATCGATGTAGCCGTGGGTCAAGTCGCAGGTCCAAACGATGGCCGAGCCCGTGCCGATGCCGACATCGACCTCGATGACAATCTCCTTGCCCTTCATATGGGCGACGACCGGGGCCTCGTCATAGTCGGGCACGGGGCCGCCGTCGCGTGTGATGGTGGTGCCGCCCACGGCAATGGTGAGTTTGTCGCGGTCGGCGCGCTCGCCGGCTTTTCCAACCGCCATGACGATGCGGCCCCAGTTGGCGTCTTCGCCCGCGATGGCGGTTTTCACCAGCGGCGAATTGGCGATGGACAGGGCGATGCGCTTGGCGCCGGCTTTGTGTTCGGCGCCGGTGACGCGGATCTCGATAAACTTCGTGGCCCCTTCGCCATCCTTGGCGACGAGCTTGGCGAGCTCGATCAGCAGGTCATCAAGGGCGGCAGCGAAGGCCGCGAGGCGCGGATCATCAGCTGTGGTGATGACTGTGTTACCGGCCGCGCCTGTCGCGAACATCAACAGGGTGTCAGACGTCGATGTGTCGCTATCCACGGTCATGCAGTTGAAGCTTTTGTCGGCGCCGGCGGCGATGAGCGTCTGCACTACCGGAGCCGCAATCGCGGCGTCGGTGAAAACATAGGCCAGCATCGTGCCCATGTCGGGCGCGATCATGCCCGAGCCCTTGCACATGCCATTGATGGTGACGGTCTTGCCGTCGATCAGCGCCGTGCGCGTCGCCACCTTGGGGAAGGTGTCGGTGGTCATGATGGCCGCCGCCGCGTCGGCCCAGGCGGCCTCGCTCAGTTTGGCTTTTACCTCGGGCAACGCGCCGGTGATCTTGTCGACCGGCAGAGGCACTCCGATGGTGCCGGTGGAGGAGACAAAGACCTCGGCAGGCTTGCAGCCGAAAACTTCGGCCGCCGCAGCGCAGGTGGTCTCGACGTCGGCCACGCCCCGCCGTCCGGTGAAAGTATTGGCATTGCCGGCATTGACCACCAGGACGCGGCCACTGCCGCCCTTGAGGTGGACGCGGCAGGATTCCACCGGGGCCGAGGCGGTGAGAGAGCGCGTCAAAACCCCGCCAACAGTGGTTCCGGGGGCCAATTCGGCCACCATCAGGTCCGAGCGCACCTTGTAACGGATGCCGGCCGCGTGGCTGGCCAGGCGCACACCCTTGATGGGCGGCAAAGTGGGGGTGACGGCGGGGGCTAAGGGCGAGATTTGGGTGGCCACGGCGGTTTCCAGGGCTGGAATGTGCAAAAAAGGCCGCGCTTCAATGACATAAGCGCCCGGCCGGAACAAGCGCCGCCGCAGGCCAGGGAATCCGCCCCGCGGGACCCCGAAAAAGGAAATTTTCAGGTCATAAAGCCTGAAAATATCAAGGAAATCCGAGGAAATCCCGGGCCGGGCGCGTTGACTTCAGGGCATGGGGCTTCTATCTCTTCGCCACCATGTTCAACACCCCGTCGCCCGTTTGTCTGCGCGGGCGGGTGGGTGCCGGTTTTCCATTTCCCGGCCCGTTTTCCGGCCTTTGAGGTTGCTATGCTCGGCGCTCTCGCCAAACGTATTTTTGGGTCGCCCAACGACCGCCTGATCAAGTCGCTGCGTCCCAAGGTCGATGAGATCAACGCTAAGGAAGCCGAAGTCGCAGCCCTCGACGACGAAGGCGTGCGCGCCCGCACCACCTGGCTTAAAGGCAGGCTGGAAGCCGGCAAAACCCTCGACGACATCCTGGTCGATGCCTTCGCCACCGTGCGCGAGGCCGCCAAACGCACCCTGAAGCAACGCCATTTCGACACCCAGCTGATGGGCGGCATGGTCCTGCACCGCGGCATGATCGCGGAAATGGGCACCGGCGAAGGCAAGACGCTCGTCGGCACCCTGCCGGTCTACTTGAACGCGCTGTCGGGCAAGGGCGTGCATGTTGTCACCGTCAACGACTACCTGGCCAGCCGCGACGCCGAATGGATGGGCCAGGTCTATCGCTTCCTGGGCCTGACCGTCGGCTGCATCCAGCACAACCTCTCCGACGACGGCCGCCGCCAGGCCTATGCCTGCGACGTCACCTACTGCACCAACAACGAGCTGGGCTTCGACTATCTGCGCGACAACATGAAGTACACCATGGAAGAGATGGTCCATCGTGACTTCAACTACGCCATCGTCGACGAAGTGGATTCGATCCTCATCGACGAAGCGCGCACGCCCCTGATCATCTCGGGCCCGTCGCAAGACCGCACAGATCTTTATGACCGCGTCGACAAGCTGATCCCGCAGCTGCAGCCCGAACATTTTGAAAAAGACGAAAAGCAGCGCTCGATCACTTTCACCGACGCCGGCACCGAATTCGCCGAGCAGCTGCTGAACGACACCGGCATCCTGACCGAAGGCGCGCTCTACGACCTGCACAACATCGCGCTGGTGCATCACCTGAACCAGGCTTTGCGTGCCCACCATATGTACAAGCGCGACGTCGATTACTTGGTGAAGGATGGCAAGGTCCACCTGATCGACGAGTTCACCGGGCGCATCATGGAAGGCCGCCGTCTTTCGGAAGGCCTGCACCAGGCCATCGAAGCGAAAGAAGGCGTCGAGGTTCAGAACGAGAACCAGACGCTCGCCACCATCACCTTCCAGAACTATTTCCGCATGTATCCGAAGCTGGCCGGCATGACCGGCACGGCCATGACGGAAGCCGAGGAATTCGGCACGATCTACGGCCTCGATGTGGTTGACGTGCCGCCCAACGTGCCGCGTATCCGCAAGGACGAACACGACGAAGTCTATCGCTCGGCCGAAGAGAAATACGCGGCCATCATCGACCTGATCGAGGAGTGCTATCAGCGCCAGCAGCCGGTTCTGGTGGGCACGATTTCCATCGAGAAGTCGGAAACGCTCGCAGCGCTCCTGCGCAAGAACAAAAAGATCATGCCGCAGGTGCTGAACGCCAAGTACCACGAGCAGGAAGCCTTCATCATCGCCCAGGCCGGCGTGCCGGGCGGCGTGACTATCGCCACCAACATGGCCGGCCGCGGCACCGATATTCAGCTGGGCGGCAACGCCGAAGCGCGTATCCGCGCCGACGAGCTTACCAAGGCCAGCCCGCTCACCGACGACGAGAAGGCGGCCATCCGCCGCGACGTCGACGAGAAGAAGCTGATCGCCCAACAGGCCGGCGGTCTGTACGTCATCGGCACCGAACGACACGAAAGCCGGCGCATCGACAACCAGCTGCGCGGCCGCTCGGGCCGCCAGGGCGACCCGGGTGCGTCGAAGTTCTACCTGTCGCTGCAGGACGATCTGATGCGCATCTTCGGCTCCGAGCGCATGGACGGCATGCTGCAGCGCCTGGGCCTCGAGCAGGGCGAAGCCATTATCCATCCGTGGATCAACAAGGCCATCGAGAAGGCCCAGCAGAAGGTCGAAGCGCGCAACTTCGACATTCGCAAGAACCTGCTGCAATTCGACGACGTGATGAACGACCAGCGCCGCGTGATTTTCGAACAGCGCCGCGAAATGATGAGCAGCGAAGACCTGTCGGAAATGGTCAACGATATGCGCCACCAGACCATTCAAGATCTGGTCGCCAAATTCATCCCCGAGCGCGCCATGCACGAGCAATGGGATATCCCGGGCCTGCATGAAGAGACCTTGCGCATCCTCAGCCTCGACCTGCCGCTGGCCGAATGGGCCGCGGAAGAAGGCATCGCGGATGAAGAAATGCGCGAGCGCATCCTGGCCGCCTCCGACGCCAAGATGACTGCCAAGGTAGAAGCCATCGGCCCTGACTTGATGCGCCGCGTCGAGAAAAGCATCGTGCTGCAGATGATCGACCAGGGCTGGCGCGATCACCTGGCCCAGCTCGACATGCTGCGCCACGGCGTCAACCTGCGCGCCTACGGCCAGAAACAGCCGCTGCTGGAATACCAGCGCGAAGCCTTCGTCATGTTCAATGAGCTGATGTCCGGCTTGCGCGAGCGGGTGACCGCGTTCTTGTCGCGGGTTGAACTGCGCTCCGAGCCGCCGCCGGAAGACCTGCAGCCGCACGCGCCGCAAAGCGCACGCGCCATTCATGAGACGCCTCGCGCCCAGATCGGCGACGCCGGCCAGGATGACGCGCAAACCCAACGCGTGTTGCCGCGCGTCGCCCCCGAGCAGCGCAATCCCAACGACCCCGCAACCTGGGGCCGCGTGGCGCGCAATGAAGCCTGCCCCTGTGGCTCGGGCAAAAAGTTCAAGCACTGTCACGGTGCGGTGGAAGACGCAGCGTAAGCTGCATCATGGCAACCGTTACAGCCTTACGTCATGTAGCCTTCGAGGATTTGGGAATCCTCGAAGAACTGTTCGCCCAGCGCAAAATGCCGGTGAATTATATTGAGGCGCCGGTCGCCGACTGGAATGCCTTCGATCCGCTAGAGCCCGATCTACTGGTTGTTCTGGGTGGGCCAATCGGTGCTTA
>CANJPG010000093.1 GCA_947476065.1 Fidelibacterota bacterium
CGACTACGCCGTGTTCGGCGTGAAGGATGTGCGTATCTAAGGAGGACGGCGTCGATCCCCCGGAAACCGCGGCCGAATCAAATAAAGTGCGCATCCCTACGATATATCATGGGTTGCAGAAGCCCTGCCATATGGGAATTTTTAAGAGTAGCGTTTGAGGAAATTCCGGGCGCGCTTTAAACGGATTCGCCCTGGGGTTACCGGGGCAGGTCGGTGGAACCCATCAGGAATTCATCAACCGCTCGGGCAGCCTGCCGCCCCTCGCGGATCGCCCAGACCACCAGGCTTTGCCCGCGGCGCATGTCGCCCGCGGTAAAAACCTTGGCAACGGAGGTCTTATATTTGACGGTATCGGCCTGAACGTTGCCGCGGGCGTCGAGTTTGACGCCCAGGTTGGCCAGAAGGCCGTCATGGGTCGGATGCACGAAGCCCATGGCCAGGAGCACCAAGTCGGCAGGAAGTTCTGACTCCGAACCAATCACTTCCTTATTGCCGTCCAAGCGAACGATCTGCTGGGCCACGACGTTCCCTTTGGCATCGCCCTTGAAGAGTTTGGTGGCCACAGCGAAGTCACGCGCGGCCCCCTCATCCTGGGACGACGAGGTGCGGAACTTCAGCGGCCAATAGGGCCAGACCAGCGGCTTGTTCTCGACATCGGGCGGGCGCGCCATGATCTCGAGCTGTGTGACCGACTTGGCCCCCATGCGGATCGACGTGCCGATGCAGTCCGAGCCCGTGTCGCCGCCGCCGATCACGATGACATGTTTGTCCTTGGCGGTGATGACCTCGCCGGTGGGAATGCTGTCGCCGGCTACGCGCCTGTTGTTTTGGCCGAGGAAATCCATGGCGAAGTGGATTCCCTTAAGGTCGCGGCCGGGCACCGGCAGATCGCGGGGCGCCTGGGCGCCGCCCGACAGTATGACCGCGTCGCAATCCTTCATCAGGGTTTCGACGGGAAGTGCTTTGCCGATATGGCTGTTGGGCTTGAACACCACGCCTTCGGCTTCCATTTGCTTGATGCGCCGGTCGATGTGATGCTTCTCCATCTTGAAGTCGGGGATGCCGTAGCGCAGCAGCCCGCCGATGCGGTCATCCTTCTCGAAGACGGTGACGCTGTGGCCGGCGCGCGCCAGCTGCTGCGCCGCTGCCATGCCCGCGGGGCCGGAGCCGACAACGGCGATGGATTTACCGGACTTGCGCGCGGGTAGCTCGGGCTGAATCCAGCCTTCGGTCCAGCCGCGGTCGATGATCGAGCACTCGATGGATTTGATAGTCACCGCATCGTCGTTGATGTTCAGCGTGCACGCCGCCTCGCAAGGCGCCGGACATATGCGGCCGGTGAATTCGGGGAAGTTGTTGGTGGAATGCAGCACATTGAGCGCATCGCGCCAGCGGCCCTTGAAAACTAGGTTATTCCAATCAGGGATCAGATTGTTGACCGGGCAGCCGGTGTGACAGAAGGGAATGCCGCAATCCATGCAGCGCGCCCCCTGCCCTTGCACCGCTTCGTCCGTGAACGGCTTGACGAATTCGCGATAGTTGCTGATCCGCTCGGCGACCTTCTCGTAGTCGCGATCTGTGCGGCCGATCTCGAGGAACCCTGTTGGCTTACCCATGAGCTTTGGTTCCGCCGATCTTGAAGGTGTTGTTCTCTTCCTTTTCACGCGCGCGCGAAGCGGCGAGGGTCTTGAGCGACTTGCTATAATCCACGGGCATCACTTTGAGGAATTTCGGCAGGTAGTGGTCCCAGCGATCGAGGATCTGCTTGGCCCGCGCACTGCCGGTATAATGACGATGACGTTCGATGAGGCGGTAAAGGCGCGGCGCATCTTGCTCCAGGTGGTTGGCGAGCAAGGCCCTGAGGCCGCCGTCTTCGGTCTGGCCGACGGGTTCCGGTTTGACGCTTTCGAGGCCGCACATGGCCATGTTGCAGTTCTTCTCGAACGTGCCGTCCTCGTCGAGCACATAGGCAATCCCACCCGACATGCCGGCCGCGAAGTTGCGGCCGGTGGCGCCGAGCACGACGACGACGCCCCCGGTCATGTATTCGCAGCCGTGATCGCCGACGCCCTCGACGACCGCAGCGGCTCCGGAATTGCGCACTGCGAAACGCTCGCCGGCGACACCGGAGAAATAGCACTCACCTTCGATGGCGCCGTACAACACGGTGTTGCCGACGATGATGTTGTCTGAAGGAACCGCCGGGCATTCCGCCGGCGGATAGATCGCGATACGCCCGCCGGACAAGCCCTTACCGACATAGTCGTTACCGGCGCCCGAGAGTTCAAATGACACGCCGCGCGCAAGGAAAGCGCCGAAGCTTTGGCCGGCGATGCCTTTGAACTTCACCGAGATGGTATCTTCCGCCAGGCCCTGGTGACCGTATTTCTTCGCCACCAGGCCCGACAGCATCGCGCCAACCGTTCGGTTGACGTTGCGGATCGGCGACTCAATGTTCACGGCCTGACCATTTTCCAGCGCCAGCGCCGCCTTGGCGATGAGGCGGTGATCGAGCGCCTTGTCGAGGCCGTGGTCCTGCTGGGAACTATGACGGGTCATGACATCGCGGCCGACTTGCGGCTTGTACAACAGGCGCGAAAAATCGAGGCCCTTGGCTTTGTAGTTGTCGATGGCGCGGCGCGTGTCGATGAGATCGACGCGGCCGATGAGGTCTTCCATTCGGGCAATGCCCATCTGCGCCATGATCTTGCGGGCTTCTTCAGCGATGAAGAAGAGATAGTTGATGACATGCTCGGGTTGGCCAGCGAAACGTGCGCGCAGGATCGGGTCCTGCGTCGCCACGCCGACCGGGCAGGTGTTGAGATGGCACTTGCGCATCATGATGCAGCCCAGCGTGATCAAGGGCGCCGTGGCAAAACCGAATTCGTCGGCCCCGAGCAAGGCGCCGACAATCACATCGCGGCCCGTCCGCAGGCCGCCGTCCACTTGCACGGCGATACGTCCGCGCAGATTGTTGAGCACCAAGGTCTGGTGCGTCTCAGCCAGGCCGATTTCCCAAGGCGATCCCGCATGGGTCAGCGAGGTCAGCGGCGAGGCGCCGGTGCCGCCTTCAAAGCCGGAAATGGTGACGTGGTCGGCGCGCGCCTTGGCGACACCCGCCGCGACCGTTCCCACGCCAATTTCCGAAACCAGTTTGACGCTGATGCGCGCCTTGGGATTGACGTTCTTAAGGTCGTGGATGAGCTGCGCCAGATCCTCGATCGAATAGATGTCGTGATGCGGTGGCGGCGAGATCAGGCCGACGCCGGGTGTCGAATGGCGCACCTTGGCGATGGGTCCATTGACCTTGTCGCCGGGCAGCTGCCCGCCCTCGCCTGGCTTGGCGCCTTGGGCCATCTTGATCTGGATGTCGTCGGCGTTGACGAGGTATTCGGTGGTCACGCCGAAACGGCCGGAAGCCACTTGTTTGATGGCCGACCGCATGGAATCGCCGTTGGCCATGGGCTTGAAGCGATCAGGTTCTTCGCCGCCCTCGCCGGTATTCGAACGCCCGCCGATGCGGTTCATCGCGATAGCCAACGAGGTGTGCGCTTCGCGGCTGATTGAGCCGAAGGACATGGCCCCCGATGAAAAGCGTTTGACGATCTCGGCGGCCGGCTCGACTTGTTCGAGCTTGATGGGATTGGCCGAGGTCTTGAGATCGAACAGGCCGCGCAGCTGCATCAGCCGCTCCGACTGGTCGTTCATCAGCTTGGCGTATTCGTCGTAGGTCTCGGCGCTGTTTGCGCGCGCGGCGTGCTGGAGTTTGGCCACGGAATCCGGTGTCCACATATGCTCTTCGCCGCGCAGGCGGAACTGGTACTCGCCGCCCGGGTCCAACGCATCTTTGAGGTAGAAGACGTTCCCAAAAGCAAGGCTGTGGCGCTCGACGGTTTCCCTGGCGACTTCGGTGAGGGCCACACCTTCGACTGGCGATGACGTTCCGGTGAAATATTTGTCGATGAAGCTGGACTGTAATCCGACGGCGTCAAAAATCTGCGCGCCGCAATAGGACTGGAACGTTGATATGCCCATCTTTGACATCACCTTCAACATGCCCTTGCCCACGGCTTTGGTGAACTGCTTCTGCACCTTCTCGTCACTGTAGTCGGCGGAGATCTGCGCACCGCGCATGGCCGACATGGTTTCAAACGCAAGATAGGGATTGATGGCTTCGGCGCCGTAGCCGACCAGCGTGCAGAAGTGATGCACCTCGCGCGCCTCGCCGGTTTCAACCACCAAGCCGGTTTCCGTGCGCAGGCCTTTGCGGATCAGATGATGGTGCACCGCTGCCGTCGCCAGCAGCGCCGGTATGGCGATGCGGTTGCGGCTGACGCGCCGGTCCGAGAGGATCAGGATGTTGAAACCGTCGAGCACCGACTTGTGCGCGTCGGCGCAAAGGCTGTCGAGCGCCGGCTCCATGCCTTCGACGCCGCGTTCCACCGGATAGGTGAGATCGAGCGTGCAGGTGCGGAAGGAATCACCCAGCAGCTTGTTGAGATGACGGATTTTCTCGAGGTCACCGTCGGTGAGGATCGGCTGGCGCACTTCAAGGCGCACATGAGTGTCTTCGGCGTCGATGCCCAACAGGTTGGGCCGCGGCCCGACCAGCGAGACCAGCGACATCACCAGCTCTTCGCGGATCGGATCGATCGGCGGATTGGTAACCTGGGCAAAGCACTGCTTGAAATAGCTGTAGAGCATCTTCGGCTTGCGCGAGAGCACCGACAGCGCGCTGTCGGTGCCCATGGAGCCGACAGGATCATCGCCGGTGCGCGCCATGGGGTCGAGGAAGCGGTCGAGATCTTCCTGCGTGTAGCCGAAGGCCTGCTGGCGATCGAGCAGCGTTTCGTTGGATACCGGACGCTCGATGGCGGGAGCGTCGGCGAGGTCCTCGAGCACGAATTGGGTTTTTTCCAGCCAGGCCTTGTAAGGCTTGGCATTGGCGAGCGTGGCCTTGAGTTCGGCGTCATCGATGATGCGCCCCTGCTCGAGGTCGATCAGGAACATCTTGCCCGGCTGCAGGCGCCACTTCTTGACGATCTTTTCCTCGGGGATGTTGAGCACACCCGCTTCCGAGGCCATGACCACAAGATTGTCACTGGTGACGAGATAACGCGCTGGGCGCAGGCCGTTGCGGTCCAGTGTCGCGCCAATCTGGCGGCCGTCGGTGAAGGCCAGAGCGGCAGGGCCGTCCCACGGCTCCATCAGCGCGGCGTGGTATTCGTAGAAAGCACGGCGCTTCTCATCCATCTGCGGATTGCCGGCCCAGGCTTCGGGGATCAGCATCATGACGGCATGGGCCAGCGAGTAGCCGCCCTGCACCAGGAGCTCGAGCGCATTGTCGAGGCTGGCGGTATCCGACTGGCCGGAGGCGATCAGCGGCCAGAGCTTTTCCATGTCGCTGCCGAACAGCACCGACTTCATGGCGTGGCGGCGGGCTTCCATCCAGTTGAGGTTGCCGCGCAGGGTGTTGATCTCGCCGTTATGGGCGACCATGCGGTAGGGATGCGCGAGCCGCCACGATGGGAAGGTATTGGTCGAGAAGCGCTGGTGCACCAGCGCCAGCGCCGAGACCAGGCGCGGGTCATGCAAGTCGAGGAAGTAGGTGCCGATCTGCGGCGCTAGCAGCATGCCCTTGTAGACCAGCACGCGCGCCGAGAAGCTGCAGATGTAGAAGTCGTTGCGGTGGCCGGCCTTGTGGGCGAGCACGATGTTCTCGATCAGCTTGCGGATCACGAATAGCTTGCGCTCGAAATCGTCTCCCGCCTTGGTCGAGGGGGCCCGGCCGACGATGACCTGTCGAATCCAGGGCTCGCTGGCCTTGACGGACTCGCCAAGACCCGACGCATCCACGGGCACGTCGCGCCAGCCGAGAACCTGCTGGCCCTCTTCGGTGATGGTTTTTTCGACGAGCTTGATGGCATCGCGGGCGGCGAGCGGCGCCTTGGGCAGGAAAATCATGCCGACGCCGTAGTCGCCGACCTTGGGCAGCGTAATGCCCTGGTCCTTGAAGACGCCGCGCAGGAAGGCGTCGGGAATCTGGATCAGAATGCCCGCGCCGTCGCCGGCTAAGGGGTCGGCGCCGACGGCGCCACGGTGCTCGAGGTTAACGAGGATCTGCAAACCCTGGCGGACGATGTCGTGGGACTTCTCGCCTTTGCTGTGCGCAACAAAAGCGACCCCGCAGCTGTCGTGTTCATTCTTGGGGTCATACAGCCCCTGCTTTGGCAGCAAACTCATGCAGTCTCCGACACCATCTCATACGCATCGCCGGCGCTCAGCACGCCCGTAACCTGGGGGTCGCCCCCATTTTGCGGTCACGTGCCGGTCGACGCAAAGCACATTAAAGACAAAGAAAAACGGCCGTCCCCACGGCCGGCCAAAGTATCAATAAACGACTTGAGGGGGCCGTCAAGTGGCCCTGTCCGCGGGCACGGGGCGGACACTCCAAGCGGTTGTGAAGATGGAGCTTTTTACAGCTGGCCCGGCAGGTGGCGAGCAGCCTAGCCGACGTCCTTGAGGATCAGCGCGTAGGTCGACAAGATGCGCTTAACGCCCGAGAGCATCTGTCCGGACGACAGCGTGGCCCCCGAGATCATGCCGATATCGTCAAAGCTGGAGCCGTGTTTCTTGCCGTAAAACTGCGCCCGCCAGTTGGGGACCGTAATCCCGTCGTAATTCTCGAGGCATTCCAGGATTTCCACCTGCTTGACCAGGCCATCACTGCCGATGGAGACGGCATAGCTGATCCAGTCGTCCTTGCCACGCACTTGGTCGATGATAAACCAACCGCCGGTGGACACGCGCCAGGCTTTTACATTGCGCGAGTAGATGTTGACGTTGGCATCCTTGATGATCGCATTGAACTGCGATTGATCGAGGGTGACGAACTTTTCCTCGAAGGTCGCGCCGGGAAACATCAGTTTCTGGGCCTGCGCAACGTCCATGAAAATCTTGGCCTGGGCGGGCGCGGTGGCCGCTACGCTGGCCACGATCGCTGCCGGTACCAACATAAATTGAAACTTCATTGGCCTCCTCACCGCTCGGGCGGGGCTCCGCAAGCGGCGAACCCATCAACCCATGCGCAACCTATATATCACGATAACGTCTAAATTCCAGAATATGTGCCGCGCGACTTGCCTACTCTATTAGACGCAGGCCGGCATGCGCCACATCATATTCAAAAAATATTGTTTAATATCAATGTGTTGTTAAGGCCGCGCGCCCGGCGTGCCGGGTTTGGCCAGGACCATGATGAAATAGCCGTTGTGCCAATCAAAGTCGCGGACCGCGCGGAAGCTTTTGATCGGGAGCAGATGCTCCGGGCTGATGTCGTTGTCGGTCGTGCGAATGCTGGCGCCGTACAACACCGTCACCTCGCATTTGCTCAGCGCCGCCAGAGTCCCTTCCCGCACGCGGCTCCAGTTCCAGTCATCGACAATAAAGACGAATTGATCGGCCAGACAGGGCATCGCCAATTTCAGGCCGTAATACTGGTCGATGGCGTCGTGGGGTCCGTCGAATAGATAGACCTGAAATGGACCCGGCAGCTTCGCGTATTCGACGGTGCGGAAATCCGCTTCAACGAGCGTCACGTGAACGTCGGGCGTGATGTAGGTGTTGAGGTTATTCAGGAACGTGTTTTTGGGTCCGCCGAATTCAGACCAGTTGTCGATGGCAACCGCATCTACCTTATTGCCGTGAACGGCCGCACACATGGTCGACCCCATCCAGGAGCCCACCTCGAGATAGCGGGTGGGACCGAGGGCCGCCATCAGGGTGTTAATGAAATATCGGTATTTCTTCCCCGACATGCCGTCGATGCTGTAGATGCCTACATCTGCATCAAGGTCGTTTTTGGCGATGGCCGCGTTCAGCGCGTCATCGACGGTCGTGGCCAAGGCGCAGGCCGACTTGTTGCCTACGACGTCAAAAATCTTCATCACCGGAGCGTTTCCCTCGCCGCCAACGTCACCCGAGAATTAACTCACGATGGGGGCGTTCACAAGCGGGCGGACCAGATTTAAGAATTTTTCGCCGTAGCCTTTGTGAGCGCGCCGGTCGTGTTCGCGCAACAGATACAAGACTAGGTCGTGTGAGCGGTAGCAATCGAACAGGATGACGGCCAGGCGCAGGATCTGTTCGGGGCTGAGAAGGTCGAGGCGCGTCAGGTCGCGCACAAAAACCGCATCTGCCCAAAAGACCTGACTATGACCGGCATAGGGATCGCTGCTGAGAAGCACCGGCGTGAAGTCGCGGGTCACCAGGGGCTCGAAACGGTGCAGCATGAAGCCCTGCGTGCGCAGGAACCGCTCAACGTCGCCATAGAGCGGCTGGCCCTTGTACATCTCGAGGAACTCGACTTCGGTGTGAATGACCAGGGCGTCGGCCAGACGTGCGCGCGCGTTCTCGAAGACCATCAGTTCGGCCCCCTGGATGTCGATCTTGAGCAGATCGAGGCCGGCGGTCTCGGGGATGTCGTCGAGGCGGCGGGTATCGACCGGTTCGGTTTTGACGACCGCGCCCCACTCCGAGAAACTGGCGAACAGCTTCAAAACCGCGGGGTTGGGCTCGAACAGCGACGTCATGCCCGGCAGCAGGCAATGACGCAGGGTGTGCTGTTTACCGTCGCCTACGGCATAAGGCAGATAAGTCTCGGATGGCCCTTTGCGTTCGTTCAGCTTGGCGAGCGCGTTGAGGTTGGGCTCGAATCCCACCACCTGGGTGTCACCGCCGTCGAGCAAGGGCTTGTAGGGCGCCGGACCATCGATGGGATTGGCGCCGATATCGACCACCTTGATAGGACAGGCGCAACCCAGAAAAGCCCGCAACGACGGCGGAAAGCTGGCCTTCATCGCCTTGATGAAGGCGGCCTCTTTTTCATCGTGGGGCAAAGGCGACTCCCTTCCTACGGCTTCCACAGCCGATTGTCGGGACGCAGATAGGCGTAGCTGTCCTGCTCGGCGAGCTTTTGCCGATAGAGGCCGTTGTAGTCGGGCACCAGCATCATTTCGACGTCGTCGCGATCAAGCTCGGAGCCGATGTCGTTATAGACGTCGAGATTGGACAGATCCGTCCGCGGCAATTTGCCCGAGGAGTAGTCCTTCCACATCTCGGCGTAGAGCTCCTCGAGCTTGGAAACCAGCAGCGGTGTGTTGAAAAGTACGCAGGTGTTGCGCTGCGACTGGAGCTTTTTCCGGCAGGCCAAAAGCTTGGCCTTGTCGTTGCCCAGCTCGACGGCGCGGGCGACAAAGTCTTCGGGCTTGTAGCACACCAGTTCCGGCATGCCGGCCGACGTGACCAGGCTGCCGCAGACGCGCGCGGCGAAACTGCGCCCGACCAGGGTCAAGACCGGCACACCCATCCACATGGCGTCGGAGGAAGTGGTGTGCGCGCCGTAAGGGGCCGTGTCGAGGAACAGGTCGGCCAGCGGGTAGCGGGCCAGATGGTCCGGGTTGCGGCGCTTGCCGGCGAAGACGATGCGCTCGGGCGCGATGCCGTGCTGCTGGGCCAGTTCCCGCAGGCGCTGATTGGTGGTTTCAATGCTGTCCAGCAGCCACAGTACGCTGCCCGGCACCTGCTCCAGGATGGTCATCCACCGTTTCCAGGTGAAGGAGGTGATCTTGTGGGCGCCGTTGAAGCAACAGAACACCACGGCGTCTTCCGGCAAGCCGGATTCGGC
>CANJPG010000094.1 GCA_947476065.1 Fidelibacterota bacterium
TACGGTCGTCGCCCCGCTCCGGGCGAAACAACTCAAATGCCACAAAAATATTGCGCGCCGTCTGCGCCATGAAGGCCATCCCCACACCCGCTCGGCCGGGCAGCTATATGCGTCGGTCCGAGGCGGTTACCTCTACACTAGAATTCCTAAAAATGGGTCAAAGCCACATCTAGTGCCAGGGGTTTAACGAACCACAAAATCTACAGTTGATTTTTGAGGGCCTAAAAACCATTAAGTATTGTGGAAACATTCAAGGATGTGGTTAGTCCTGGTTTTCGCGGGGTCCGGCGGCACCCGGTCTGACCGGCGTTTCAAAGCTTCACGTCAGCCACCGCCGAGGCCCTCGCGAAACCCCGGCTTAAAGTCCCGGATAATATGGCCCGTGACGGGGCATCCGGGGTTTTCCTGCGAGTTTCATTGAGAAATTGTCATAACAATACGGGGTTGTCGTACCGGCAGCGGTTGTTGGTATAACAGCCCGCCCAAACGCCGGCTCGCGCCAAGCGAGGCCGGGGGGGCGAGGTTTTGTCTATTTCTGTATTTGCTGAGTTAGGGGATTTTTGATGGTCGGCCGCAATAGATTTGGAACCGTTGGACCGCTGGTACTGCTGGCGTCGGCGGCGACCGTATTGAATGCCCCATCTTCGCATTCAGCCGACCTGACGATCAGCGACGCGCGCACCACGGCCGCCGATACCACGACCGGCGACGGAACCGGACCCGGCAGTATCATCGTGCAATCCGGCGGGTCGGTGACGGTGGCAGGCGCGGCGGCGGTAACCGTAAACAGCAGCAATTCGTTCACCAACAGTGGGACGGTCAGCAATACGCAGGAAAGTAATGCCACCGGGGCACTGGTCCAGACGACCCAGAACGGCGTGGCCAAGAACATCATCGGCTCGATTTCCAACCAGGGCGGCATCAATGTCCTCGGCCCGGTCACCGGCAGCAGCCTGCTGACCACAGACGTCTTCAATGCCGGCATTAAGGTGAGCGGTCTCGGCACGCTGACCGGCGACGTCGTCAATGCCAGCATCTCCGGCGGCACCGCCAGCGCGCCCACGGTGACCAGCGGCGCCATCCTCGTGGGCGGGAACCGTTCGGTCGGCATGCTGCTGCAGTCAAACCTCGTTGGTAACCTGGCCAATAACGGCTCTATCGTCGTCACGGGCGACAACACGTACGGCATTGCTACGACCGGCCGCATCACCGGCAACTTCACGCAAGGCGGCGTGCTGTCCACGGGCGGCACCGGCGCGGTCGGTGTCTATCTCGGCGGGGGCATCAACGGCACGGCACTATTCTCCGGCTCCATCACCGCCGGCACGGGCTCGGTCGTGACCAGCACCAACGGCGTCACGCTGACGACCCTTGATCCGACCCCCGCCAAGGCCGGCATCTGGATCGCGGGCGACATAACCCAAGGCATTAGCATTTTGGGCAACCGCCTCACGCGCGCCGAGGAAGCTAAAGACACCACCGCCGCTGCTGCGGCCACGCCGCCCGACAGCACGACAGCCGTGGTCGGCAGCACCGGCATGATCATCGGCCAGGGCGGGCTCAATACGACGCCCAGCAACATCACCATCAGCCCCAGCGATTCGATCGGCGGCTTCTCGTTCAAGAACCAGGGCAACATCCTGGTCGACGGCACGACCAAAGGCCTAGTGACCACCGGCATCGACATTCACGGCCTGCTGAGCGGCGGCACCATTTACACGACGCGCCTGACCGGCGGCATCTGGAACGACAAAGGCAACATCGAAGCGGCCGCGCAGGATGCGCAAGTCACCGGCCTCAGCATCGGCAGCTACGCCGTGGTCTCGCGTTTCCAGAACGACGGCGACTTCCTTATCAGCACCGTCGATTCCACCACCAACGCGCTGACCAGCAAGGCGGGCACCAAAGGCGGCGACGCCTACGGCTTGGTCATCGACGCCCTTGGTGTGCTGCCCAACTTCGGCAACAGCGGCAACTTTGTCGTCAGCGCCCAGGGCGGCTCTACCTCAGCTTACGGCATCATCGACAAGTCCGGCACCCTGGTAAACATCGTCAACAGCGGCTTGATCAACACTGTTGTGCAAAGCGGCAGCATCGGAACGATGACGGCCATCGACCTCAGCGTCAACACCACCGGCGCGACCATCAACAACACTGGCACGATTGTCGGCAGCGTCTACCTCGGGTCGGGCAACTCGACGGTCGTGCTGACCGGCACCGACGCCAGTGTCGCGGGCAACATCACCTTCCAGAATGGCGCCACCAAAACCGGCAACAGCACCTTCACTATGAACGGAGGCCTGGTGACCGGCCTCACCAGCCTGGGCAACGGCACCCACACGGTCACGCTGACCAACGGCGCCAAGGCCACAGGCGGTATCGCCCAGGGCACCGGCACGCTGACCCTTAAAGTCGATGCGTCGCAGCTGACTATCTTAAGTTCCCGTCCGATCAATGCCTCGAGCGCAAGCTTCACGGGCGCGTCGGTGCTAACGTTTGATATCAACAATAGCGCCACCGCACTGCCAGGCGGCATTCTCCAATCGGCGGGCACGGTCACGTTCGGTGCGGGCGCCAAGATCACCGCGGCGCTGACCGGCCTGATCGAAGGCACCAAGACCGTCACCGCCATCCGCGCCAATTCCCTGGTCTTTGGCGCGCCGCTCAGCCAGATCGCAAGTTCGCCAAACTCCTACATCAACTCGACCACGTTCAGCCTGGACACGACCAATCCCAACACGCTGCTTCTGACGGTGCGCCGTAAAACCGCCACCGAGCTCGCCTTGGGCCAGAACCGCACCGCCATCTACAGCGGCTTCACCACGGCGATGAACCAGGACGTCCCATTGGTGACGGCGATCTCGGCCCTGCAAACCCAGGGCGATTTTGAGGCCAGCCTCTCGAAGCTGTTGCCCGACAGCAGCGGCGCGCTGCAGCAGGCCGCGCTCAACAATCAGGAAATGGCCTCGGGCGCCATTCGCCGGCGCCTTGTCGGCGTCGCCAAGAACGGCATGCCCGACCACGCGGCCGGTGACATCCCCAGCTTCTGGGCGCAGGCCATCGGCGACTACAGCGACCAGCGGGCGCGCGGCGAACAAAACGGCTTCGACATCTGGGGGCTTGGTGTTGCCTTCGGCGCCGATGCTCCGGCTTTTGACGGCACGACCAATATCGGCCTTGGCTTCACCGAGACCTGGCATTCGGCGAACCTCAAGACGGCGGCCAAGTCGCCGATCGAGTTTTACAACAGCCAGGCCAACCTCTACGCGCGCTATACGGGTGATCTGCTGTATCTCCAGGCGATCGCGGGCGGCGGCTACAACAGCTACAACCAGCAGCGCCACGTCGATATCGGCAGTGTCAGCCGCCTGACCGTCGGCAAATGGAAGGGCTACGAATACGGCGGCAGCTTGGAAACGGGCTTCTTCACCAAATTCTCGCAGTACCAGTTCACGCCTTATCTGCGTGCGTCCTACCTTCGCAATCATGAGAACGCCTACACCGAGGTCGGCGGCGGCACCGGCGTCGACCTGACTGTCGCGGCGCGCAACCCCGAGAATGCGCGCGCATCGGCCGGCTTCACCCTCGACCGCGATTTCCCGGTGTTCTACGACTCGTACGTCGAAGCGGAGTTCCGCGCGAACTATACGCGCGAGTTCATGGCCGACCCTTACGCGGTCAAATCGCAATTCGCCGTGGGCCCGTCGTTCACGACGTTCAGCAACGCGCGCTACCCGAACCGCGCCAACGTCGGCTTCGGCATCGCGCATAAGGACAGCTACTCGTCGGTCAGCGTGGATTACGACGCCGAACTCAGCAAAAGCTACATGGCCCACAAGGCAGCCATTACGGCGAGGTTCCGGTTTTGAGATCCATCACGGCAGTCGCCGCGAGTGCCTTGGTCGCTCTGACGCTGGCCGCCTGCGGCAGCGACAATTCGGACAGGCATGAACGTGACGGCAGCGTATCGATCACCGGTATCGATGGCCGGGTTACCGTCGTGCGCCCCGGCGGCGACCCCAATGCGGCCTATAGCGAGGGCCTCGACCTCAAGAGCCACGGTAACTGCCCGGCGGCCGTGGTCAAACTGCGCAGCGTTGCCAACCTGGGCCCCGGGTATGAAAATGCCCAGACGGCCTTGGGATCATGCCTGCTTGATATGGCGGGCAAAGACAAAGACCTCTCCGCGGAATATCTAGAAGGCCTGACGTGGCTGCGCCGCGCGGGCGACGCCGGCTGGCCGGAAGCACAAGGCATCCTGGCGACCGCCCACGCGTTCGGGCCCACAGGGATACGCAATGGAGAAGAAGCGGCCTACTGGCTGGTTCTGTATGAAACCAATCCCACCAAGGGCCGGGTCGGGTTCATGCCGATGGCTACCGCCGATGTCGCCGCCGTAGAAAAAAGCCTGATGCCGGGACAGAAGGAAGTGGGTAATGCGCGCGCCTCCCAATGGCAGCGCAAAGTCTGGCTGCCGCCGGCCCAGATGCAGAGTGGTCCGCAGGGCCAAGGCGGGCCGCGTGGACGCGGGCGCCGCCCTCCTCAGTAGTCAGAGTTGCGTCGGGTTGGGCGCGTCGCCGTAAACGGCCCTCGGATCGAAGGTCTTCTCGGTCTCTTCAAAATGCAGATTCTCGACCGCGGCCCCGACGTCACCCAGCGGGACTGAGCGGTAGAAGCACGAGCGGTAGCCGACATGGCAGCTGGCGCCTGAGCCGGTCACCTGCACGCGCAGCCACACTGCATCCTGGTCGTCGTCGATACGCATCTCGACCACCTTCTGCACCAGGCCGCTGGTCGCACCCTTGTGCCAGATGGCCTTGCGGCTGCGGCTGTAGTAGTGCGCCTCGGCGGTCTCAATGGTCTTGGCCAGGGCCTCGGCGTTCATATAGCCGTGCATCAGCAGCTCGCCCGTATCGGCGGCGGTGGTGACGACGGGGATAAGACCGTTTGGGTCGAATTTCGGCGCAAGAGTTGTGCCCTCTTCGACCTGTTCGATGCTGACGCGGACCCCGAAGGCCGCAGGCTGCTGACTGCTCATGTATTAACTCCTCGAAGGCCGGCTACAGCCGGCATCTGGCGCACGATATCGCTGTTAATGTCCCGTTTTGCAATCCCTTAGCCGATGCGCTATCACCCGGCGGGCAATGCATCCTATAAGGGGCAGTCGCAGGGAGTCGGAAGAGAAGCCTATGTCATTGATTTTATACAATACTTTGACACGGCGTAAGGAGGCCTTCGCCCCCCGGGACCCTGCCCGCGTGACGATGTATGTCTGTGGGCCCACGGTCTACAACTATGCCCATATCGGCAATGCGCGCCCGGCCGTGGTGTTTGACGTGCTGTTCCGGTTGCTCCTGGCGCGCTATCCGCAGGTGATCTACGCACGCAACGTCACCGACGTCGACGACAAGATCAATACCGCCGCCAAGAGCCAGGGTGTGCCGATCAAGACCATCACCGATAAATACGTCGAGATTTACCGCGCCGACATGGGCGCGCTCGGCGTGCTGCCCCCAACGATCGAGCCCTGCGCCACCGATCACATCGCGCAGATGATCGCCATGATCGCGACCCTGATGAAAAACGGCCACGCCTATGCCGCTGAAGGTCATGTCATGTTCGATGTGCCGTCATTTGCCGGCTACGGCCAGCTGTCGGGGCGCAATCGCGACGACATGATCGCCGGCGCACGGGTTGAAGTGGCGCCTTTCAAGAAAGACCCCGCTGACTTCGTGCTCTGGAAGCCTTCGACGCCGGACCTGCCGGGCTGGGACAGCCCCTGGGGCCGCGGCCGGCCCGGCTGGCACATCGAATGCTCGGCCATGATCGAGAAGCACCTGGGCGAAACCATCGACATCCACGGCGGCGGGCACGACCTGATTTTCCCGCACCACGAGAACGAGCTCGCACAGGGAACCTGCGCCCACGGCGGCAAGACCTATGCTCAAGTCTGGATGCACAACGGCTTTCTGACCATGGACCGCGAGAAGATGTCCAAGTCCTTGGGCAACATCAAAACCGTGCATGAGCTTCTTTCGGAAGCGCCTGGCGAAGCCTTGCGCTGGGCGCTTTTAAGCGCGCACTACCGCCAACCCCTCGACTGGTCGGACGACACGGTAGCGCAAGCGAAGACAACGCTGGACCGCGCATATCGTGCGTTGGAACAGGTTGCTCATATACAGCCTGTAAAAGGCGCTGAGTACGCCCCCGTTCGCGCGGCATTGGAAGACGACCTCAACACGCCGAAGGCGATGGCGGAGATCGCGTTTATTGTTGGTGCGCTCAATAACGCGCCAACCGATGACAGCCGCGCGCAGATTAAGGCTGAGCTGCTCGCGGCTGGCAAGCTGCTCGGCGTGCTCCAGCAAGAGCCTGCCGAATGGTTTATTGCTGCAAAGAAGTCTTCTGGCGTTGATGCGGCCGAAGTCGAGCGCCTGATCGCGGCCCGCATTAATGCGCGCAAAGCCCGCGACTTCAAAGAGGCCGACCGCTTGCGGGATGCCATCGCCGCGCTCGGGGTCGTGATCGAGGATCGCGCCGACGGCACAAAATGGCGGATGGCGGAGTAACACATGGCAAGCCCCTCACCAGCGACCGCGCGCTCCATCGCCATGCTGGAAAAGCTGGTGAGCTTCGACACCGTATCGCGCAATTCCAATCTCGCTTTCATAGACTTCGTCATGGGACTCTTGAAACAGCACGGCATCGAAAGCCGGCTGGTTCACAATGAAGACCGCACCAAGGCCAATCTGCTGGCCACCATCGGCCCGCGCGTTGAAGGCGGCGTGGTGTTGTCGGGACATACCGATGTCGTGCCGGTCGATGACCAGGAATGGCGCACCAATCCCTTCGATGTCGTCGAGAAGGACGGCCTGCTGTACGGCCGCGGGACCGCGGACATGAAGGCCTTTCTGGCGATCATTCTAGGCGCCTTGGACACCATTACGGCCGCGCCGCTGAAGACGCCTATCCACCTGGCTTTCAGCTACGACGAAGAGGTCGGCTGCCTTGGCGCACCGTCGCTGATTCGCCTTCTCAACCGCGAACTGCCCAAGCCGAGTGCGGTGATCGTCGGCGAGCCCACCGACATGAAAGTCGTGAGCGCGCATAAAGGCATTACCGGCATGCGCACGACGGTGACCGGCCACGAGTCCCACTCGTCGCAAACCCACCGCGGCGTCAGCGCGGTGATGGTTGCGGCTGAATTGATTCAATTTCTGCAATCTCTCTCCGCCGAAGCCGCGCTTAAGGGACCGCACAATCAATTGTTCGAGCCGCCGCACAGCACGATCACGGTCAATGTGATCGAGGGTGGTACCGCGCTTAACATCATGGCCAAGCACTGCACATTCCAATGGGATATCCGTGTGCTGCCCGAAGATAACCCGGAGCGCTATCTCGAACGCTTCCGCGCCCATTGCCGGGATGTCGTAGCCCGCATGCGCACCATTTCGCCCACCTGCGACATCGAGATATTCGCGCGCGAGCCGACGCCGCCGCTGCGGCCCGAGCCCGATTCAGAAGCCGAGCGCCTGTGCCGCATGCTGACGGGTGACAACGTCACCCGCGCCGTCGCCTTTGCCGCGGAAGCCGGACAGTTCCAGCAAAGCGGCCTGTCGGTCGTGATCTGCGGCCCGGGCTCCATCAGCCAGGCGCACCAGCCCAACGAATTCATTTCCGTGGCCCAGGTGGATGCCGGCACGCGCTTCCTGCACGACCTCGTCCGGCACCTCGCGCGCTGATATGGATATCAGCGCCACCGCCAAGATCATCATCGCCGACGATACGGTTCCGATGTTGATCGCCCTGCGGCGCGCGCTTGTGCAATTGGGTTATTCAAACATCATCGAGGCCGAGAACGGCGAACAGGCCCACGCCGCGCTGCTCGCCAATCCGGACACCGCACTGATACTATCGGACTGGAACATGGGCCCGATGGACGGCCTTGAACTGCTGGGCGCCATCCGCAGTGTGCCGCGCTTTTCTGCCGTACCGTTTATTCTGATCAGCGCCGATGCTGCAGCGGTGCGGGCCAAGGCCTTGGAAGCGGGAGCAAACCGTGTGCTGAGTAAACCGTGCAGTGCCGACACGTTACGCCAGACAATTCAGACGCTATAACCGAGGCTCAGCGCCCGGGGCTACTCGTCCTTCGCAGAGGGCTTGGCCGTCTCGATGTTGAGCAGCGATTTCAAACCTGGATCGGTCTTGGCCCGCGATTTTTCCGGCGCGCCTTTCAATAGCGATTTTGGGGCTTCTATCGGCGTCGCCCTTGCTTGGTCGGCCTTCAACAGCGATTTAGGAGCTTCTGACGCTCCTTTTGCCTGCTCCGCCTTTAGGAGGGATTTGGGCGCTTCGGCCTCAGCCGCTCCCGGTTTCTCCGCCCTGAGCATCGACTTTGGCGCTTCAGCGGCAGCAGGATTGTTCTTCGGGCGCGCCTTCATAATGCTTTTGCCGGTGGAGAAACGTTTGGCCAGGAATTGGTAGGTCACCGACAAAGCCTTGTCGACCTCCTGGCTGCGGACCATCTCCAGGTTCTGCCACTTGGCAATCACCGGATCCCACTCCATCAAAATATAGTGCAGGTCGTCGCGGGCCTTGCGCACCGACTTGATGATGAATTCGATCGACATCAACGCACCCAGCACGTCGGCGGTTTCGGCGTCGATGTTATTGAAGATGTCGTCTGTCTCGGCCACCGCCTTCACCATCAGCATCTTGATTCGGCCAAGATCGGCAGAGGCTCTGAGATCGGCGGAATAAACCTTGATGAGGGATTCGACGTTGGCGCGAATACGCAGGAGCTCTTTTGAGCGATCGCGCAATGCTTCGATGTAACATATTTCGCGCGCCAGGGTCTCGATACGGTCCAGTACCTTCTCGGACTGGCTGGGATCGATGCCAAGGGCCACCGCCGCTTTGGTGAAAGCCTCTTTCAAGGCCTTCTTATTGGTGTCTTCCGCGATGATCTTCTTAAGCTCGTCCTGATTGGCGTAGACAATCGGCTTGCCGGTCATCCACGACAGCAACTGCACTTGGAGGCGGTCGCGTGCGATCTGCTTGTGCTTGCGCGCCACGGTCCACGACGCGGTACCGTCCAGGATTTCATTGGGGATTTCGTCCCCGGGCCGGATA
>CANJPG010000095.1 GCA_947476065.1 Fidelibacterota bacterium
TCCGGCAGCGGATTGACACCCTCGGGGCAATCCCCGTCGTAGGAATTGGCCGCCTGGACGAACCAGCCGACGGCGAAGCTTCGGGTTTGGGCGGCGGAGGCCGTGTGAACAAATGCCGTCTGACTGAGCAGGCCTGCCATGACGCCGGCAGCAACGGGCAGAGTGAAACGCAGCACGCGCTGGTGTGTGGTCATAGGTAGCCCTCCCTCAAGATTGTCGGCGGATTATAAAGGGTTCCCCCCGCTCAATCCAGGGACGAGGCTGGTTTTGTCTGGACATTCAGCACCCTAAAACAAAAAATTGGTGTGTAAACAAACCTTGTACAAGTTTGCTGCAGCGCCCGCGAAGCCGGTCCGGCGGCCGTTTTCCCTGGCGGCCCCAAAAAAGGCGCTTTGAATTACCCCAGACCGCAAACAGGAGGACCAGGTGCCAGAGTGAGTCGTGCGCCTCATTGGCGACCGAAATTCATGCTGCGCGACTTTGTGCCCGACGCCGCCATGACGTTGATATTGTAAGGACATTTTCAAGGTGTTAGGTTGCCTCGAATTTTTGGACACGCTCGACGCGCGCCCGCCCCCGCGAGAGGGCACGGGATCGTGGAGAGCAACTTTTGCAGACTAAATCGCACATCCACAGGGGGAGGACGCCATGTATCGAGGTCTCAATCTACGCAGTTTTAGTTCGAGGGCGCTGACGACCGTAAGCGCATTGGCGCTGTTGGTCGGCGCCACCCAATCCGCATATGCCCAAGGGCAAGGGCAAGCACAAGCCAAAGCAGCAGAAGAAGAACTCGGTGAAGTCGTCGTCACCGGTTCACGCATCGTCCGCGAGGGCTATGAAGCCCCGACGCCGCTGTCGGTCGTCGACAGCGCTGCCATCGCGGCTTCGGCCACATCCAACGTCGCCGAATTCGTCAATACCATGCCGGTGTTCTCGGGCTCGGCTGCACCCAACACGGGCCAAACCGGCATCAGCAGTGGCACGGCCGGTGTTTCAACCCTCAACCTGCGTAACCTTGGCGCGACCCGCACCCTGGTGCTGCTCGACGGTCAGCGCTCGGTAGGCTCGCTCCTCACCGGCGCGGTGGACATCAACGCCTTCCCGCAACAGCTGATTAGCCGCGTCGAAGTGGTCACCGGCGGCGCCTCGGCCGTGTACGGGTCCGACGCCGTCACCGGCGTTGTCAACTTCATCCTCGACAAAGAATACACTGGCATTAAGGGTGAAATTTCCGGCGGCATCACGTCCTACATGGACGACGAGAGCTATCGCCTTGCATTGACGGCCGGCTTCCCGTTCGCCAACGGGCGCGGGCACTTCATCGCATCGGGTGAGCAGGTCTACAAGAGCGGCGTGCTCGATGGACCGCAGCGTGATTGGGCCTTCATCGGCATCGGCTACGTCACCAACCCGACCTACACCGCCACCAACGGCCAGCCACGCCTGCTGCTGTATCCTTCGCAGGTCGGAAATTCGAACGGCAGCCCGGGCGGCATCGTCGTCAGCGGCCCGCTCAAAGGGACCTACTTCGGCCAGGGCGGCGTACCGGCGCAGCTCAATTACGGCGACGTTGTATTCGATCCGTCGATGCACGGCGGTGATTGGCAATACACCGACGCCCACGACGGCATGTTCTCGCTCGATCCGTTGGAATCCCGCCAGAACATGTTCACGCGCGCGCAGTACGACATCACCGACAATATCACGGTCTTCGGATCCCTCGCCTGGGGAAGCGGCCGTACCAAGGGCGAAGCCTGGACGCAATTTCAGCCGGGCAACGCAGCCAGCGGCGTTAATGCGATCAAGGCCGACAACGCATTTATCCCCGCCGACATTCGCACCCGCATGGCTGCCTTGGGCGTCACGACCCTAACCATCGGCAGCTTCAACCGTGATATGCCGAGCATCTTCTCCAATAATACCCGCATGGTGAACCGTAACGTCGTGGGCGCCAATGGCAAGTTCGATGCCTTCGGCAAAGGCTGGACTTGGGATGCCTACTTCCAGAACGGCTTCAGCCGTAGCTCGGTCAACGTCATCGGCGTCACCTTGCGCGACCGCTTTGCATTGGCGACCGACGCGGTGCGGGACCCCAACGGCCGCATCGTCTGCCGCTCGACGCTCACCAACCCGACCAACGGCTGCGTGCCGTGGAACTTGATGGGCGAAGGCGTGAACACCGAGGCCGGATACTCCTATCTGACGGGTAACCACGGCACGTCCTATACCTACCAGAAGCTGATCCAGAACGTCTGGGAAGCAACCCTCGGCGGCGAGCCCTTCGAGATTTGGGCCGGTCCGGTTTCCGTTTCGGCGAACGCCGCCTACCGCCAAGAAAAGGTCAAGAGCATCGCCGACGACAACTCGCTGGCGACGAACTGGTTCGGCGGCAATTTCAAGCCGCTGAATGGTTCTATCAATGTGAAGGAGGCGGCTTTCGAAACGGTCATTCCGCTGGCGAAGGGCCAAAGCTGGGCGGAGGCTTGGGACTTCAACGGCGCGGTGCGATTCACTGACTACTCGAACTCCGGCTTCGTAACCACGTGGAAAGCCGGCACGACCTTCACCCCTGTGCCGGACATCAAACTGCGTGTCACGCGCTCGCGCGACATCCGGGCACCGAACCTGAACGAGCTATACCAGGGCGGCACCGGCAGCCAGAACAGCCTGCCGCTCGATCCATTCAACGGCTCTACCCCGCAGTATCGCGGCATCGCAGTCGGCTACCCCGGCCTGAAGCCCGAAAAGGCCGACACGACCGGCATCGGCTTGGTGGTCTCGCCGTCGTTCCTGCCGGGACTGACGGTGTCGGCCGACTATTGGAACATCGATTTGAGAGATTCCATCAGTTCGATCAGCGCCCAGGCCACGGTTGACCTCTGCTTCGGTGGCACACGTCCTGACCTTTGCCAATTCATCACGCGAGCAGCGCCCACGGGCATTGCGCCGTACACAACTATCGGTCAGATCATCCAGATCCAGACGTCAAATATCAACGTCGCGACGCGTAACACCAAAGGTATCGACCTCGAAGGTTCCTATCGCTGGAATGCCGACGACTTGGTGAACGGCTGGGCCGGCAGCTTCATGCTGCACAGCAACGCCACGCTGTACCTGCGCGATTACACCAATCCTGGCTTCCCAGGTGCGGTGCTGTTGCAGGGCGTCGGTGAAAACAGCGGCAATGGTCCGCCGGACTGGCGCTTGGCGACCACCCTTAGCTACAACCTTGACCCGATCAACGTCTCGCTGACCATGCGTCAGATGAGTTCGGGTGTGTACAACAACAACTTTATCGTGTGCACCACCGGTTGCCCGGCCTCAACGCCGCAGCACGAGACCATCAACTCCAACCACATCGCGGGTTACCGGTACTTCGATGTCGGATTTACTTATAAGTTCCTGGTCGGCGAAGGCACGACGGTGGACGCGTTCCTGAACGTGCGCAACGTCGCCAATACCGACCCGGTCCCTGTCGCCCAGCGCGTCAATCCGTTCATCAATACGGCGGTGAACTCGGTGCTCTACGACACGCTCGGGCGCACCTTCCGCGCGGGCCTGCGCTTCAAGATGTAAGGCATTCGATTCGCCTCAAGGAAAAGAGGGGGTATAAACCCCCTCTTTTTTTGTCTAAGCGGCCCGGCTCAAGAAGCTCCGCCGGTGCTCCGTGCTCAGGCCGGCGGCAACTTTTGCAAAGCTGAAGCCTGGCGCCGCAATGCTGCGGCGCGGTTGCCCGGCGGGGTGCTCGGGTGACACAGTCTTGGCGCATTCATGTGGACAAATGGCGTCAGAATAGGGATGGCGCGGTCTTTATAAGTGATGATAACTTTTACCCGAGAAGTCTGGGGAGGCTTGTTGTGCATTTACATCCGTCTTTTGCCCGCGTTATCAGCGCTGTCGCCGCAGCCGGCGGGTCTTTAGTGCGCGCATTTTTTCGGTAAAATCGGCCAGGTACCTCTAGATGAATATTTTTTTGCCGACACGCGTATGCCTGTTCCTGGTTTTCCTGGCAGCCCCGGCCGTGGCCGATGACACCGCCGGCAAGGCGGCCTTTGAGCGGATTTGCGCGATGTGTCACGGTGAGAGCGGCGAAGGCGCCGAGGGACCGCCCCTGGTGCCGCTGAAGCATGGCGCTCAGGAAATACTCGGATTCGTCAGGAACGGCCGGGGCAATATGCCGCCTCAGCCGCGCTCGGCGATCACCAATGATGAAATAGCCGCCGTAGCCGCCTATCTGGGCATGCTCGGCGACGCGGCCAAAAAGTAGCAGGACCTTGCCCATGGCCTCGGTTGCGACACTAAAAAGTTTGCGCCGCATGGCCTGGGGCTTGGCCGCCCTGGCAGGCTTGAGCATGTCCCCCACCCTCGCCCAGGATGCCGCCGCCGGCAAAGCGGTGTACGCCCGCGTCTGCGCCGAATGCCACGGCAAAAATGCCGAAGGCGGCGCCAACGGTGCGGGGCCGCCGATCCTGCCCTTTGCGCACGAAGCGCCGGGCATGATCTCGATCGCGCGCGCCGGCAAAGGCGAAATGGCCGCTTTCCCGCGCAAGGATTTGTCGGATCAGGACATCATCGACGTCGTCGCCTATCTCAAAGCCTTGGGTGGGCCGCCGGCAAAATAAGCACGTCAACAGGGAGGGGAGGCAGTTATGAGACAGCGCATCGTCATCGTCGGACTTCTGGCGGCACTGCTGGGATCAACCGCCGTCATGTCGCCGGGCATCGCCGCCGACAAGAACTATAGCAAGCCCGGCGAGTGGCAATATTATGCGGGCACCTCCCGCGGCGATAAATATTCGCCGCTCGAGCAGATCAATGCCCAGAACGTCAAGGACCTGAAGATCGTCTGGCGTCAGAAGGCGGCACCCACCGAAGCGCTGATGGGCAATCCCGCGCCCATGGCCGGCAACTTCCAGATGACGCCCTTGATGGTGGGCGGCCTGCTCTACATGCGCAGCGAAACCGGTCCGGTGGTGGCGCTTGATCCGACGACTGGCAAGGTCGTGTGGGTCGACACCAAAGCCGAAGGCGTCGGCCGTAGCCGCGGCGTGTCCTATTGGACCGACGGCAAGGACGAGCGTATTTTCGCGCTGGATGGCTCGGACCTGGTCGCGCTCAACGCCAAGACCGGCGCCCGCTACGACACGTTCGGCGACAAAGGCCGGGTTGACCTGAAGGTCTACGCCGACCCGCGTCCGAACTCGCCTGTCGGCAATTACTCCTGGTCATCGTTCCCTGTCATTGTCGGCGACGTCGTTATTCTCTCGGGCGTGCCGGCCATCGATAGAAAGAAGGTGCCTGCAGGTGTCACACCTGCGCTCGACGCACCGGGCGATATCCGCGGCTACGATGCGCGCACGGGCAAGATCGTGTGGACGTTTCACGTCATCCCGCGCAAAGGTGAATTCGGCTACGAGACCTGGGAGAATGGCTCGGCCGATATGAACGGCGGCGTCGGACCCTGGTCCTGGTTCACGGCGGATCAGGAACTCGGCTACGTCTACATCGGCACGCAGGCCTCGACCAACGACTTTTACGGCGGCCACCGGCCGGGCGACAACCTGTTCGCCAATTCGGTGCTGTGCCTCGATGCCAAGACCGGCAAGCGCATTTGGCACCGGCAGCTGATCCATCACGACATCTGGGATTTCGACAATCCGACCGCCCCGATCCTGACCGACATCACTGTGGAGGGAAAAAAGCGAAAGGCGCTGGTTCAGCTGACGAAACAGTCCTTTGCTTATGTCCTAGACCGGCTGACCGGCGAACCGGTGTGGCCCTTCGAAGAAAAGCCGGTACCGGCGGGCGACGTGCCGGGTGAGTACTACGCCAAGACCCAGCCGATTCCGACTAAGCCCGCAGCCTTCGAGCTTCAGATCCTGACGCCCGACGACCTGATCGACTTCACGCCCGAACTAAAGGCGGCGGCACTGGAAGTGATGAAGAACTACAAGGCAGTGCCGGTGTTCACGCCGGCCTCGACGCAGCACGAAATCGCCATGACGCCGGGGACCACAGGCGGCTCCGACTGGCACGGCGGCGCTTTCGATCCTGAGACCGGCATGCTCTACATCTCCGCGACACGCAATCCCGTGCGCACGATGATGATCAAGCCGAGCAATCCGAACTCGATATTTGCCTACGACCGCAAAGGGGAAGGCTCGCTGCTCAACACCAACCTCGAGCTGCCCTACCAGGACCGCGACCCCAGCAAGGCTGTCGGCGATGACTTCCTGTCGCGCCTGCCGCTCACCAAGCCGCCCTACGGCAGCATCGTCGCGATCGATCTCAACAAGGGCGACATCACCTGGCGTGTTCCCAACGGCGACGGGCCGCGCAACCACCCTGCCCTCAAGTACCTGAAGCTGCCGCCTTTGGGCACGCCGAACCGGGCCTCGCCGATGCTGACCAAGACGCTGCTGTTCCTAGGTGAAGGCCAGCGGGGTCCGTCAGGTCCACCGCGTGTGCCGGTCTGGGGCGGCGGCAAGAAGTTCAGGGCCTTCGACAAGAAGGACGGCAAGGTCATCTGGGAGATCGATTTGCCGGGCGGCACGTCTGGCGCGCCGATGACTTATATGGCCAACGGCAAACAATACATCGTCGTTGCCGTCGGCTGGGAAGACATGGCCGCTGAAGTGGTGGCGCTGGCCCTGCCATAGAAGAAGCACCGACTGAAAAAGGCGCCCCGGGAAACCGCGGCGCCTTTTTTTTTGCGCCGGCCTCATGCCCAAAAAGAAACCGGCCGCTGGTTGCCCAGCGGCCGGTCGGAACGTCGCAGCCGAGGCGGCTGACTGATCCGGTTACTCCTCCAGCGGGCTGGAGCGCAGCTGGAAGTGAACGAACTGCGGGCCTTTGCCTTCGTCGCCGCCTTCCTGATGGTGGGCGGGAGTCATGGCGTAAGCACCCCAGACGCCTTTGCCTTTCCAGCCGCCCTTCGGATCGTCGATACGGCCGTCGAGGCCGCGACCGAAGAAGCCGCGCGGATAGGGAACGCGGAAGGTGAGCGCCTTGCCGGTGTCGGGCATCCAGGCGACCATCGAGTCCGAGTTGGAGCCGGGGGCCATCGGGATGTCTTTGCCCAAGCCGAAGGTGTCATAGAGGTCGAGCCAGTTTAGGTAGAAGTGCTCGGCCGACGCGTTGGAGTTGCCCATCTTGGGGCCCGGCGCATCGAAGAACGACCAGCCCTCGGGGCAATGTTGACCCGTGGCGGTCGGGCCGCGCGTCACTTTGCACTTGGAGCGGTCGAAACGGCCCAGCTGGCCGCTGTTGAAGCTGGCGTAAGCGATGCCCTTCGAGTCAACGGCTACGCTTTTGCCGGCGTAGGCGGCGTAGTCGTTACCTTTCTTGGGCGGCTCCCAGTATTCGCTCTTGCAGGTTTGCGGCGGATTGGCGCCCTTGTCGAAGCGGACGATGCCCGTCGGGAACGGACTGGTCTTGTAGAGCCAGGCCGAGTTGTCCTTCACGCTGACGTCCATGCCATAGGGGAAGCCGCTGATGCGCGTATCCTTCTGGGGATCCGGCTTCGCGGCCTCACCGACCGCTTCAGCGCCTTCGCCATTGCCGCGCATCACCGGCGGTTCGTTCCACTGAGCGCGGTCTGGGTTGATGCTGCCATCGGCGCGGGCCTTTTCCTTGGTGTCGAGCACCATCGGGCACCAGCCCTGCGACTTGGCGGCGTCGCCGGTCTGATCCCAGGTCTTGGTCTTCACCCAGCCGACCACGTTCACGTCGCCGGAGAACACCAGGGTGTCTTCCTTGTCGTACTCGAAGCCGAGGTGATGGATGCCGAAGCAGTTGACCACGGCCTTGGTCTGTTCGGTGGCCGGATCGAACACGAGGATTTGCTTGTCGCCGGTATTGCCCTTGATCGGATAGTAGGCAGCGAACTTGTTGCTCGGATCGGAGCAGAAGCTGGCGCGCTGTTCCTGCGGCAGGGGCTCAGGCAGCGTGTACTGGCCGGTATCGGTGATCCAAACGCGGCCTTTGCCGTCGAGCATCGGATTGTGCGGATAGACGTTCATCTGATCCTTGCCCGGCAGCGACGGCAGCTTGATTTCGCCGGCGATGTTTTTCACGGGGTCCAGATATTCCAGGTGACCGGTAGTCGGCGCGACGGCATAGACCCAGCCGTTGCCATTGACCGTCGGGTTGCGCTTGTCGGTGGTGATTTCGTCGTGCAGCGCGTGGCCGAAGGCGAAGTCCCAGATGGAGAGAACGACGTTGCGCTCGATGCCTTCCGGACGCGGCGGAGCCGGCGGAAGCACCTTTTCAGCGCGCTGTGTCCAGTCGGTAAACACCTGCAAACCGCGGGGGCCCAAGCCCGTCATGCGGTTCATCATGCTGATGGAGATGCCTTGGCCGTGGTTGCCCACGACGGCGTCGCCGAGCGGACGGGCCACCTTCAGACGTTCGTACCAGCCTTCAACCGTGTTGTTGGCCAACTTGCGGGTACCCGCATGGCCCTGCTGATGGCAGAGCATACAGTCGCTCTTCATCTGCGAGATCCATTCCTGCTGGGTCTTGAACTTCGGCGGAATGCCGTTGCCCTTGGGACCCGTGCCGGGGAATTCGCTGGCGGCGGGGATATTCATCAGCGAGAGCCAGTAGTTCGCCGGATAGTATTCGGCGGCTTCGGCGGCGCTCGGGGCGGTGACGGCTTTGAGATCAAGCTTCGTGCCCGGGGTGGCATCAACCTGCGGGGAGTCGACGAGGCCATAGCCGCGGACCCACACCTTATATTTGGCCTTCGGCAGCGCGGGCAGCAGATAGCGGCCCTGGTCGTCGGTGACGACGATCTTGATGAAGCGCGTCGGCAGGTCTTGCGTTTCGGCAATGACCCACACGCCGGCTTCGGGACCCTTGGCGCCGGTGACGACACCGCTCACCACATCTGCCGAAATCTTCGCCGGAGCCGCGGCGGCGGCATAACTGGCCGACGTCATAAAGCCGGTGCTCAAGGCTACCAGCGCCGTCGTCGTCCAGATCGCAAGTTTCTTACTCTGCATAGTCATCGTGATTTCTCCCTCACCGATTAGTAGTTCCCAGAATGGTTTATAGGCGCGAAACGTTCTCGTTCTCCAGCACATGCTGGCGGATATGAATTTCGAAGA
>CANJPG010000096.1 GCA_947476065.1 Fidelibacterota bacterium
CATCGCCTTCTCGTACTTCAACGAGTCTTGCGAGCCGGTGACCACATTGATGCCCATCAGGTAGCCGAGGTCGCGCACCCATTCTTCGCCGCTGGTCAGGGTCGCGCCATTTTCGCTGAGCGTATAGCGCAGCTTGATCGCCGGCGCGTTGATGTCGCGCATGATGCGCACGTCGTAGAGATTGGTGCGCCACCACTCCACCCGCCCGGCCAGATCGATGTCGAGCACTTCGACCTTCAGGTCCTGGCCAGACTTGAGATAGCGGGCCGCCTGTTTGCTCAGGTATTGGCTGAGCTGATCCATGACGCGCTGGGTTTCGCGGAGGTTTTTATTGCCGCGCGGACTGGCGTCGGTGAAGTTCTCCGGCGCGGTGAATGTCACCTCGACTCCGGCCATGGCGGTCATCGGCGCCGCCAAGACGGCGAGGGTGGCGAGGGTGGCGAGCTTTTTCATACCTATCTCCTCAACGGACTGGCATCTGATGGTGTGAGCCTAGGTGCAATTTATGGTGCGATTGTGGCCCCGCCTGCCCTCCCGCCGGGCTGCGGGGCATGGCAGCCATGCCAGAAGCCCGTCCCGTCCGGGCAGGGCAGGGCCTAAACCCCGGCCCGCCTTGCAAAACCTGGGTTCCTTGGGTATAAGCCCGCCTTCCTCGCCCCGGACCTCGAGTCTGGGTGGGGCTAAAAAGGGGCTGGGATGTTTCCCAGGTCCACCGGCCAAAGGGCTAAAAAGTCAATAATATCAGACTTTTAGGGCATGCCTCCGGCCGGGCTCAAAAACCCGTCATGCTTACGAAAGGACGTCAAAATGCCCAAGATGAAGACCAAAAGCGCCGCCAAAAAGCGGTTCAAAGTTACCGCTACAGGAAAAGTGATGGCTGGAGCCGCAAACAAGCGTCACCGCCTGATCTCAAAGGGGAAGAAGGCAAAGCGTCAGAACCGCCGCACGGCTGCTCTGGCCAAGCCGGACGGCATCATCATCAAGCGCAACTTCCTGCCTTACGCCTAACCCCTGTAACGGAGCACCCACATGTCACGCGTCAAACGCGGCGTTACAAAACACGCCCGCCACAAAAAAGTTCTGAAGCAGGCCAAAGGCTATCGCGGCCGCCATTCCACGGCCTATAAGCCCGCGCGCACGCGCCTCGAAGCCGGCCTGCAGCACGCCTACAACGATCGCCGCTTGAAGAAGCGCGATTACCGCTCGCTCTGGATCCAGCGCATCAACGCCGGTGTGCGCGAGTTCGGCCTGACCTATTCGCGATTTATCGATGGGCTCAAGAAGGCCGGCGTCGAGCTCGATCGTAAGGTGCTTGCCGACATCGCCCTCAAGGAGCCCGCGACCTTCGCCAATCTGGTGAAGCAGGCCCAAGCGGCGCTCGGCTAAGCGCTCTACCCGCGTTTCTGAGCAGTCGAATAAAGGGGCCGCCTCGCTGGGGCAGCCCCTTTGTTTTATCCGGATTCGAGAGCGCCTATGACCGACAACATTGATCAACTTCGGGCTGAACTTCTGGCCGCTGTCACCGGGGCCAGCGACGCCCCTGCCCTCGAGGAGGTGCGCGTAACCGCCCTCGGCAAGAAGGGCCGCATCACCGGCCTGATGAAAGACCTGGGTGCCATGGCACCCGAGCAGCGCAAAGCCTTCGGCCAGCAGCTCAACGTTCTGAAAGACGAAATCGCCGCGGCGCTTGATGTGCGCAAACGTCACTTCGACAGCGCAGCATTGGACGCACGTCTGGCCAGCGAAAGCATGGACGTCACGCTACCGGTGCGCCCAGAGGCGCGCGGTACGCTGCATCCCATCAGCCAGACCATGGACGAAGTCGCCGCGATCTTCGGCCAGATGGGCTTCGAAGTGGCCGACGGCCCCGACATCGAAGACGACTTCCACAATTTCACCGCGCTCAATTTCCCGCCCGGCCATCCGGCGCGCGAGATGCACGACACGTTCTTCCTGCCCCAGGCGGAAGACGGCCAGCGCTATCTGCTGCGTACCCACACCTCGCCGGTGCAGATCCGCACCATGATGACCCAGAAGCCACCCATCCGCGTCATCATCCCGGGGCGCACCTATCGCTGCGATTACGACATGACCCATACGCCGATGTTCCATCAGGTCGAGCTCCTGGTCATCGACACCGAGACCAACATGAGCCATCTGCGCGGTTGCCTGCAGGAATTCGTGCGTACCTATTTCGGCGTCGACGATCTGACGACGCGCTTCCGTCCGTCCTTCTTCCCCTTCACTGAACCCTCGGCGGAGATGGACATCGGCTGCTCGCGCAAGAACGGCGAGCTGAAGATCGGCAACTACGGCGATTGGCTTGAGATTCTCGGCTGCGGCATGGTGCATCCCAATGTACTCAAGGCCTGCGGACTCGATCCCGAAGTTTACCAGGGCTTCGCCGCTGGCATGGGCATCGAGCGCATCGCCATGCTGAAGTACGGCATTCCCGATCTGCGCACGTTCTTCGAATCTGATTTGCGGTGGCTGCGGCACTATGGCTTTGCGGCTCTCGATATCCCCAGCGTGACCGGAGGGCTGACCCGATGAGCAAACAACCGCCCAAAGCTCCCGTGCCGCCGGTCTACGCGCATCTGCCGCAGTACGCTTTCGGTCACAGCAAGGAGACCGCAGAGGCGCTCTGCGCGCTGGTCCTTGAGGGTAAGAAAACCGCGACTTCCAGCGCGCTTTATCACTACGAAGACGATCCGGTGCCGGAGCCGGGCGATTGCAGCGTGCTGCTGGACGGCACGGGGCGGCCGCGCTGCGTGATCGAATGCGTGGACTCCGATGTCGTCCCGTTCGATGAAGTCGAGGCGGACTTTGCTGCCGCTGAAGGCGAAGGCGATCTGTCGCTAGCCCATTGGCGTAAGTCCCACAAAGAGACTTTCGAACGCGAAGGCTATTTCGCGCCCGATATGCTGGTGGTCTGCGAACGCTTCAAGATCGTCGAGCGGCTGGATTTCAAGCGAGTGGCGAAATGAAATTCACGCTGTCCTGGCTGAAGGATCACCTAGATACCTCAGCAACGGTCGATGAGATCAGCGCCAAGCTGACCGCGGCCGGCCTTGAAGTTGAAAACGTCGAGAATCCGGGCGCGGGTCTCGAGGACTTCATCGTCGCGCATATTGCCGAGGCGAAACAGCATCCCAACGCCGATCGTTTGCGCCTGTGCACGGTGGAAACCGGCACGGAAACTTTACAGGTGGTCTGCGGCGCGCCCAACGCGCGCGCGGGCCTAAAGGTTGTGTTGGCCCGGCCAGGCGTCACTATCCCCGCCACCGGCGACGTACTCAAGAAAGGCTCGATCCGCGGTGTCGAAAGCCAGGGTATGCTGTGCTCGCTCGGCGAACTTAAACTCCCGGGCAATAGCGATGGCATCATCGAACTGCCGACCGATGCACCGGTGGGCGTGCCTGTAACGCAGGTGCTGGCTCTCGACCCAGTCATCGAAATCAATCTCACGCCCAACCGCGTCGATGCGCTGGGCGTACGCGGCATTGCCCGCGACCTGGCCGCCGCCGGCCTCGGCAAACTGAAGCCGATGAAGGATGCGGCGGTGCCGGGCACCTTCGACAGCCCGCGCAAAATCAAGATGCGTTTGTCGGGTGACGCGAAGCTGTGCCCGCAATTCGTGGGACGCGCCATTCGCGGCGTGAAGAATGCCGAAAGCCCCACTTGGCTGAAGGACCGTCTTACCGCCGTTGGCCTACGTCCGGTCTCGGCCATCGTTGATATCACGCAGTACCTGACCATCGACCTTGGCCGCCCGCTGCATGCCTTCGACGACGCCAAGCTCACCGGCGATGTCGGCCCGCGTCTGGCCGTACCCGGCGAAACCGTGGCGGCCCTCAACGGCAAGACCTATGCCCTTGACCCGACCATGGTGGTGATCGCCGACGACGGCGCTGCACTGGGTATCGGCGGCATCATGGGCGGGGAGCCTTCGAGTGTCACCGAAGGAACTGCCTCTGTTTTCCTGGAATCGGCGCTGTTCGCTCCGCTGACCATCGCCGCGACCGGCCGCAAGCTCATGATCAATTCCGACGCCCGCTACGCCTTCGAACGCGGCGTCGATCCTCAGTCCGCCGTGCCCGGCGCCGAAATCGCCACGCGCATGATCCTCGAACTCTGCGGCGGCGAAGCCTCGCATCTCGTCTTCGGCGGCGAGGCACCCGATACCACGCGCACGATTGCCTTCAACCCCGCGCGCGTAAAATCGCTGGGCGGCGTCGCGCTGCCGGCGGGCGATATCAAATCCATCCTCGAGCGCCTTGGCTTCGCTGTGGCCGGATCGGGCGATGCCTGGCAGGTGACGCCACCCTCCTGGCGCGCCGACGTCGAAGGCTGGCAGGACTTGGTCGAAGAAGTCCTGCGCATTCACGGCTACGACAACATCCCGCCGGTGCCGCTGCCGCGCGCGCCCATGCCGAAGGTGGCCCTCAGCCCGCAGCAACGGATGCTGGCCTTCACGCGCCGCAGCCTGGCCATGCGCGGCCTCAACGAGACCACGACGTGGTCCTTCCTGCCCGGCAAACAGGCCGACCTGTTCCGCGGCGATTTGCCCCAGGTTTCGCTCGCCAATCCCATCAGCGCCGACCTCGACGTGTTGCGTCCGTCGTTGATCCCCAATCTTGCGGCCGCCGCCGGCCGTAATGCCGCCCGTGGCATGGCTGACTGCGCGCTGTTCGAGATGGGCCCCCGTTTCGAGGGAACCAAGCCCGGCCAGCAGGTCATGATCGCGGCGACGCTCAGATCAGGCTCAACCAGCGCCCGTCACTGGGCCGGCACCCGTCGCCTTGTGGACGCCCTGGACGCCAAAGCCGATGCCCTGGCCGCCCTGGAAGCAGCCGGGGCCGCCATATCCGGCCTTCAGGCCGCCGCCGGCCCCGCCGGGGGCACCCCAGGCTGGTACCACCCGGGCCGATCGGGCGTCCTCAAACTGGGAAACCAGGTGCTGGCGGCCTTCGGAGAGTTACACCCGGGCGTTCTGACGGCCCTCGACGTCAAAGGCCCGATGGTGGCCTGCGAGGTCTTCCTGGAGCGTATCCCCCAGCCCAAGAAGAAGGCCGGCACCGCCCGCCCGTTGCTGAAGGCCTCGCCCTTCCAGCCGGTGGAACGGGACTTCGCCTTTGTGGTCGATTCGGGTGTGACGGCCGAGTCGCTGCTGCGCGCCGTTCGCGGCGCCGAGCGCGACCTGATCTCGGATGTCGGCCTGTTCGATGTCTACGAGGGCCCGCATCTCGGCGAAGGCAAGAAGTCGCTCGCGGTCGCCGTCACACTGCAGCCGAAAGATGCGACACTCACCGATGAGCAGATTGAAGGTGTGTCGAAGAAGATCGTCGCTGCCGTTGAAAAGGCTTGCGGCGGGCGGTTACGCGCTTGATATATCCGGCCGCCTTTTAGGTATGGGTTGAATGACTGATCTCTCGTATATCCGCAATTTTTCGATCATCGCGCACATCGACCATGGCAAGTCGACGCTCGCAGATCGGTTGATTCAATTTTGCGGCGGCCTGGCCGAACGCGAGATGACCGAGCAAGTGCTCGACAACATGGATATCGAGAAAGAGCGCGGCATCACCATCAAGGCGCAGACCGTGCGGCTGGCCTACAAGGCCGACGACGGCAAGACCTATCAGCTCAATCTCGTCGACACGCCCGGTCACGTCGACTTCGCCTACGAGGTCAGCCGCTCGCTGGCGGCCTGCGAGGGTTCGATCCTGGTCGTGGATGCCTCGCAGGGCGTCGAAGCGCAGACTCTCGCCAACGTCTATCAGGCCATCAACGCCAATCACGAGATCGTGCCGGTGCTGAACAAGGTCGATCTGCCGGCGGCGGAACCGGAACGCATTCGCCAACAAATCGAAGACGTCATCGGCATTGATGCGTCTGAAGCGGTCCTGGCCTCGGCCAAAACCGGTCTTGGCATCAAGGACGTGCTCGAAGCCATCGTGACGCGCCTGCCGCCGCCGACAGGCGATGCGACCGCGCCGCTGAAGGCTCTGTTGGTGGACTCCTGGTACGACGCCTATCTCGGCGTGGTCATTCTGGTGCGCGTCAAAGACGGCAGCATCAGAAAAGGTACCAAGATCCAGTTCATGTCCTCGGGCACCACCTACCCCGTCGAACGTGTTGGTGTGTTCACACCGAAGCGTTTGGAAATCCCCGATCTGAAGCCGGGTGAGCTCGGCTTCATCACCGCCGGCATCAAAGCCGTGGCCGATTGTTCGGTCGGAGACACGATTACCGACGAAGCTAAGCCCGCCGCCGAGCCGCTGCCCGGTTTCAAGCCGAGTATTCCGGTGGTGTGGTGTGGGCTGTTCCCAGTCGATGCGGCGCAGTTTGAAGTCCTGCGCGAAAGCCTCGCTAGATTGCGGCTTAATGACGCCAGCTTCCATTTCACCATGGAAAGCAGCGCGGCCTTGGGCTTCGGTTTCCGCTGCGGATTCCTTGGCCTCTTGCACATGGAAATCATCCAGGAGCGCCTCGAGCGCGAGTTCGATCTCGACCTCATCACGACGGCGCCCAGCGTCGTCTACCGCATCCATACCAGCGACGGCGCACTGGAAGAGATGCACAATCCCGCCGACATGCCGGACGTGACACGCGTCCTCAAGATCGAGGAGCCGTGGGTGAAGGCAACCGTGCTGGTGCCCGATGAATATCTCGGCTCGGTGCTCAAGCTCTGCAACGACCGCCGCGGCGAGCAGATCGACCTTACTTACGTCGGTAACCGCGCCATGGTGATTTACCAGCTGCCGCTCAATGAAATTGTGTTCGACTTTTATGACCGACTGAAATCGCTGTCGCGGGGTTATGCCAGCTTCGACTACGAAGTGGCAGATTATCGTGAGTCTGATTTGGTAAAGGTCACCATCCTGGTCAACGGCGATCTGGTCGACGCGCTGTCGTTCATGGCGCACCGCAGCCAGGCGGAAAACCGCGGCCGGCAGATTTGCGAACGCCTCAAAGATCTAATCCCGCGTCATCTGTTTAAGATTCCGATTCAGGCCGCCATCGGCGGCAAGGTCATCGCGCGCGAGACCATCAGCGCCATGCGCAAAGACGTGACGGCGAAGTGCTACGGCGGCGACATCAGCCGCAAAAAGAAACTTCTGGAAAAGCAGAAGGAAGGCAAAAAGCGCATGCGCCAGTTCGGCAAGGTCGAAATTCCGCAGAGCGCGTTCATAAACGCGTTGCGCATGAGCGACGACTAGTCGTCCTCAAATCTTCTGGACGATTTTGTTTAGTTGAAAGCGGTCGAGCGGAAAACGCGGCGGCGCGCGCGGCGTTTGCGGCAGACATGCAGCAGCACAAATCCGGTTACGCCGAACGCTACCCACGCGGGCATTGCCATAATCACGGCACCGACCGTGGCGAGCATGGGCGACGACGTGGCGGTGGATTCTGTGTGCATCGCAAAAGTCGGCGTCTGGCCCACCAGCAGCGTCCACACATCGGACGTGGCCAGACCGTTATATGCGCCTGTTCCCAAGGCCATAACGGCCTCTGCTGAGGCCATCAGTATGGCGAGAACGACAAGAGCCCACCCGGCTGTGCGCCCGAAAATCACTGTAACCCCACGCCTTGACTCAGTTTCTTACCCCGTTGCGTGAGATATAAACGATAAATTGCTTAAATTACAGTGGATTCCTGGGTGGTTTCGAATACATACCATCTGCTAATAGTTGTCTTCGAACCGCACTTATCCACAACCTGTGGAAAACGAGGAGAATTTCGGGATTCCCGGGCGACATGGCGGCCTGGATTTGTTGCAGCCATGGACCCGCTCGGTTAGGTTCTGCGCCTTCCAGAAAAGGCCCGCCCTGGTGAGTCGCGCGACGACTCGGGGGTTGCGACGCCGGAGGGGTGGCCGAGTGGTTGAAGGCGCACGCCTGGAAAGTGTGTATACGCCAAAAGCGTATCGCGGGTTCGAATCCCGCCCCCTCCGCCATTATCCTTGAAATATCCTCTATATTTCAATGGTTAGTGGTATTGGAATTACGTTCTACCCATCTCTGTACCCATCTCGGTGAGTGAGATTGTGGGGCACGGTTTTTCTGGGCCTAGTGCACCGACTCATTCAATTGGTGCAGGTCGCCGGACGGACGTGGCGTGCCCCCGCTACATGCGCGCTCGACCGTTTAACGACCGGGCCGTGCGAATCACGGCAGTGGCCAGCTTTGTTCGACCACCTCATCTGCCGCGAGGAGCGCCGTCGCCGGAACAGTTAGGCCCGTGGGGCCATCACGCTCGCGGGGTCAAATGTCGGTGGCTACCAGACAGGAAGCCCGCCCGTTTGTGTGGCCCGCGGGGAGGGGGCGGTCTAAGTAGTTCCCGCCCCCCCCTCCCGGTGGCGTTATGGATCATACTGCAAGATTGTCGTTAGCATCGGTTGCGCGCGCCGCGCGAAGGGATTCAATCTTGCCCAAGGTCTTGATCGTCGAGGACGAGCCGTTAATCGCGAGTCTCCTGGAAGACATCCTGATTGATTACGGTTACGCGGTTTGCGGGATCGCCCGCACCGTCTCCGCAGCGGTTGCGCTCGCCAAGCATCACGAGCCCGACCTAGCGGTCATTGACCTGAACCTTGCAGACAACGGGCTCGGCACCGAAATCATTCAGGAACTGGGCGGTGTCGGCCGTCTCGGGATCCTCTACACCACCGGAGCCTCCCAGGTCATGCTGACACGCACCGACGGGCACGCCCGTCTCGCCAAGCCGTACCGCGATACCGACCTTTTGCGCAGCCTCCAAATCGTCACCGAGATCAAGTCAACCGACTTGGCTTCTCCGCCGTTCCCACGCGGCTTCCAGCCTTTGCCTATGGCTCCCGCACCTTGGCCATAGGCTACGTTCCGACAACGGCACGCACATCACATACGGGTCTAAAGGAATAACAATGGTTCACGACGCAGGCACGCTCGGCAACGATCGCGTAATTCC
>CANJPG010000097.1 GCA_947476065.1 Fidelibacterota bacterium
TCAAAGACACAGCCGCCACCAAGGATGCCGCCAAGATCGAAGCGGCCCATGCTGCTTTCGCTGCGTCAGTGCAGGACCTGCTGGCCCTGTTCCCGGCCGACTATCAGCCACCCCCGCCCAAAAAGTAGTGCCGAAAAAATAAAGCGACACGCCCTACGTCTCGGTCAGCACGTCCTTCACTTTGCTGGCCAGCTGACCGAGACTGAAGGGCTTCGGCAGGAAATGGAAGTCGGCGGTGTCAACAATATCTCCGCGCGCGACTTCCTCGGAGTAGCCCGAAATCACGATAATCTTGATCTCGGGGCGTTCCACCCTGATGAGACGGGCGAGCGTGCCGCCGTCCATGCCCGGCATCATCATGTCGGTGATCATCAAATCGACCGCAGGAGTGTCGCGCAAGATATCCAATGCCTGCTCGCCGGTGCGGGCTTCCATGACTTTGTAACCCTTATTCTTCAAAGCCCGCGCGGCGAACACCCGCACGGCGTCCTCGTCCTCGACCAGCAGGATGTTGCCGTGCCCCCCCAAGTCGCCGGAATTCTCGGGATTAGATACTTTCGTCGGCGCCTTTGACTGCTCGGCGCCCACATCGCTTTCCTGGGCGCGCGGCAAGTAGAGCGTGAAGTTCGCTCCTTTGCCGACGGATGACTCCACCTGAATAAAACCGCCGGTCTGGCGCACGATGCCGTAGACCGTGGCCAGTCCGAGACCGGTACCTGCGCCGGGGATTTCCTTTTTGGTCGAGAAGAAGGGCTCGAAAATGCGCCCGAGGTACTCGGGCGGAATGCCCTTGCCGGTGTCTGACACTGAAACCCGCACGTAGCGCCCGGCCGGCACCTGCTCGGCGCCGACTTTGGTGGGCGTGTCGAAAGTTTCGGTGCCCGTGGTGATCGTGAGCGTGCCGCCACCCGGCATAGCGTCGCGCGCATTGACAGCGAGATTGATGATCATCTGATCGAACTGAACGGGATCGACGCGCACTACGCCTAGGTCGCGGCCGTGGATCAGCTTGAATTCGATGGATTCACCGATGAGACGCGTTAGCAGATGTGACATCTCCATCAGCGCGTCGGTGACATTGAGGTCCTTGGGCTGCAGGGGTTGCTTGCGCGAGAATGCCAGCAGCTGGCGGACAAGGTTGGCGGCGCGGTTAGAGTTTTGCTTGATCTGCATGATGTCGGCGAAAGACGGGTCGCCGGCGCTATGACGCTGGAGCAAGAGGTCGCAGAAGCCGATCATAGCGGTGAGCAGGTTGTTGAAGTCGTGGGCGACACCGCCGGCGAGTTGGCCCATGGCCTGCATCTTTTGCGCCTGGGCGAATTGCACTTCGAGATTTTTCTGCTCGGTGACGTCGATGAAGTGCACCACCGCGCCTTCGATCTCGCCGGCGCTTTTGCCGTCCGGACCGGTGGCGGCCAAAGGGCCGACGAAAATGGAAGTTTGAGACGTCCTTTCGCCTTCGCCGAGAATGCTGAGATCGAGGTGAGTACCCTCGCTTTCACCGCGCAGCACACGTTCCAGCTCGGCGGCGAAAATGCGCCGGTCGTCGGGCACCAGGCGTTCGACCAGCCCGGCGCCGATCAACGTCGCGCGCGTCTGGTTGCTCAGCTTCGCAAAGGCATGGTTGCAATCGGCGATCACACCTTCGGGGTCGGTAATTGCGATGGCGACCGGCGCGGCATTAAAGAGCGAGCGGAAGCGCTCGAAAGCAATGCCTCCCGGCGCAGCGATCGCCTCGCGGCGCATGCCGTCGCGAATGACGAGCGTACGGGTGCAGGTATCGCCAGCGTCGTCATAACTCGACTGCAGCACCAGGGCGGCGAAGGTCTCACCGCCGCGGGCCTTGAATTGCACCTCGCCCTGCCACTCCCCGTCCGGGTCGGGCCGGCTTGAGCCGCCGAGAACATCGTTAATTGAAAGGCCGTTCAGCTCTTCGGGACCATAGCCGAGCCAATCCGCAAAGCGCTGGTTGGCAAAACGGATTTTGCCGTCGACATCGACCGAGTAAACGCCCGTCGGCAGGAAATAGAGGAAATCGGCGAGGTCCTGGCGTTCCTGGCTAAGGACGTCGTTGATGGTTCGCGGGGCGGTGACGTCCACCGCGCTCCAGAGCAGAAGATCGTGCCCCATCGCCAGCGGCCGCACCGACACCGTGTACCAGTCGGGGTCGGCACCGGCTCCACGCGTGACCAAGGGCACGTCGACGATCGCGGTGAGCCGGTTCTCCGCCGCATGGCGCAGCCGGGCGACCGCCTCGAGCCCGCCGAGATCGTCGCCCACGTCTGAGGCCAAGCGTTTGCGCACGTAGTCGAGCAGGCTGGTCTCGCCCAGCCAATCGCGAGCGTCGGCATTGCGGGCGAGGACAATGTCGTCGGGGCCGGTGACCAGGCGGGCGCCCTCGGCGGCGTCAACAATTGGCGTCAGGAGGGCTAAATCAAGGCTAGTGCCCGCGCCTCTGCGCGCCTGGAGAATGAACACCGCCGCTCCGATGGCAAACAGGGCGGCGACGGCCCCGACCACACCGCGCGCCATGGCGGTCTGGTCGGGAATAATGATGCCGACGACCGCCGTCGCGGCGGCGAGGCCCGCGGACCACACCGCGAACGTAAGCGACATCCTTGACGACCGCGATTTCATAGAGGGCGCAAATCCTTGATGTCCGGCCTCAGCCGGCGATGCGCTTGCCTTTAAGACGCATAACGAAGCCGATCACTTCCGCGACGGCCTTATAGTGCTCCTGCGGAATCTCCTGATCAACCTCAACCGCAGCATACAGCGCGCGGGCCAGCGGCGGATTCTCGATAATCGGCACCTCGTTGGCCTCGCCGATCTGGCGGATGCGCTTGGCGAGGTAGTCCACGCCCTTGGCAACAACCCGCGGAGCGGCCATGGCGTCGATGTCGTAGTGCAGCGCGACCGCATAATGGGTCGGGTTGGTGATGATCACGCTGGCCCGGGGCACGGCGGCCATCATGCGCTGGCGGTGGCGTTCCATGCGCAAATTGCGGATACGGCTTTTGACCTTGGGGTCGCCTTCCTGTTCCTTGTGCTCGTCCTTGACCTCTTGCTTGGTCATCTTGAGTTTTTCTTTGTGGGACCAGCGTTGGTAAACATAGTCGGCTGCGGCAAGCGACACCATGATCAGCACGACCAGGAATAGGATCATCACAATCAGGCGATGGAGTTCGTTAATAGTCGCCGGCAGGTCCTGGCCGATGAGCTTGTCGGGATGACTCATCGTCGGAATGACGACCAGGGCGATCAAGGTCCCAACAATGGACATCTTCAAAACGCCCTTGGCGGCTTCGATGAGCGACGTCGTCGAGAACATGCGGCCGAGGCCGGCAATCGGGCTGAGGTTGCTGAGCTTGAAGCCGATTTTCTTCGGCGTATAGACCAGCCCGATTTGGGTCATGGTGCCGGCACAGGCCGCGATCACTAAAACCATGAACGGGAAAGCAAGCAGGACGCCGACTTTGAAAACGACCTGGATGAACAATGTCCGGAAGCTTTCGACATCGATGGCGATGCTCTCGGGGCGCTCGATGAAGGTTCTGAGATAGGTCATCAACTCCTTGGCTACCCAAGGGGCCAGGACGCCGACGACGATGAGAGCGCCGATTAGCATCGAGACGCTTTTGACTTCCTGGGAGACGGGGATGTTACCCTCGCTCCAGGCTTTGCCCATGCGTTTCGACGTTGGGTCTTCTGTTTTGGCGTCTTTGTCCTCGGCCATACTTTCCTACCCAGCGTCCCTACCGCACAAAGCCGACGGGATTGATGATGTTGTGCAGGGTATTGTCGAAGAAATTCATAAAGATAAGGATCAGCGTGGGCAGCGCGACCATGAGGATCGACAGCCCCAGAATGATCTGCGCGGGCAGGACGACAAAGAATACGTTCAGCTGCGGCGACAGGCGGGCAAGAATTCCCGAAGCGATCTGGAACACCATTTCGAATACCAGGAAGGGCGCCGCCAATCGGATACCCATGTAGAACGCCTGGTCGAGCAGACTGGCCGCCATATTGAGCATATCCTTGCTGAACAGCGGCGCGTTCGGGATGAAGAGGCTATAGCTGTCGACCATCGCCATGATCATGAAATGGTGCACGCCGCTGATGAAGATCACGGCAACGGCGACAAGATTGAGCAGGCCGATGATGATTGCACTCTGCTCTTCGGTTATGGGGTCATCGACCATGGCGTTGGTCATGCCGGTGGCGGTACTGATCATCTGGCCAGCCAGCTCAAGCGCGGCCATGATGGTCTGTATCAGGGCGCCGAGGAAGCCGCCGATGAGCGCTTCCATCACCAAAAGACGTACAAGCTCGGCGGCTTGCGTCGGCTGCGGCGGCAGCGAGGACTGCACGATTGGCAGAATCAGCATGGTCACCAGCAGCGCGAAAAACAGCCGGATGCGCATAGGAACATACGCCGCTGATAGCCCGGGCAGCAGGAAAAACACGATAGAAAGCCGTGCAAAAACGAGCAGGAAATTGAAGACGTTGACGTTGAGGAATTCGTCGAGAGCGGACATGGGCCTAAGCCGTCCTCATCCGAGCGCTACGATCTTATCCATGATCCGTTGCTGGAATTCGGTGAGTTCGCGCAGCATCCAGGGCAGGAAGATGATCAGGGCAGCAAAGACCGCAAGAATCTTGGGAATGAACGTCAGCGTCATTTCCTGAATGTGCGTGAGCGTCTGAAAGATGGAAATGCCCAGACCAACGACCAGGCCCGTCAGCAGCATGGGACCCGCCACCAGCAGCATCACCATCATGCCGTCGCGGGCGATATCGAGGACTTCAACTTCGTTCATCGACGGCAGGCTTTCATAAAGGATGCCAGCAGCGGCAGGCCAAGTGCCGCCTAGATCGGCATACGCAGGATTTCTTGATAGGCGCTGAGAACCTTGTCGCGCACGGCGACGACGGTCTCCAAGGTGTGTTCGGCGTTGGCGACGGCGGTCACCACGTCCTTAAGATCGGCTTCGCCCGAGATCTGCTTCAAGCTCAGTTCTTCCGCCTCGCGGCCGGTGTGGGCCGCCGACTTCAGCGAGTCCGTGACCATGCCGACAAAGGAATTGCCGTCGTCGGCGCCGCCGATGGGGCCGGCCGGCTTCGGCGCGTTGCCCATATCGATGCTTTTCGCGGCCTGGCGGTAGGCATTGACGGCAGTGCTGAAATCCATCGCCATGATCTTCTCCTAATCCTACTTCAACAGATCCAGGGTCTTGGCGACCATCTGACGCGAGGTCGTAATGACGTTCATATTCGCTTCGTAGGAGCGCTGGGCTTCGCGCATATCCATCATCTCGATCAGCGGATTGACGTTGGGCTGCAGAACATAGCCTTGGGCATTGGCGCCGGGATGCGACGGATCGTACTTGGACGGCAGTTTGCTACGATCGTTGTAGATGCGCTTGACCTTCACGACGTCGGCTTCGAGTTCTTTGTCGAGCTGGTTGCGGAAGGTCACTAATTTGCGGCGATACGGCTCGCCGCCCGGCACTTCCGCCGTGGAATCGGCGTTGGCCAGGTTTTCGGAGATCACGCGCAGGCGCGTCGCCTGGGCCTTCATGCCCTTGGCGGCGATTTCGGAACTGCTGCTTAAATCATCCATTGTATTTATCCCCAATCAAAGCGGCGTTAGCCGCCGTTGCCCTTCACGGCCATCGACAGCATCTTCATATGCGCCTGCATCAGCGTGACCGCGGTGTTGTAGTCGCCGCGGGTATCGCCGACCTTCTGCATCTGCTCTTCGACCACAACCTGGTTGCCGTCGGGCGCTTCTTCGAAGGTCTTGGCCGAACCCTTGGCGCGGAAATGCTCCTGCTCGGGGATCGTGCCCTTCAAATGATTGACGTTGGTGCGCGCAACTGGAACCGGCGCAACGCCGGTGCCACGCAGCACGTCCTTGAAATTGATCTGCTTCAAGTCCTTGGGGCGGAAATTGGGCGTGTCGGCGTTGGCGATGTTCTGGGACAGGACCTTCTGGCGCTGGGCGGCCCAGTCCATACGCGTCATCGCCATCTTGAACAGCTTGAGGTTCGATAGGTCCATCGCGCCCTTCCTTCTATCCCGGCCCCGGCAACCGGAGTCGCCTTGCAGGTAGGCAAAAATGACCTAGGAACCTTAACAATCGATGAATCTTTGTTAACGTTTGAAAGTGGCGGTTTTCTGCGGTTTTCAGGGGAGTCTGGGGGGCTGGCACTTAAGTGTTTCTTAAAGGCTTTCCGGCAATTTTTACCGACATGATCCCGCCTGTTGCCCGCGGGCAACGCTTGGCCCCTGCCGGACCGGTTCAACGACCCGAAATGAGCAAAGACAAATCTCAAGATAAGCCGGTTCCAAAAACCGTCGCCGTGGCGCTGGAAGAGCAGCCTGGGAACACGGCGCCCCGGATCACAGCTTCGGGCCGCGGCTTCGTCGCCGAGCAGATTTTGGAAATTGCCTTCGCCAACGGCGTGAAGGTGCGCGAGGACGCCGATCTGGTGCAGATCCTTGCCGCCGTCGATGTCGACAGTGAAATACCAACCGAGGCCTTTGCCGCTGTCTCCGAAATTCTCGCCTACGTTTACCGCGCCAACGGTCAGATGCCTCCACCCGATTTCAACATGCCCCGGAGCACGCCATGAATCATCACAGTCCTCAACCTGCGACCGGCGGCACCGAAGCCATTCAAGCCGAATTACTGAAGATCGAGTCCCTGATCGCCACCGCCGTTCGCCTGCTCGATGAAGGTCGTGTAGTCGAACTCTCGGCTCTTCAGGAACGCACCAAGAAGATCTGCGACGCCGCGCTGGCTTTGAGCCGCGAAGAAAGCCGACCACTGATTCCCGCTATGGAAGCGCTGCTGACCGCGCTCGATGCTTTGACGACCAATCTGAATGGCCGCTTTGGCGATTTGCCGACCCTGGCCAGCCTTGTCGGCGCCGACACCGCGACCGGCGCCTATGGCCAGACGCTGAAGCACTTCCCCTAAAGGAAGCAGCCTAACGAGAGACTCTTAGCGAAAGCGGGGGCGGGGGCCTCTTCATGGAATTTACGACTTACCTGCGCTTTATCGTCGTACTTGTGCTGGTTATTGGCCTGATTCTGGGCCTGGCATGGGTATTGAAGCGGTTTGGTATCGGTGGCGTGCGCGGGCCGCTCGGGCGCAAGCGGCGTCTGGGTGTCATCGAAGCCGCCGCCATTGATGGGCGTCACCGCATCGTGCTTGTGCGCCGCGACAACGTCGAACACCTCGTCCTTGTCGGCCCGAATACCAGCCACGTCATTGAAAGCGGCATCCCTGCGCCGGACGGCGACGTTGCGTCCATGTCCTCTGCCGGGCTTGCGGTGTTCAGCGAATTTCTGCCCAAGGACAAAGACCAATGACCGCTGTTCTGCGCACGATACGCGGCCGCAGCGGCCTTTGGCTTGCGGCTGCGTTCCTGATCGTGGCGGGCTTTGTAGTCTTCACGGCCCCGGCCCACGCCCAGACGCTGACGCTCGATCTTGGCGCCACCAGCGCGACCGGACCCAATTCCACTACCAGCCGCATCATTCAACTGCTGATCCTGATGACGGTGCTGAGCGTCGCGCCGGCCATTTTGATGATGGTGACATCGTTCACGCGGGTGGTAATCGTGCTGTCTATGCTGCGCCGCGCCCTCGGCACCAATACCAGCCCACCCAACGTCGTGGTGATGTCGCTGGCGATCTTCATCACCGTTTTCATCATGCAGCCGACCTTCCAGGCGGCCTGGGATTCCGGCATTCAGCCGCTCATCAACGGCCAGATCAACGAGCAGGAAGCCTTCGACCGCAGCGCCGTGCCGTTCCACGCTTTCATGATGGAGCATGTGCGCGAGAAAGACCTGGCGCTGTTCATGAGCATGGCCAAGGTCGAGACCGTGGCGACTCCTGCCGATACCCCGTTGAAGGCCCTGATCCCGGCCTTTATGATCTCCGAACTCCGTCGCTCCTTCGAGATCGGGTTCCTGATTTACGTGCCCTTCATCATTATCGACATGGTTATCGCCTCGGTTTTGATGTCGATGGGTATGATGATGCTGCCGCCGATGATGCTGTCCCTGCCCTTCAAGCTCATATTCTTTGTGCTGGTGGACGGCTGGTACCTATTGGTGGGCAGCCTTGTGCAAAGCTTCCAGCGGTAAAAATATAAACTCCTCAAGGGGTTATATCTTGAGCGCCGGTTTTTGAAAGAATCCCGCAAAAATCGCCGAAGCCGACGAACTTTTTCCCGTGCGCGCCGTTTCATTTAGGAACCGGCGCCCACCGTCCCCCAACGATCGCCGGTTAAGACGACCCCACAAGCCCCGCCGCCCGTCCCCCCAGGCCGCGGGGCTTTTTTTGGGATTATACCCATAAAATAAATACGTATTTTCGGGGCTATAGCTGTCCGACGACGCGGCGCTTGTTGCGGCGCTTGAGCAAGTACATCGTGATGCCGGTGCCCACGAACAGCGGCGGTAGCAGGCCCGACAGCAGCACCGGGATCCACCACCACCAGCCGAGAGCATTGCCGGCGTGCATCTGGCGCTGGAAGGCCAGGAACTTGTCGATGGGGGCGTAGGTCTCGGGATCGCGCACTTCTATCACTTTATTCTGCCAGGGATCGACGATCACGAGCGCGCGTGGCTTGCCGTTGAAATCACCCACCCGCGACAACGTCACACGATAGGGCTGCATTTCATTGGCCGGCAGCGCGATGGCGCGGACGATCCCGCCCGGCACGGCTTCGTTGGCAAGACCGGCCGCGGCATCGGCGTCGATCGGCGTCGTATCCGCGATGGGCGTCACGGCGAAGGGCTGTTGATTACGCATGTCGCGGATCGCAGGGCTCGCGCCGACCGCACCATTGATGGTCTGCGGGAAGACGATGTAGACGCCGCTGAAGCTGACGATCAA
>CANJPG010000098.1 GCA_947476065.1 Fidelibacterota bacterium
TGTAGGCTTTGACCTGCTCGAACTTGGCGGCGGTCAGATTGTTCCACATATCTTGAGACATCGTGCCGAAGTCCTGGAAGGTGCGCTTGAGAAAGTTGATCAGCCCGGTGATCAGCTTTTCCACCTTGTCCATTTCGGCCATCAGGTTGCGGTCGTTGCGCACCTGCATGCTCTTGCGCATATCCTGCATCGCGTAGATGAACGCCTCTAGTAGCGGCGTCAAACGGTCGAGGCATTTGTTGTAGTAGGACAGCGACATGAAGATGTCGCCGTAGTTCTCGAGGAACAGCGGAATCTGGTCAATCCCGATCTGCAGCTTTTCAGCCATCTGCTTCAGGCGGGCAAGTGCCTTCTTGATATCGGGGTCTTTGAACAGCATCACGATGTCTTCAAAGCGCGTGATGCCCTTGCTGTCGTCGCCGTAGATCTCCTTGATCAGGGGCATGGTGAAGCGCGACATATAGCCCGTGAGTTGTTTGTTCTTTTCCTCCGAGAGCTTGAGGTCGGCGAAGTTGTTCACTGGGATGCCGCGCTCTCTGAGAGTCCGTCGCAGACTGTAGACGTCGAAGCTGGGCAAGGGCGCCAGGCTGTACAGAATGGAAAGATCGGGATGGGACATGCCTTCTTTCCAGCCGAAGTGCTGGGGCAGGTCGCGGATGTCGATCTGGCCGCTGCCGGTCTCGCGTTCGGCAAACAGTTCCATAACGCCGACGAGGTGGCTATTCTTGACCAGGCGCGAACGCGCGAGGCCCTCGGTCTTGAAGGGAATAATGCGCAACGGCAGGATGAACAGCGAATCGATATCGCTGTCCACGATGGGGTTAGAGTGGGACCCGGGATTGAACGCCATATTCTCGGATAGCCCAATGCGACGCGCCCCGGTCACAACGACCAAGGCGGGAAGGTGTTGCAGCGCGTCTTCTACAGATGGTCGCAATTATAGTATCGAATCGCAACTTACTGGCACACAGACGCACGATTGTGCATCTTCGACAATGCAAGCAATTAGTTAATAGCCGGTTAGATGGGGCGCGAGGGAATGCTAAATGGGCATGGCGTGCATGGCCATACCACCCTGCACGCCTATTCGGTGGCGGCGTTAAGGGCTTCTTCGAGCTCGAAGAAGGTCGGCTGCACGTTGGTCGGCACGTTGCCGCGCCCAATCTCGACCGAGACCTGGGGGGCGTTGCCGTTCAGGTGCGCCACCAGAACGTCGCGGATGATCAGGTAGAACTGGTGTTCCTCGTCATAGATCTGTTTCAGGCGCACGCCGAATGGGCCGACCATCAGGTAGGCCAGGAACACGCCCATGAACGTTCCGACCAGGGCCGAACCGATCATGCCGCCCAGGACTTCCGGGGGCTCGGTGACCGATCCCATGGTCTTGATGACGCCCAACACGGCGGCGATGATGCCGATGGCCGGCAGACCATCGGCCATGGTGGATAGCACGTGCTGAGGCAGCATTTTCTCGTGGTGGTGCTTCTCTAACTGCGATTCCATGGTGTCGAACACCTGGTGCGGATCGTCCAGGTTCATCGACAGCATGCGCAGGGTGTCGCAGATGAAGGCAATGGCGAAGTGATCGTGCATGATGCGCGGATACTTCTGGAAGATTGTGCTTTCTTCCGGCTTTTCGATGTGGCTTTCGATCACCAGAATGCCCTTGGATTTGATCATCTTGGTGATCGTGAACAGGAGACAAAGCATGTCTTTGAAGTCCTGTTCTTTCCAATGCCCGCCGCTAAACACCTGCTTGAGCGCGCCGCCAAGGGCTTTGAGCGTGGTCGGTGTATTGCCGATGATCATGGCGCCGGCCGCACCGCCGCCGATGGTCATCATTTCGTGGGGCAGGGCCTCCAGAACCACCATGATGTCGCCGCCGGCCAGGATGTAGCCGCCGAAGACCATCACAAACACGACCACAAGGCCGATAATTCCCATCATGGCTGAAAGTGCCCCAATACCCTGACTGACGGTCCTCGGACAGCGCTCTCGCCGCGCCGATCCCCCTGGACCCCTGTCTTGAACCTAGGTACCTACACTAACACAAAGTCCTATCAAAGGCTTAACCGAATTGGTCCGCCGACGGGGCCCCCGGAAAGGACGCTGGCTATGGAACGCCTGAAGACCGAACTGCGCGTCCAGGCCTGGCTCCGGCGCTGTGCTGGGGCTGGCCTTATGGCCACGGTCGCCCGCAAGGGCGATACCGATGCCGGCGTCCTGTTTGTAAAGGTCAACCGCTTCGCCGCCGGCTGCACGGTGTTTTCGGGCGCCACTGCGCCCGACGGCAGCGATGCCTGGTTACGGGCCACAGGCCCCACGCCCGTCATGGAAAGAGAGGCCGATCTCTACCTCGCCCGCCAGGCCAAGTACGACCCGGACCTTTGGGTGCTCGAGATCGAGGATCCGAAGTCTCAGTTTCAGCTTGATGGTAAGATATTAGACACCTGACTTTATTGATTTTTGTGGTGTCGGGGCCGGCAGGTGGACAGGCCGGGTGCGCCCGAGTATGTTACCGGCTTCATCCGGGGGCGGTTGGTAGAGAATCAGGTAGGACGACATGGCCGGCGATATTGGTTGGAACGACGAGAAGATCGGACGGCTGAAAAAGCTGTGGTCCGAAGGTTTGACCACGGGCGAGATCGGCAAGCGCCTCGGCGTCTCGAAAAACGCGGTTGTCGGCAAGGCCCACCGCCTTGGCCTCAAGGGCCGCCCGTCGCCGATCAAACGCCAGGACGTCAAAGCACCGCCGCCGAAGAAAGCCGAGACCCGCATCTTCACGCTGGTCGATCTGTCTAGCCAGACCTGCCGCTGGCCCATCGGCGATCCGAAGCACGAAGATTTCCGCTTTTGCGGCAAACCCGTGATCGCCGGCAAACCCTACTGCGGCGAACATTGCGCGACCGCCTATGTCGGCTCGGGCAAGTCGGCGCCGCGCAATAACAACACCCCCACGACCGAAGAACCGGCGTCTTCCACCTAACTCACGCCACGGCGTGGGGCGGCGCGACGCCGTTCAGCACCGCTTCCATGTTGTCGATGGCCAGCATGCCCATAGCCGTGCGCGTCTCGATGGTCGCGCTGCCGATATGGGGCAGCAGGAACACGTTCTCCAGGGTCTTGTAGCGCGCATCCAGCGCCGGCTCGCCGGCATAGACATCCAGGCCCGCCGCATAAATCTTGCCGGATTGTAGTGCCACGATCAGCGCATCGTCCTCGATCAACCCGCCGCGCGCCGTGTTGATCACCACAGCCCCCTGCGGCAGCTGCGCGATGCGCGCGGCATTCAAAAGGCCTTTAGTCTCGGGCGTCAGCGGGCAATGCAACGACAGTACATCGCTGTGCGCCAGCAGTTCATCCAGCGTGGCGACAAACGTCGCGCCAGCGGCATCGGCCGCCGGTTTACGGTTGTGATACAGCACCCGCATGCCGCAGGCCTGGGCCCGTTTGGCAAGCGCGGCACCAATGCGTCCCATGCCGATGATTCCCAGACGCTTGCCGGTGATTTGTGTGCCCAGGAAAAAGGTCGGGCGCAGGCCGGTCCAGGCGCCCGAGCGCACCATGCGCTCGCCTTCCGAAGCCCGGCGCGTGGCGGCCAGCATCAGCAGCAGAGCGATGTCCGCGGTGGCGTCGGTCAATACATCGGGCGTGTTCCCGACGCGTATGCCGCGCGCTTTCGCGGCCGCCAGATCGACATGCTCAAAACCCACCGAGACCGTGGAAATGATTTTCACCGTGGCGGGCAGGGCAGCAATTGCGGCGGCGGTCAGGGCTTCGCTCGGTGTGACAAGCAGCGCGGCCGCACCCGCCGCGTGGGCCGCCAGGGTTTCCGCGGTGTAGACCACGCCGTCATCACCCAGGCGCACATCGTAGCGCGCGGCCAGCCGCTCTTCGCAGATCCGGGGCAGGCGCCGTGTCACGGCGACGCGTTGCTTTTGAGTCATTCAGCTCTCCCGGCCAGGCAAATGTGCTAATCTCGCCGCAAGAGGATAACAGTCATGATCTTTCTCTTCACGGATTTCGGTGCGACCGGCCCTTACATCGGCCAGATGGAAGCGGTGCTGCGCCGCGCGGCCCCCGAGGTGCCGGTCATCAACCTCTTCGCCAATGTGCCGGCCTTCGATGTGCAGGGGGCCGCCTATCTGCTGGCGGCTTATACGGCGGATGTGGTGCCTGGCGATGTCGTGTTGTCCATCGTCGACCCGGGTGTCGGCACGTCCCGCGAAGCTATCGTGATGCGCGCCGATGACCGCTGGTTCGTGGGACCCGAGAACGGCCTGATGGCCATTGTCGCCCGGCGCGCCCAGCGCTGCGATCTGTGGCGCATCCGCTGGCGTCCTCAACAACTGAGTGCGAGCTTCCACGGCCGCGATCTGTTTGCGCCGGTGGCCGCCGAATTGGGACGCGGCGTGCTGTCCGCCGCCGCCGAGCGCCTGGCCGCGGCCGACGTCAACAGCGTGCTGCGCCCGGCCTGGCCCGACGACCATGCGGCGATCATCAGCTTTGACCACTACGGCAACGCCGTCACCGGACTGCGCGCCTCGGCCGTCAAAAGTGGTGCGTCGCTGAAATGCGCGGGGCACACCATCACCCCGGCGGAAATATTTGGATCGGTGCCGCGCGGCACACCTTTCTGGTATGTCAATTCCAGCGGCCTCGTGGAAATCGCCGCCAATCAGGCCAGCGTCCAGCAGGTCCTGGGACTGGAGCAGGGCGCGTTGGTCCAGGTTTAGCCACATCCCGCATTGCAAATGCAGGTGATTTATATCCCCTTTACTATTTAAGGTTACGGATTGTGGGTTTTCTTGTGTAATCTAAGGATGTTACAAGAATTCGAGATCGAAGTGGGGAGCGTCTTCCCAACGGCTGTATGATTGCCGCCGGTAACCCTGTAAGCGTATCCTGATGACTCTCGCCGTCAAATTCTGGGGAGTCCGCGGTAGCATTGCGTGCCCGTCGCCCGAGCACGTGGTCTACGGCGGAAACACCAGCTGTCTCGAAATCTTCGCCGGCGACCAGCGCATCATCCTGGACGCGGGCACTGGGATTCGCGGCCTGGGCCAGGAGTTCATTCGCGACGGCGTGAAGCGCGGCACGCTGCTGCTGACGCACTCCCACTGGGATCACATCAACGGCTTTCCGTTTTTCGCGCCGATGTTCATGTCGAGCTACGAGTTCGGCATCTACGCCGGCCACCTCTATAATTCCGGCGGCATCGAGAACGTGCTGTCGAGCCAGATGGCCAATCCCTTGTTCCCGGTGCCGCTCGAAGCGCTCCAGGCCAAGCTGCGCTTCACCGACTTCAGGGCCGGCGAAGTCTGGGACCACGGCGGCGGCGTCACCATCACCACCATGCCGCTCAACCATCCCAACGGCGCCACCGGCTATCGCATCGGATACGAAGGCAAGTCGATCTGCTACGTCACCGACACCGAACACGTCATCGGCAAGCCCGACCAGAACGTGCTCAAGCTGATCGACGGCGCCGACCTCGTCATCTACGACAGCACTTATACCGACGCCGAGTTCCCGGCGAAAATCGGCTGGGGCCATTCGACCTGGGAAGAGGGGATTCGCTTGGCAAAAATGGCCAACGTCGGCCAGCTGGCGATCTTCCACCACGACCCCGACCACAACGACGATTTCATGGCCAACTTAGAGCGCGTCTCGCGCAAGGTCTGGGCCGGCGCCATCGTCGCCCGCGAGCAGATGATCGTCACGCCCTGCCGTTGAAGGTGGCCCGCTGATGTCGCGCGACCAACGCCGGGCGATCCTCAAGGACATCGTCAAAGACTACCAACGCGGCGGGTTCAACCCGGACCGCTTCGTCACCGTCTTTGGCCTGGTACGCGACCTGGTCGATATTTTCGAAGACACGCGCAATCCCAAACGCATGAGCGACGCCGGCGCCCTGGTGATGAAAACCTACGACGCCGCCGCGCGCAAACATTCCACGCCCAACGAACTCGCCTGCAAAAAGGGCTGCGGCTATTGTTGCCATACCCGAGTCACGGTCACCGTGCCCGAAGCCTTCCTGCTGGCCCGCGCCGTGCGCGCGCAGTGGGAAGACCCGGCGCATCCGTTCAAGGGCAGGTTCCAGGCCCAGGAGACCGTCACACGTGGCCTAAGCGTCGCCGAACGTTTTGCCGGGCGCACGGCGTGCCCGATCCTGCTCGACGGCTCATGCTCCCAGTACGAACCGCGGCCCTTGACCTGCCGCGCCTATGGCTCGAAAAATCTCGTCGCCTGCATCGAACTCTACAATCAGGTCTCGCATAACATCCCGCAGTCGCAGACCAGCCAGATGATGCGCTCGATCATCTTCGCCGGACTCACGGCGGCCTTGAAACATTGCAAGCTCGACAGCACCGGCTACGAACTCGGCCACGCGCTCACCGTTGCGGTCGATCGCGGCGCCGAAGCGCGCTGGCTGGCCGGCGAGAACATCTTTGCCGACGTCGCACCCGAAGTACGCACGGCCGAGCGCAGCGAGGGCCACAAATCCTTCGACGAGTTGGTGAACGCGCTGATGGCCGGTGCCTACGGCAAAGACATCCCGCCAAATCCGTATTTCACCTGGCCGGCTTAAACATAACGGGAGGCGGCCATGGCGCGCTTGAATTACCTGGAACTGCCCGTGGCCGACACCGGCCGCGCCAAGACGTTCTACAGCGCGGCCTTTGGAATGACCTTCGCTGACTTCGGGCCAACCTATGCCGCCACCACGAGCGGCGACACCGACATCGGCTTCCAGGCCATGCCCGCGCAAAAGACCGCCCAGGCCTTGCCGGTGATCGAAGTTGAAGACCTGGAGGCGGCGCTCGCTACCGTGAAAGCCGCCGGCGGTATCATCACGGTTGACATATTCGCATTTCCCGGTGGACGGCGTTTCCACTTCCGCGACCCCGACGGCCACGAGCTGGGCGTCGTGACGACGACGCATAAATGATTCTGGTTACGGGAAGTGCGGGCCATCTGGGCGAAGCCCTAATGCGCACCTTGCGCGCCGCCGGACGAGGCGCGCGGGGCATCGACATAAAGGCCTCGCCGTTCACAGATGTTGTCGGCTCTATCACCGACCGGGCCTTCATCGCACGCTGCATGAGCGGCGTGACAGCGGTCATCCACGCCGCGACCCTGCACAAGCCCCACGTCGCGACCCACAGCCAGCAGGATTTCGTGGACGTCAACGTCACCGGCACATTGACGCTGCTCGAAGCAGCGGTGGCGGCGAGGGCACAGAGCTTCGTCTTCACCAGCACCACCAGCGCATTCGGCTCAGCGCTGACGCCGCTGCCCGGCAAGCCCGCCGCCTGGATCACCGAGGACGTGCTCCCGGTGCCCAAGAACATCTACGGCGTCACCAAACTCGCCGCCGAGGCTTTGTGCGAATTGACCGCCCGCCGCGATGGGCTGCCGGTGGTGATCCTGCGGACCTCGCGTTTTTTCCCCGAGGACGACGACAACGCCGCCGTCGCCACGGCCTATGACATCGCCAACGTCCAGGCCAACGAGCTGCTATATCGGCGTGTGGACATCGCCGACGTGGTCAGCGCCCATCTGCTGGCCGTGGACCGCGCCAAGTCCATTGGCTTCGGCAAGGCGATCATCTCCGCCACCACGCCATTCACGCCGGACGATCTGGCGGAGCTACGCCGCGATGCCGCCGCCGTGGTCCGCCGGGTCTATCCGGACGCCCAGGCGCTATACGCCGCCAAAGGCTGGCGGCTCTTCGATGAACTGGACCGGGTCTATGTGAATACCAAGGCGAGGGAGATGCTGGGCTGGGAGCCGGTCTATGGCTTCCGTCACGTCCTCGACTGCCTTCACGCCGGACGGGACTTTCCGAGTGACTTGGCCGTAGCAGTCGGATCGAAGGGCTATCATGGTTGACTCGCTTGGGTTTGGCTGAGCATGGCAAGGGCAACTTTGTCGTCGGAGGAGGGTTCGAAAACCCCAGGAATTCCGCCAATCCATAACTGCGATTGTCGCATAATGTATATTATGTATCTTAAATGGGTACCTCAGGCGGTTTTCAAATGGCCGCGCCGTTTGGGCTGCCTGGACCGTCGCCGAGTGCTATCCTCGCGCCAGCTTCACGCCGTCACCCTGGGGAGGATTTTATGACTGCTGATCGCACCAATTCCAACGGCGTCTCTCGTCGCGGCCTGTTTGGCGCGACGGTCACGGCCGGCATAGCCGGCGGTCTCACGGCGTCGTTCCGTGGGCTGGGCGGCGTCGCTTGGGCTGCAGAGACGCCCAAGACTTACAAGAAATGGGTCCTGGTCAAACCTGTTACCGACAACAAGGTCACGGTCGATCACTTCAAGCTGGTCGAAGCGCCAATGCCGCAGATCGCCCAGGGTCAGACGCTCATCAAGGTGAAGCTGCTCAACGTGCACGCCAGCACCCGCAACCGCATGGGCCCCAAGGGCTCGACCAAGGTCGGCGACACCGACAAGACCAACTACGCCTGCGCCGAGGTCCTGCAGAGCCGCGACCGCACCTTCAAGGAAGGCGACATCATAGCCTGCCAATCGGGCTGGCAGACGCACCAGGTCATCAGTAGCGAGGATGAGTCCATCGGTTACGGCCCGGCCAACGAGCTGGTGAAGGAGCTGAACGGCACCAAGTCCCACTGGAATTACGTCTTCCGCCCGGTGATGACCCGGATGCATACACCCGACGTGCTGATGGATTGCTTCGGCACCTCGGGCACCACGGCCTATTTCGGCATGCGCGAATGCGGGCCCATCATGCCCCACGACAAGGTCGCCGTGGCCGGCACCACCGGCTCTGTCGGCGCCGTGGCGGCGCAAATCGCCAAGGCCAA
>CANJPG010000099.1 GCA_947476065.1 Fidelibacterota bacterium
CCGATCATGCCGGTGCCGATGACGGCGGCGACGATGGGTAACAACGGCGCCGGCGGGCAGAGCACAACATCGGCGTGGGCCGCGCTCATGCCGGTCTTGCCCGCCAAACCGGCGGCCAAAGCCTCGGCCGAGGCTTTCGTTCCGTTCATCTTCCAGTTGCCAGCAATCAGATATTTCATCCCGCTCCCCTCGAGGTATTGGCGTCCGGCGCCTTGCTAACCTGCTTTTCGCCCCGTCGCAATTGCTCCTAAGGGGCTGAAAACGCGGAAAATACCCTTATATAAGGGGCGCTTGCCGGGGTCGGACACCGCCCCTATTATGCCGCCCAATTCGTCAAACCGACTAAATATAAAGAGCGCCCGCCATGCTTGAGTTCTTCCGATCCCACGTCAAGGACAGCATCTTCTTCAAGATCTTCCTTGGACTCCTGGCCTTGAGCTTCGGCATCTGGGGCGTGGGCGATTCCATCGGCACAAGCAGCCTGTCGCCCGGCGTCGCCATGCGCGCCGGACAATCGGAGATCAGGATCGACTTCCTGCAGCGCCGCTTCAACAACGAGCTGGAACGCTTCCGCCAGGCCATGGGTGCGCGCGTGCTCACCGACGACATGATGAAGCGCTCGGTGATGTCGACCATGGTCCAGGACCTGTCGCGCGCCAGCGTCGTCGATGCCGCCGCCATGGACTTGGGCCTCGTGGTCTCGCGCGAGGAAATCCGCGACCAGGTCAAGAAACAGCAGGCCTTCCAGAAGAACGGCGAATTCAGCCAGATGCAGTTCGAGCAAGTTCTGCAGGACAACCAACTCACGGAATCCGCCTTCGTGAAGATGACGGAATCCGACATGCGCAGCGGCCGGCTGATGGTGCCGGTGGCCAGGAACGCCGCCGCCCCGCAGGTACTCGTCGGCAACCTATTCACCTACCGGAGCGAAACCCGCACCGCCGATACGCTGCTGATCCCCGCCGCCGCCATGGCGCTGGAAAAGACGCCGACCGACGACGAGCTGAAAGCCGTCTACGACAAGAACATCGGCGCCTTCACCGCGCCCGAAGTGCGCAAGCTGACGGTACTGCTGCTGGCCGGCAGCGACCTCGTCAAACCCGAGAGCATCGACGAGGCCGAGCTGAAGACCTACTACGACCAGAATTCCGCGCGCTACCGCGCGCCCGCCACCCGCCACTTGGCCCAGATCGTTTTCGAGAGCAAGGAAAAGGCCGAAGCCGCCCGCGCCCAGTTGCAGCCCGGCGACACGCTGGAGACGCTGGCCGCCAAAGCCAAAGTCGGTCCCGCCATCGACCTCGGTGAACTGCCTGCGACCTCGCCCCTCGGAAAACTGGTGCCCGCCGCCTTCACCGCCGCCGAACACGAAATCACCCCGGCGCTGGAATCTCCCCTCGGCTGGCACCTGGTCGAAGTCAAATCGGTCACGCCCGAAGCCGTGAAGAGCTTCGAGCAGGTCAAAGACGACATTCGCAAGACCATCGCCGCCGACAAGGGCGCCGACGCGGTCTATGACGCCTCGACCCATATGGAAGACGCGCTCGCCAGCGGCTCGCCGCCGACTGAAGTCGCCAAGACCGTCGGCGCGCGCCTGGTGACGATTGAGTCTATCGACCACGAAGGCAAGGACAAGGCCGGCCTGACCGTGCCCAACCTGCCCGATCCCAAAGAATTCATCACGACGGCTTTTGAGACGCCGGCCGGCCGCGACAGCCGCCTGATGGATCTGCCGACACGCGACGGCTATTACATCGTCCATGTGGACGAAGTCACCCCGCCGACGCCCAAACCCCTGCTCGAAGTCCGCCCGCAAGTCGCCGCCTTATGGGAGACCGCCGAGCGCCAAAACCAGGCCCAGGCTTTGGCCGACAAGCTGGCCAAGGACATCAACGCCACGACCGTGATGTCTGACATCAAGGAAAAAAGCGCCAGCTTCGCCCAGCTGGGCCCGCTCACCCGCTTCGGCCAGGGCCTCGAGATCCAGCACCTGGTCGATGCCAAACGCGTCAGCCCCGTGCTGCTCGACAAGTTGTTCAACGCCAAGGTTGGCGATGTGGTCGTGGCTCCTGTCTCGACCGGCGTGCTGATCGCGCGCCTGCAGGCCGTCGAGACACCCAAGATCACCGGCATGCTGGCCGCTCAGCGCGATCAGCTGGCCGACACCCTGCGCCAGGACATCGCCACCGACCTCACAGAACAGCTGACGCGAGCCTTCGCCGCGCGCTACCCGGTGGAAGTCGATCAGAAGACCATCGACAATATGATCACCGGGCGCTGACAGCACCACGCCGCCGCGCGTAACGCTTTACGAGTCTCCCATGGACGTTTTTCCCGCACGCGCCGATTTCGCCGCCGTCTATGGAGCTGGAACCGCGCAGGCCGTGTGGACCGAACTGCCCGCCGATCTGTACACGCCGGTCGCAGTGATGCTGAGGCTGGGCCAGGACCGGCCCTTCACGGCGCTGCTGGAATCCATTCAGGGCGGCGCGGTGCGCGAGCGCTATTCTTTCATCGCCTTCGCGCCTGACCTGGTGTGGCGCTGCAAGGGCCAGCGCGCCGAGATCTGCCGCAACGTCGGCGCGTTACCCCTGGCCTATGAGCCCGACGACAAACCTACGCTGACGTCCCTGCGCGCGCTGATGGCCGCCTCGCGCATGACCATCCCCGCGCACCTGCCGCCGATGTCCGCCGGCCTCATCGGCTACATGGGCTACGATACCATTCGGCTTGCTGAGAACATTCCCGACAAGAATCCCGACACGCTGGGGATTCCCGACGGTCTGTTCATGCGCCCGACCATCACCGTGATCTTCGACAGCGTCAAAGACACCATGACCATTGTCGCCGCGGTCTATCCTAAGGCCGGCGTCTCCGCCGACGCGGCGTTTGAAGACACCCAGAGCCGCATCTTCGCCCTGATCGCCAGCCTGGACAAAGCCGTGCCGCACGAGACGATGGCAGTCACGCCGCGCTTCGATGCGCCGACCTCCAACATCGGCCGCGACGGCTATCACAAGATGGTCGAGAAGGCGAAAGAGTACATCCTCGCCGGCGACATCTTCCAGGTGGTGCCGTCGCAGCGTCTGCGGCTGCCCTTCACGCTGTCGCCCTTTGCACTTTATCGCGCGCTGCGCCGCCTCAACCCCTCGCCGTTCCTGTTCCATCTCAATCTTGAGGGATTCGCCATCGTCGGCTCGAGCCCGGAGATTCTTGTGCGCTTGCGCGAAGGCAAGGTCACCATCCGCCCCATCGCGGGCACGCGGCCCCGCGGCAAGACCAAGGCCGAAGACGCCGCGCTGGCCGCCGACCTCGCCTCCGATCCCAAGGAACTCGCCGAACATCTGATGCTGTTGGACCTCGGCCGCAACGATGTGGGCCGCGTCTGCAAGCCTGGCACCGTGCGCGTCACCGAGCAGAACGTGATCGAATACTACTCCCACGTCATGCATCTGGTTTCCAACGTCGAGGGCATGATCAGCCCCGAGCACGACGCCATGGACGCGTTAATGGCAGGCTTTCCCGCCGGCACCGTCTCGGGTGCGCCGAAAATCCGGGCCATGGAGATCATCGACGAACTGGAAACCGAACGCCGCGGTTTCTACGGCGGCGCCATCGGCTACCTCTCCGCCAACGGCGACATGGATACCTGCATCGCCTTGCGCACCGCATTGGTAAAAGACGGCCAGGTCATCGCCCAAGCCGGCGGCGGCGTCGTCGCCGACAGCGATCCGGAAGCCGAGTACCAGGAAAGCAACAACAAGGCCCGCGCGCTGATCCGCGCGGCGGAGGAAGCCATCAGGTTGTTTGCGGGCGGCAATAGGTAGCACTGCAGAGCTTTAGTATACACCCGCAGCCGACGTTTACGTCCCCCTGCAAACTGTAAAACTCAAATAGCACAATCGGTTAGGGCGGGAAAGTAGTGCCCTGAGACGAACTGCAGCCCTACAATGAAAGCGCCAAGCCTGTTGAGCCAGTTGCCGCGCTAGCTCAAATCCCCTACGGCGTGCCCGACGCGATGAAAGCGTGAACTCGTAGACCATACGGATGACGCTCAAAAAGTAACCAGACAACCCCTTGCAAAGCGACCGGCAGCCAGGCCGCAAAAGTCGTTAAGACATAATCCTGTCGATTAAAAACCCACTGTGGCGTAGAGTTGCATTCTGGTTTTAATACAAGTGCAGAGTGAGCGCCACATCAGCCGGGGGCTCCATTATGAAGCGGACCATTTTAGCGACACTTGCAGTCCTGTTTTTCCTGACACCTTCGGCATGGGCGCAGAATACGTGCTCATTCGACTACGTCGCCGAAACTGGCTTGCTGAAAAGCGTCTTTACCGAATTGCCAGCAGACAAACTGCGAGGGGATAGCGACCTCCTTAGTGTGATGCAAAAAGCCCTGCCGAACGTGCAGCGCTTTTTTGATGCTGATCGGCATTACATGGCGCTCGTCGGCTGGTCATCGCTGGCCGAAGATTATTCCAAATATACTGACATGCAGGCCGAACGGACGCTGGTGCAAGGTGCGGAACTTGCGAAGCGAAAGTTCCCGAGTGGCGGGTTCACCTATAAAACAGATTTGGAGCCGCTAATTTCAGCGATCTACACCTTAGATTATATCGATCACGATAAGCCGTACCGTGATTTGGCAATGCACATTATCGCGTCAAGCCACTGCTTGTTTTCCATCAAGATCAGCGCAAACCGAACGACGACGCGGCGTGGGCGCGGTTTGCGGAAGAGTTTACCCGCATAAAAGCTGCAATCGCCGATCACGAAGGTCCGGTGTCCTACTCTCGCGAGGGGCGCTCGTTCTCGCGAACAGGCGTCATCAACAACATGATGTACGTCGGCCTTGGCGTAATCTTTGCTGCGGTCATCGCCTACGGACTGCGGCGCCGATACCAGATCAAACCCGGTCGTGCCGCCCGTATCTACTCCGCCGCAATTGTCGTTCTCTGCGTGATCTCTGTCGGATTCCTCGCGCTGCTGATGAGCGGTGACGGACCCAACTTTGAAACCTACGACGGCTTCACGCCAATCTTCATTGTGCTGGTCGTGCATCTAGTAGCGCTCTTTCGGAGCACACCGCCCTCAATTCTTGTCGCAATCTCTTTGATGATCGGATTGCTCGTTGCAAGAGTTCTGTACACAGCCATAGGTTGGCTGGCGCTACCCCACGCGAACGAACTCGTCAGCCTTGGCGTGAGTGTTGCGCTTCTGGCGTATGTGATTTCTAGCACGTTCAGAAGACCGATTGTCAGCCCGGACGGAAATCCCGACTGAACTTCGACGGACGAACGCCACTCCCGCTGATCCGCGCGGCGGAGGAAGCCGTCATGTTGTTTGCGGGCGGCAATCGCTGACCCTTGATTCCCTCCCCTGCAAGGGGAGGGTTAGGAAGGCGTCGGTTTTTGTTATCTCTGCAAGACGCCGTCCAATTGCAAACGACGCCCACCTGACGTCCCCCTTTCAGGGGGAGGAAAAGAAATCAGGCCGGCGCTTTCGCCGTCCGGCGTTTCAAAATCTCCGTCACCGGCACCAGCGTAATCCCACGTCCCGCCAGATGCGGCAGCCACGCCCGCAGCGCGGTGAATGTGGCATCGTGCGGATGGCCAATCCCGATCGCGGTGCCGTGGGCTTTGGCGGCGGTCACCAGGGCCTCCAGTTGCGCGGTCACGGCTTCGACGGTTTCGGTGTTGTCGAGGAATATGTCGCGCTCCACGAACGGCACGCCCGCCGCCTTGGCGACTGAGGGCCCAACCGTGTCGCCGATGGTTTTGGAGTCCAGCCACAAAAGCCCCCGCGCCTTCAGCTCGTCCATCACCACATTCATGCGCGCGCGGTCCTTGGTGAACTTGCTGCCCATATGGTTGTTGATGCCGACGTAGCCGCTCCAGTTGTCCAGATCGCCGGCGATGGTCTTGCGGATGGTGGCATCGTCCATGCTCACACGTAACGCGCCGGGCCCCGGGTTCTCCTTGGGGTCGATTGGCTCCATGGGCAAATGCGCCATGACTTCGTGGCCGCGCTCGCGCGCCTGGGCGACGAGGCCGGGCAAGCCATCGGCATAGGTCATCAGTGACAAGGTGAGCGGGCCGTCGAGGCTGATCATCTTGACGGCGCGCGGGCGGTCGAGGCACATGTCGTCGATGACCACGGCAAGCACGATGTCGCCGGCCGGCGGTGACGGCACCGCGTTCAACGTCAGGGCCTGCTTAGCCAAGGGTTTTTTATCGAGCGGCGGGGCGGTCGAGAAGATACTGGCCTGCTGCGGCTCCGCCTCGGGCGCGATCTCCAACTTGGGCGCCACATATTGGCGCGAGGGCTTCGGCGCGGCCTGGGGTGCGGCGGCCGCATGCTTGGCCGGCCGGGTGGCGAGGTCGAGGGTCACGCCAAAGACCACCCCGAAGCCGAGTAACGCCACGGCGCCGGCGATCAGGAATACCGGTCTTGCGCCGTACCAGGCCCGCGCGGCTTTCTTTTGCTTGTCAGACATGGGCTGTTGTCTAAACCACAGGCCGTTAAACGTAAATGAAGCCTCGGTTGTATCCTAGGGGGTGTGACCCCCGAAATCCGGCACCATATAAGGGCCGCCTCGCCTTGACGCTGACAGCCCCGAAAGGCATGTTGGCCCGCGTTTTATAGGTCATTTTCCATGCCGCAGCCGCAGTACCTGCTGATCGATAACTACGACAGTTTTACCTACAACCTCTGGCATTTTCTCAGCCAGCTGGGAGCGGATGTCGTCGTGCATCGCAACGACAAGGTCACTGTGGACGAGGCCCTGAGCCTGAAGCCGGCGGGCATCATCCTGTCGCCAGGCCCTTGCGACCCCGACCGCGCCGGCATCTGCCTGCCGCTGATAAAGGCGGCCGCGGGCAAGGTGCCGATGTTTGGCGTCTGTTTGGGTCTGCAATCCATTGGCCAGGCCTTCGGAGGCAAGGTGGTGCGCGCGCCCCAACCCATGCACGGCAAGGTCAGCAGCATCAGCCACGGCAAGCATGCGATGTTCGCCGATATCCCAAGCCCCTTCGCCGCGACGCGCTATCACTCGCTGGTGGTGGACCGGGCGAGCCTGCCGGCCGAGCTGGAAGTCACCGCCGAAAGCAGTGACGGCCTGATCATGGGCCTCGCCCACCGCACGCATGCCATTACGTCGGTGCAGTTCCATCCCGAAAGCATTGCCTCGGAATATGGGCATCGCATCTTGCGCAATTTTCTGGTCTCGACGGGGCTTACGGCCCTGCCCGAGCCTGAGTTCACCACCGCCAGACAGCACCTCGCCAAGGCCGTATGAACGACCTGAAGCCATACCTTGCCAAGATCGCCGGCGGCGCCAGCCTGTCGGAGGCCGACGCCGAGGCCGCCTTTAACGTTCTAATGAGCGGCGCGGCGACGCCCGCACAAATCGGCGCTTTCCTGATGGCATTGCGCGTGCGCGGCGAAACCGTCAGCGAGATCACGGGCGCGGCCAAGGTCATGCGCGCCAAGGCCTTGAAGGTCGAAGCGCCGGTGGGCGCCATTGATACCTGCGGCACCGGCGGCGACGGCGCCGGCACGTTCAACATTTCCACCGCCGCCGCTTTGGTGGCTGCGGCCTGCGGCGTCGTCGTCGCCAAACACGGCAATCGCGCCATGTCGTCGAAGTCGGGCACCGCCGATGTGCTGGCGGAACTGGGCCTCAACCTCGACGCCACGCCCGAGGTAATTGCCCGCGCCTTGCGCGAAGCCGGCATCGGTTTTCTGTTCGCCCAACGCCACCACAGCGCGACGCGCCACGTGGGACCCATGCGCCAGGAGTTGGGCACGCGCACGATCTTCAATCTGCTGGGGCCTTTGTCGAATCCGGCCGGCGCCACGCGCCAGCTGATCGGCGTGTTTGCCCACCGCTGGATCGTGCCTGTAGCCGAGACGCTCGGCCGCCTGAGCTCCGAGCGGGCCTGGGTCGTGCACGGCAGCGATGGCCTCGACGAGATCACCACGACGGGAATCACATATGTCGCCGAACTCAAGGACGGCAAAGTGACAACGTTTGAAGTCACGCCCGAAGACGCCGGCCTGAAGCGCGCCAAGCCCGAAGAACTCATCGGCGGCGATGTCGCCACCAATGCCGCCGCCCTGCGTACGTTGCTGCATGGCCGTGGCGGCGCCTACCGCGACATCGTCGTACTCAATGCCGCCGCCGCGCTGATGATCGCCGGCAAAGTGGACAACCTGAAAGACGGCGCCGCCATGGCCCTCGATGCCATCATGAGCGGCAAGGCAAAGAAGACGTTGGAAGCCCTGGTCGCGATCTCGCAGAGCCCCGTGTCCGCATGAGCGACGTGCTCGAAAAAATCAACGCGGTGAAGCGGGCGGCGGTGGCCAAACGCAAATTGCAGACGCCGCTGTCCGCCGTCGAACAGTCGGCCAAAGCTGCGGGTCCCGTGCGCGGATTTGCCGCGGGCCTGACGTCCAAGGCGGCCAAGGGCGACTACGCGCTCATCGCCGAAATCAAGAAGGCCTCGCCCTCGGCGGGATTAATCCGCCCCGACTTCGATCCGGCGGCGCTGGCGCGCGCTTATGAAAATGGCGGCGCGGCCTGCCTCAGCGTACTGACCGAGGAAGATCACTTCCAAGGCTCGGACGCCTATCTGCAGGCGGCGCGGGCAGCGACCCAGCTGCCGGTCCTGCGCAAGGACTTCATGCTCGAGCCCTATCAGGTGGCCGAAGCGCGGGCC
>CANJPG010000100.1 GCA_947476065.1 Fidelibacterota bacterium
CCGGCGTATGTCCTTGAGTACCCGCTCAGCAGGCGCCTTCGTGGTCATGGGTTTTGATCTCATCTTCGTTCCTCCGTCACTACGATGAGACCAAAACCCTCCCTTACTCACCACCCCAATTCTGTCTCATAGGCGCTGACGGCGTACACGCGACGATCTCTTCGGCTGTGTGCCTCTTCCTTGCCATCGTTGTCCTCCTTCATGGCAAAATCATACCTAAGGGAGGACCACTTCAAAGGGGGCAGATCAATCAGCGCTGGCGTTGCGCGCGCCGCAGAAGCGCAATCCGCGGCCGACGCTTCGCTGGACGAAGTGGTCGTGACGGGATCGCGCATCATACGCGACGGATACGAAGCGCCGACACCGTTGACGGTCGTTGGTGTTGAGCAGCTGCAGGATTCGGGCAAGCAGAATATCGCCGATACACTCAATCTTATGCCCGTGTTTCAGGGCAGCAACACACCGGCCACCACGGGCATCGGCAACGGCGGCACATCGGGCGGCAACAACCTCAACCTGCGCGCTTTGGGCTCCAACCGGACGCTGGTGCTGTTCGACGGACACCGCGTCACGCCGTCATCGGCAGATAGCTCGGTGGACACCAACTTGCTCCCGGATTCGCTTGTCCAGCGCGTCGACGTTGTAACCGGCGGTGCCTCGGCCGTTTACGGCTCCGATGCCTTGGCGGGTGTGGTGAACTTCGTCCTAGATACAAAATTCACCGGCGTTAAAGGCTCCATTCAAGGCGGCGTGACGCAGCGCGGTGATGGTCGGCAGTACAAAGTCAGCCTAAGTGCTGGCACGAGCTTTGCCAACGAGCGCGGGCACTTTTTGATCGACGCCAGCCACGACTACCAGGCAGCCGTCGATGGAACCCAGCGCGATTGGAACATGCGGGGCTGGTATTACATTCAGAACCCATTGCGGACCGCGACCAACGGCCTGCCGCAGCTGATCCTAACCGACAAAGTCGGCTTGGCAGCGGGCTACCCGGGCGGCATCATCTCCGGCGGTCCGTTGAAGGGCATTGCCTTCGGCCCCGGCGGCGTTCCGTTCAACTATAACTACGGCGAATACACCACCGGAAACTACAATAAGGGCGGTGACTGGGCGCAGTCCTCTCAGCAGGGTGCTCAGAGCATCATGATTGGCAGCCACGGAACCCACCTGTTCAGCAGGCTCAGCTACGACGTCACGGACGACATAGAGGTTTACGCGCAGTTCAATACTGCCAACGTCTACACCAATGCTCGATGCTGTTACGTCTATCGTCTCGGCGACATGACCATCGCGTCAGGAAACCCTTTCATCCCCGCCGCGATCCAGGCTCAGATGACTGCACGAGGTCTGGCGTCAATCCCGTTTGGCATGACAATTCGTGACAACCCGCACGGCTTCGGCATGATCAATGACCGCATGGCGTTTGTTTACACCGGCGGTGCCAAAGGTAAATTCGATGCCCTTGAAACGGGTTGGACATGGGAAGTGTATGCCCAACGAGGCATTACCAAGCAGTCGTTCTGGGTGCCTTACCAAGCCGACAAAGATAAATTCACCGCCGCCGTGGACGCTGTCAGGGCGCCGAATGGATCGATCGTCTGCCGCTCGACGCTTACTAATCCGAATGACGGCTGCGTGCCGTATAACGTCTTTGGTATCGGCGTCGTGAGTCAAGGCGCATTCAATTACACCATGGACGGTCCGCGTCTAAGCCAGACCATTGGCCAGAATACGTACGGCGGCAGCGTTACAGGTGAGCCGTTCTCGAGCTGGGCCGGTCCGATCTCGGTCGCGCTCAGCGGCGAATTCCGCAAGGATACGGTTCGCGGCTTCAATGACCCCGTCTCGAGCTTGCTGGGATGGTTCTCCACCCAGTTGACGGGATTCAACGCTTCTCAAACCGTCGCCGAAGGCGCCGTCGAAACGTTGATTCCGTTGGCGAAGGATCTGGCGTGGGCCCGGTCCTTGGATTTGAGCGCCGCCGTGCGTGCGACAGACTATAGCGTTGCCGGCTTCGTCTCGACCTGGAAAGTCGGTCTGAGCTATACGCCCATCGATGATGTCCGTCTGCGCTTCACGCAGTCACGCGACATTCGCGCACCCAACCTGCAGGACTTGTTCTCCCCGCCGGTCGTCAATCACAACACGATTCCAGATCCATTCAAGGGCAATCAGAGCTTTGGATACACCCAGATCACCCAAGGCAACGTGAATCTGAAGCCCGAGAGGGCTGATACCACCGGTATCGGCATCGTGTATCAGCCGGCCGTGATTCCGGGCTTCAGCATGTCGGTCGACTTCTATCGCATCAAGAACAACGGTGCGGTTGCGTCGCCTTCCTTTGCGTACGTGCTCGCCCAGTGCTTCGCCGGCGTTCAAGCCTATTGCGCGCAAGTGGGCCGCTTGCCCAACGGCAATCTGGATAGCATCACCACCGGCGCTCAGAACCAGGCATCGACCACCGCACAGGGCGTTGACTACGAGATCAGCTATCGGACCGCGTTGTCGGATATCGTCTCGTCGTGGAATGGCAATCTCGCCCTGCGCATGGTTGCAACCAACGTGCTTAATCGCATCACCGACAGCGGCATCGCTGGACCGACACAAATCCTGGACGCAGCCGGCGTCGGGAGCTCGCCGCGCTGGGGCGTGAATACATCTGTGTCATATTCGCTTGATGCGTTCCGCCTCGTCTGGAATGGCCGCTTCACGAGCAGAGGCCGGGCGCAGAGCACGCTCTATCAGTGCGCAAGCAATTGTCCCACGATCAGCGGCTTTCAGACCGTTGATAACAACGAAATACCGTCCTATTTCCTGCAGAATCTAAGTCTCACGTATCGCGTCTATCAGGACGGCACCGACAATGCGGAGGTCTTCTTCAACGTCGACAACCTGTTCGATAAGGAACCCCCGGTCGCGCCAAACCAGGTTGCCGGTGCAACATATGGACTGGCGACCAATGCCGCGCTGTATGACACGCTCGGCCGCCGGTTCCGTGCGGGCGTTCGCTTCAAAATGTAAGCACTGCGGCTCCTACTTAACGTAGGAGCCGCATTACGTTCTTTTGGCTGACATATCTGAATTTTTAGGTGTCAGGTTTATGTCAAGGAAGGAAGTCAAATTTATGTCAAAGAAAACGATATTGGTGGCAGGTCTGATCGTTGCGGGCTTTGCAGGCGGATTGGGTTCGGGCGTCGTTCTCAACCAGAAGGTCATGGCTGCCGCGGCCGAAGCCGCCGTTGAAAAGGACTTGGGCGGCGGTGCGCCGACGAAGGTGCTGCTCGACAATAGCAAGATGCGTGTGACGCTGATCACCTTTCAGAAAGGCACTGTTCGCCAAGGAGATATGCAGCGCCGTGCAGATCAGCTGATTGTGTATCTCGATGACGGCGACTTTAAAACCGTCCCGCGTCCCGGCGCAGCGCCGAACCCGAATCGTGGTCCGCGTCCGACGGGTCCTGTGACCTGCGATCCGATCAAAGACTGTGGCCCTATTCGCCTCGACGGCATGCCCAGCGCGAATCCGCATGCCTTGGGAACCATCGCCTGGCATCCGGAAGGCTCGCTTACGCCCACGCTGCAGGTCAATAGTACCTACCGCGCGCTCTACGTTGAGTTGAAGAAATAACGTCGTAACAAACCCGCCGCACGCAAGGTGCGGCGGGTTTATATCGTCCGGATAGGCCGTTGAGTGGGTGATGAACCGATCGATGCTTGGTGTTCAATGAGGCAGCAAACCAGCCCGGCGATGTGTCCTCAACCGCTATGTCTGTAAAACTACAAATAAATTGAGGAGTGCTCCCGATGCCTGATACCCACAACGCTGGTCTTGCGCCGAGCCCGGCCGCGCTTGAGATCCAAGGTTTGGTCGCGCGTTCGCGGGCGGCTCAGGCGCAGATCGAGAACTACAGCCAGGAACAGGTGGACGCGCTGATCCGCGCGATCGTGTGGTCCTGTGCGCGCCCCGGCATGGCCGAGAAGATCGCCAAGTTCGCCGTCGAGGAGACTCAGCTGGGCAACTACGACGGCAAGTACATGAAGATCTTCCGCAAGACCCGCGCCGCCCTGTTCGACATCATCAATGACAAATCCGTAGGCGTGATCGAAGAAGACAAGGCCCGCAATATTATCAAGATCGCCAAGCCCGTTGGCGTCATCGGCGCCTTGTCGCCGTCGACCAATCCCGAGGGCACGCCGGTGATCAAAGCGATCTCGGCCATCAAGGGCCGCAACTCCATCATCGTGGCCCCCCATCCGCGGGCCAAGCTGACCAACAAGATGATCGTGGACAACATGCGCGCGGCCCTGGTGGACTACGGCGCCCCGGCCGACCTGATCATCGGTATCGAAACCCCCTCCATCGAGAAGACCGACGAGCTGATGCGCCAATGCGACCGGGTGCTGGCCACGGGCGGCAGCGCCATGGTCAAGGCGGCCTATTCCAGCGGCACGCCGGCCCTGGGCGTGGGCGTGGGCAACGCGGTGATCACGGTCGACGACACCGCCGACCTCAAGGACGCGGCCACCAAGATCCGCATGTCCAAGACCGTGGACCTGGCGGCGTCGTGCTCGGCCGACAACGCCGTGGTGCTGTTCGAGGCGGTCTATGACCAGATGCTGGCGAACCTGCAGGCCGAGGGCGGCTACCTAGTGTCGCCGGAGGAGAAGAAGAAGCTCGAGGCCACCATGTGGGTGGATGGGCACCTCAACGTGGGCATCGTCGCCCAGCCGGCGGAGAAGATCGCCGCCATGGCCGGGATCACCTGGCCCGCGGGCAAGACCTTCTTCCTGGTACCCGAGACCGGCTACGGCCCCCAGCACCCGTTCTCGGGCGAGAAGCTGTCGGTGGTGCTGACGGTCTACAAGGTCAAGGACATCGATGCGGCCATCGCGCTGACCAACAACGTGCAGGCCTACCAGGGCAGCGGGCATTCCTGCGGCATCTACTCCAAGAACCGCGAGCACATCCTGAAACTGGCCCACGCCACCAAGACCTCGCGGGTGATCGTCAACCAGCCGCAGGGGCTGTCCAACAGCGGCAACCTGTGGAACGGCATGCGCCAGACCCTGTCGCTGGGCTGCGGCTCCTGGGGCGGCAACGCCACCAATAACAACATCACCTGGCGCGACCTGATCAACGAAAGTTGGGTCGCCTTCCCCCTCGACAAAAACAAGGAGCTTCCCAGCGACGAAGCCCTGTTCGGCGATGCCATCACGCGGGTGAAGGCAGCCGACTAGTAAATTGGCTTAGAGGGTAAAATATGGCCCGCAAGTCACTCATCTTTGCGGCGTCAACGGACCTTCAACCGGCATGAAGCTTGATGCGCTATTCACATCGCCCTTGCCGCGGTACCGCGCGTAAGTGGGGAACGGATACAACGGCCGCGACATGGCAATGCCATTTGGATCGAGCGGGAAGGTGGTGACCGCGCTAGCTCGCGTCATCAGTTTGTAGGCGGTGATCTCCTGCGGCGGCGTGTCATGCTCGACCCAGGTTTCAAGCGCCGTGAGCCAATCCACGGTATCTGCACCCTCACCGCCACCGCAATGCGCCATGCCTGGCACCATGAACAGGCGCATCGACTCCGATAGCGTGGATCCGAAAGCCGCCTTCTGTTTGGCGGTGAAGTCGATCGATACCGACGGAGAGACCAAGGGATCAATCCGGCCGGAATACATCAGAAGCTTTCCGTGACGCGCGGTGAAGGCGCCCAGCCGCCTACCGTCAGGGCCGAAGTCGGGGAGGTCGTTGGCGACAATCTGGGTTTTGTAGTCGCGGTCGAAATTATAATCGCGCCACGTGGCTCCCCTGCCGAGCGTGAGATACGCGAAGTTGGTCAGCGTGGCTTCGGTGCCGGCTGGCTTGCCGTCTATGCCGATCATATTCGCGGCGATGCCGATCTCGGCCCCGGGCGGCATGGCGACGGAGACGAGCGGCGCGCCGTCCACCGTCGGCCCGGCATAAAACTTGCGCGCGATCCCAACTTGTTCCGAGGTGAGGCATTGTTCGTTCGTGCCCGGTCTGCACAGAAGTTTGGCCGGATCAAAACGGCACGCAAAAGGGTTGCTGATGATTCCGTCCTTCACGCCGTCATCGGCATCGCACGCGGCAATCGACGCCTTCTGCAGCATTCGGAAGGCGGCTTCGTCCAGCACGTCTTTGTCGCCAACCGGCCGATTGGATTGCCGATACCACACATCGAGCGGCACGGCGGGATTGATCGACGGTGCGCCGGCGATGATCCCGTCGAAATCGTCCGGATAGCGCAGCGCTTCCATCAACGCCTGCCGGCCGCCGGTAGAACAGCCGCGGAAATAGGCATGCGCTTGCGTGCGCCCATAGAATGCCTCCGTCACGGCTTTGGCAAGCACGGTGGTCAGATGCGTCGCGCGGTGGGCGTAGTCTTCGGATTTGGCTTTGTCATCTTCTCATGCAATGCCTTCGGAGACATCGTGACCCATATCCGTGGTGGCGGTCACGTAGCCGCGTGCGAGCGCATCGTCCGAACGCTCGATGGCGACAACGCCGCAGAGGCCGCCGCAGCCTGCCACCACCAGCCGATCTTTCCACCCCGCCGCCGGCAAGCGAATGGCGAGGCGCACGGCGGGTGCAATCACCGCGCTCACTTCGCAATAGGCCGGGAGTTTGCCCGCCGCAGCGACGAGCGCGGCGATCTTAATAGCGACGCTCGCGCCCGCCTCACGGGAGAAATCATGCTGCGGGAGGGCGGCACATGGCACCGAAAAGTCCGCCCCATGAGCATGACCCGCAGCGAACGCCCAGCCGACAAAGCCCAGAATTGCAAAGCGCATTTAAACCCCTTCCCACTTTGCGAAAGTCTGGTGGAAGGCGAGGGGTCCAGCAAGCAAAGAGTCTTGCGGTCGGTGCGTGGGGAGGGCCCGGGCCTGAGCGGCGGGCTGGCTGTGGGCTAAGTAGAGATACGGAGTGGTCCCGTGGGCTGGCAATATGGCAAACCTCCTGGGGCTGGTGGCTTTGGCCGAGACATAGCGGTGAATGAAGATAAACCTGTTGAATTGACCTGTTATGTCCATGAGGCGTGAGCGCCCTGCATTCGTCCCGCCTCTTCAAAACGGGAATGGATGGAAAAAACACCCGAGCGCTATGCGTATCGGTGTCTTCCGCTTGCGATTGCGAATACGCACGGTTGGGAAATCGGAAGTCCCTGCGGCTTTGAAGCACGCTGGCACGGCGGGCGGGGCGTTGAGGCCGTCGAAATTCGCGCTGACAAGGATACACCAACCCACCTGATGCCCATGTCGCTCTTCGGCGACGGGACGATCACGTTCCACGTCGATGGTGTCTTTCGCACGTCGCCCGGCTGGAATCTTTGGGTAGGTGGTGCGCCCAACGCAGCGAAGGATGGCATCGCCCCGTTGGGAGGCGTCATCGAGACCGATTGGTCACCCTACACGTTCACAATGAACTGGCGGTTCACCCGGTCCAATCACTGGGTCCGCTGGGAAAAAGATGAGCCGTTCTGTTTCTTTTTCCCGGTGCAGCGCGGCGTTCTCGATGCCGCGCAGCCTGAGATCAGGCCTTTATCGCAAGCGCCCGAGCTGGAAAAGACTTTCACGGCGTGGAGCCACGCCCGAAAGGTATTCCAAGAGCACGTGCGTAAGACAAAGCCCATCGCACCGACCGATCAATGGCAAAAGCTCTATTATCGCGGCGTTGCCCCCAATGACGTTCCAGGCGCGGCCGATCATCAAACCAAACTGCACCTGGCTCCATTTAAGGCGGTCAAAGAACATGCCGCGACCTGTCCCATGCGGGCGGCAGGCGGCGAGGCCCAACACGATTCTCAGAGATTGCCAGGCCCCTCCGCATCTCTCGGGCCTGCGGGCTTTCTGGCAAAGGAATAGCGTTCAGCGTCTCGTGACGCCCAAGAAAGCTCCCAACCGATCGTGCGGCGTGCAGCTGGCTCACGTGCAGCGCCAAGGTGCCCGCGGGGGGGATCTGGCCGGGCCGGCGTCTACTGGCATATCGCCCGGCCCTAACACCTCTTGTTTCTGAAGTCGGCTGGCCCAGCGCCCCCTGAGGGGGCAGAGGGTTTTTTATGTTGCGGCGCCCCGCCGCGGCCAGGAAGATGCCCGCCCCAGGCACCTCCCCATCGGGAGAAAGTCTCCCCGGAGCATCACGGACCGTGACGTCTGATCCTCTTTTTGGCGTATTTGGTGCGCTCTTATCCGACTTGGCACCGATTCCGACCGGGGCGGCGCAGTTTTCGCCGCACGTCCCCGGCGCGCGTGCGCTGGAGGATTTGGCGCCCGCCAGTCTCGCCGGCATGGTGATGGCAGCGCCGCCGGGCACAGTAGA
>CANJPG010000101.1 GCA_947476065.1 Fidelibacterota bacterium
ATCCCAATACCAATGACGTTCAACCTGGCGGCGGATGAAGTCCTTCGCCTGATAGCTGGCCGTCAGGCCGCGCTTGGCGCTGCTGGCGGCGGTGTCATTGGAATAGCCGGGACCTTCTTGCGTGCGCGGATCAGGCGGTTGATTTGACGGCGGTTGCTGACGTTTCGCAAGGCGCTCAAGTTGAAGCACCAGGGCATCGGCCGGTGCTGATTCGGCCGGCTTGCCGGCCTCGGCATCGCGCTCGGCCGCGTGGTCTTCGCTTGGGGCAGCCTCGGCGGCTTTGAAGCGGCGTGCGTTAGGTGGCGGCGTTTGCGGAATTGGAATGGCGCGCGCATTGGGGGTGGCCGCGGTTTCGCTCGCGCGCTGCTGCGGCAGGATGGCTTTCTCGGCCGCCTCGGGCGAACGCGTCTCCTCGCCAAGCTGAACGAGATCGACAAGAAACGTGGAAACGCGCTTCGGCGACAACGGCGCCGGAGACGGCGAGAGCGTGACCGCCCACATCAGGAGCGCAATGACCGCGGCATGAAGCAGGAGGGAGCATGCAATACCCGCCGGCACCGTCGGGATCTCACGTGACATCTCATCCATTTTTGCGGGAATTGCGGCCCACTGCATTTGGCCCACTGCATTTGAAAGTGCTCTAGGATATTCTCGATATTATCGCACCAGAGCCTCACCTCTGCACATCATTCATGCACATAGGTTGTAAGCGCCTGATTCTTATTATCTGTTTTGCTCTCTTGGCGGCAGCCATGGGCATGACGTCAGCCTCCGCCGCCGAGGACACCAGCCGAGAGTTCCAGGAGTGCGCCGAGTGCCCGGTGATGGTCGGCATTCCCGCCGGCAGCTTCATCATGGGCAGCACCGAGCACGAGCGTGGCCGCTTCGATAACGAAGGGCCACAGCACAAGGTTGCGGTTGCCGCCTTCGCGCTGGGCAAGACCACCGTCACCATCGAACAATACGCCACCTTCCTCAGGCAGACGGGCTACCAGCCTGAACCCTGCGACCGTTATCACGGCCTGTATTGGGACTCCCGTGGTCATGGCCTGGCTTTTCCCCCAGGCATTTCGCCGCCGCCGCTGTGGCCGGCCTATTGCCTGAATTGGAATGACGCGCGCGCCTACGTCGCGTGACTCAATAGCAAAGTCGCGAAGGCCGCGCGGCAGGTCTCGTCGAAAAGCATCGAAGGACCCTATCGCCTGCCGACCGAGGCCGAGTGGGAATACGCCGCGCGCGGCGGCGTGACGGCGGCGCGGTGGTGGGGTGCTACCGTCGGCGAGGCCAACGCCAATTGCAACGGCTGCGGCAGCCCATGGGACGGCCGGGACTTAGCGCCCGTCGGCAGCTTTGGACCCAATCCGTTCGGACTTTACGACATGCTCGGCAATGTCTGGCAGTGGACCGAGGATTGCTGGAACGACAGCTATATCGGCGCACCCAGTGACGGCCGGGCCTGGATTACCGGTGCTTGCGACAAGCGTGTGATGCGCGGCGGCAGCTGGAGCAGCCTGCCGGTGTTTATTCGCTCGGCGGCGCGCAGCGGCAACGACATCGAGGGACGCGACTTCGATTACGCCAACTACGCCGGCTTCCGCGTTGCGCGGTCGTTGCCGTAATTTTTCTAATCGGCGAAGGGATCGCGCACCAGGATAGTGTCATCACGCTCGGGGCTGGTCGACAGCAACGCGACCGGAGCCTCGATCAACTCTTCCAGGCGGCGGATGTACTTGATGGCCTCGGCGGGCAGCTGGGCCCAGCTGCGAGCCCCCCGGGTCGAGCAATTCCAGCCGGTCATGGTTTCATAGATCGGCGTCACCGCCGCCTGTTCGGCCATTGCGGAGGGGAAACGGTTGATGCGCGTGCCGTTGAGATCATAGGCCACGCAGACCTTGAGCTCGGTCAACGTGTCGAGCACGTCGAGTTTGGTGAGCGCGATGCCGGTGATGCCGCCGACCTTGATGGCCTGGCGCACCATTACCGTGTCAAACCAGCCGCATCTACGTTTCCGCCCCGTGACGGTGCCGAACTCGTGGCCGCGTTCGCCCAGCAGTTGGCCGACAGAGTCGGTCAGCTCGGTCGGGAACGGACCCGCGCCGACGCGCGTGGTGTAGGCCTTGGTGATGCCGAGGACAAAGCCCACCGAGCCGGGACCAATGCCCGATCCCGCTGCCGCCTGCCCCGAAACCGTGTTCGACGACGTGACGTAGGGATATGTGCCGTGATCGACGTCGAGCATCGCACCTTGCGCGCCTTCGAACAAAATGCGCTGACGTGCTTTGCGCGCATCGGCCATGATCTCCCACACCGGCGCGGCGTAGGGGAGTATCTTGGGCGCGATCTCCTTGATCAGCGCGATGAGTTCAGGCCCGCTTATCTCCGGCTGGCCCATGCCGCGGTAAAGCGCGTTGTGATGAACGAGCATGCGCTCGACTTTGTAGGCAATGGTGGCGTCGTCGGCGAGGTCGCAAACACGCAGCGCACGGCGCGCGACTTTGTCCTCGTAGGCGGGGCCAATGCCGCGTCCGGTGGTGCCGATCTGGCCCGCGCCGGCTGCGGTTTCGCGCGCCTGGTCGAGGCGGCGGTGCAAGGGCAAGATCAGCGAGGCATTGTCAGCGAGTTTTAAAATCTCAGGCGTGATCTTCACCCCGAGGTCGCCGACGCGTTTGATCTCATCGAGCAGCGCCCAGGGATCGACCACGACGCCGTTGCCGATGATCGAGGGCTTGCCGCGGACGACGCCCGAAGGCAGCAGCGAGAGTTTGTAGGTCTTGCCGTCGATGACCAGGGTATGGCCGGCGTTATGACCGCCCTGGAAGCGCACCACCATATCGGCGCGCTCCGAAAGCCAGTCCACGATCTTGCCTTTACCCTCGTCGCCCCACTGGGAGCCGACGACTGCTACGTTGGCCATCTCGGTATCCTTGAATTATGCCGCTGAAATCTCTTTGACTGCGCCATTTGCAAGCACGTGCGTGCAGCCGAGCCGCCCTGCTTCCTTTGTATCGTCGCTTACTTTGGCCAGCCCGGCAACTACGCGCCAGCCCTTGTTCTGCCAGGCGACAATGTCCACACGCGATGTGCCAAAAGGCGCGAACAGGCTGTCGGCAGCCTTGCCGCGCGGCACCACCGACAGCAGCGCATCGACGAACATTGTTGCCCCCGTCGCCTGTTCGGCGCCGCCAGCGCCGAACATCAACACGTAGCGTCCGCCGCGGCCCAGCTCGCGCTGCGCGCCGCGGGCAAACACGGAAAAGGTCACGCCGGTGTGATATTCGAAGCCGCGGTTCTCCACCAGATCGACGGTGATCTTCAGGTTGGGCGCTGCCGCCCGCACCGCTTCGGCGATCTCGATCAAATCTTTCCAGGCCGCTGCGGCGACCGGCGGCAAAGTGAGTTTGGCAACGCTGGCTTTGGCGCCGCTATAGGAGCCCGAGGCCTCCACCAGCGCCGTCAGAAGTTCACTGGCGGCACCGCCCGCGGTTTTGATTTCGGCGACGTCCTTGTGATCGAGGGCCGTGCGCAAGGCTTCCGTATCGGCGGGAGGATGGGCCTTGAGAATGGCCGGCACCAGCGTCTGCAGACCGAGGTCTATGCTGACGCCTTCGACGCCGAGGGCCTGCAAGGCTTCAGCGACCATCAAAATCGCCTCAGCGTCGGCGACATTGGTGTCGGCGCCAATCAGCTCAAAGCCGGCCTGAGAGAACTGCCGCTCGGGTTCGAGCTGGGTGCCTTTCACGCGCAGGACCTGGCCGGTGTACATCAGGCGCAAGGGGCGCGGCGCGCTCGCCAGTCTGGTGGCCGCGATGCGGGCGATCTGAGTGGTGATGTCGGCGCGCACGCCCAGGGTTCGCTGCGACATGGGATCGAGCATGCGGAAGATGCGGGGCGCCATGGAGTTGCCCACGCCCGACAGCAGCGTTTCCTCGAATTCGATCAGCGGCGGTTTGACCAACGTGTACCCGTTAGCCGCGAAGCTCTTCTTCAGCCGGTCGATGACGCCTGACTCGAATCCCGCGTCCGGCGGCAAAACATCGCGCAGACCTTCGGGCAGCAGTGTTCTGGAGGCAGTGTCGCTCATGGCCGAGGCGGGAAATGGGTGGATGGTGGAGCCGGTTATACGCCCCCCGCCGCCCAGCAACAAGGGCGGGATCAGCGCGGGGTTTTGCGCGTTGGAATGCGGAAACGCTGGGAGTCGTAGACGTCGCGCGCGCGTTTTATGTCTAGTCGTGAAAGTCCAAGGACAAGAAACACGCCACCGACCGCCACGGCCAGAAGCGGAAGCGCCGCCCTGACATAGTCCCGCAGTATATCGGGCAGTGCAGCCGCATCACTGTGAAAGGCTGTCTGTGACAAGCCGACGATGAGGGCACCGACGACGAGGCCCAGCCGCATCCGCGTCTTGATGCGGATTTTGGCCAGCTCGTCGTCGAAGATCTGTTGCGCCCGCTGAGGGTTGATCAGCATGGCCGCAGATTAACCGAGGTGACGGTTAAAATGCCAGACGCCCTAGAACGCCAAGCTCTGGGCCTGCTTCACATGCGGGAGCGCCTTGACCTTGGCCAAGAGGTCGTCGCTGACGGCCTGGTCGAGCTGCAACAACGCGATGGCGTCGCCGCCGCTTTTGGACCGGCCCAGGTGGAAGGAGGCGATGTTGACACCCGCCTGCCCCAGCGTCGTGCCCAGCGCGCCGATGAAACCCGGCTTATCGGTGTTGGTCACATACAGCATATGCGCGCCGATCTCGGCCTCGATATGGATGGAATCGATATCCACCAGGCGCGGCTGGCTGGCGCCGAACAGGGTGCCGGACACACTCGCTTTGCCTTTGTCGGTGGTGACCGTCAGGCCGATGAGCGTTTGATAGAAGTCGTTCTGGTCCTGTTTGACTTCGGTGATCTTGATGTCGCGCTCACGGGCGATGGCCGGCGCGTTGACCATGTTGACGCTTTCCATCAAGGGGCTCATCAGGCCTTTGAGCAAGATCGAGGTCAGCGGACGGGTGTTAAGCGCGGCGACCGCGCCCGAATATTCCACTGTCACGGCCTTCAGACCCGACTGCACCAATTGGCCCGCGAAGCTGCCGAGTTCTTCGGCGAGCTTCATGTAGGGGCGCAGCTTCGGCGCGTCTTCGGCCGAAACCGAAGCCATATTGAGGGCATTGGTAACTGCGCCCGAGAGCAGGTAATCGGATATCTGCTCGGCGATCTGCAGCGCGACGTTTTCCTGGGCTTCGTTGGTGGACGCACCCAGATGCGGCGTGCAGACGACCTTCTCCATGCCGAACAGCGGATTGGTCTTTGCGGGTTCTTCCTCGAACACATCGAGCGCAGCACCGGCCACCTGGCCGCTTTCGATGGCGGCTTTGAGATCAGCTTCGTTCACCAGACCGCCGCGGGCGCAGTTGATGATGCGCACGCCCTTTTTCATCTTGGCGAAGGACTTGGCGCTGATGATGCCGCGGGTGTTGTCGGTCAGCGGCGTGTGCAGGGTGATGAAATCGGCGCGGGCAAAAATGGCGTCGAGGTCGGCCTTCTCCACGCCGAGGTCGCGGGCGCGTTCCTCGGAGAGGTAGGGATCGTAAGCCAGCACCTTCATCTTCAGGCCCAGCGCGCGGTCAGCGACGATGGAGCCGATATTGCCGCAGCCGATGACGCCAAGAGTCTTGCCGTAGAGCTCAACGCCCATGAACTTCGACTTCTCCCACTTGCCGGCGTGAGTGGACGCGTTGGCGGTGGGAATGTCGCGGGCCAGCGCCATCATCATCGAGATGGCATGTTCGGCGGTGGTGATGGCGTTGCCGAAGGGCGTGTTCATGACCACGACGCCTTGCGCGGTGGCGGCTTCCGTATCGACGTTGTCGACGCCGATGCCGGCGCGGCCGACGACTTTCAAGTTCGGCGCGGCGGCGAGAACCGCGGCCGTGACCTTGGTGTTCGAACGGATGGCCAGACCATCATAGTCCTTGATGATCGCCAGCAGTTCCTCGGGCTTGAGGCTTGTCTTGACGTCGACATCGATGCCGCGGTTCTTGAAAATCTCCACGGCGGCGGCGCTCAGCTTGTCGCTGATCAACACTTTCGGCTTTGCCATCACTAACTCTCCCTGGCGTCTTTGAACCGCTTAGGCGGCGTTTTGGGCTTCTGCGTAGGCCCACGTGAGCCAGGGCATCAGTTTCTCAAGATCAGATGTATCGACCGTCGCCCCACCCCAGATGCGCAGTCCCGGCGGCGCATCGCGGTAGCCGCCGATGTCCAGCGCAACGCCTTCGGCCTCCAAGAGGCTGCCCATCTTCTTGGCAACGTCGGCCTGCTTCTCAGCTGCCAACTTCGGCAGCGTCAGGCAGATGGAGGTGCACGAGCGGGTTTCGGGCTTCTCAGCCAGGAACGCGATCCAGTCGTTTTTGGCAACGAAGTCGGCAATGACTTTGAGGTTGGCTTCCGAGCGTGTGATCAGGCCCTTGAGCCCGCCGACGCTGGCGGCCCAATCCAGGCCATCGACTGCGTCTTCGACACAGAGCATCGAGACGGTGTTGATGGTGTCGCCTTCGAAGATGCCGTTCTCCAGCTTGCCGCCTTTGGTGAGGCGGAAAATCTTGGGCATCGGCCAGGGCGGCGTGTAGCTTTCTAGGCGCTCAACAGCGCGCGGGGAGATGATCAGCATCCCGTGCTGCGCTTCACCGCCCAGCACCTTCTGCCAGGAGTAGGTGACGACATCGAGCTTGTCCCAAGGCATCTCCATGGCGAAGACCGCGGAGGTGGCGTCGCAAATCGTCAGGCCTTTGCGGTCGGAGGGAATCCAATCGCCGTTGGGCACACGCACGCCCGAGGTGGTGCCGTTCCAGGTGAAGACCACGTCGTGATCGAAGTTCACTTCTTTCAGGTCCGGCAGCGCGCCGTAAGCGGACTTCAGCACGCGGGCGTCTTTCAGCTTCAACTGCTTCACCACGTCGGTGACCCAACCTTCGCCGAAGCTTTCCCAGGCCAGCATGTCTACCGGGCGTCCGCCCAAGGTGTGCCACAGCATCATCTCGACGGCGCCGGTGTCCGACGCCGGCACGATGGCGATCTTGTAGTCGGCCGGTACGCCGAGCACGGCGCGGGTCTTGTCGATAACCGCCTTGATGCGCGCCTTGGGCAGCTTGGCGCGGTGCGAGCGGCCGACGAGCGCGTTCTTGAGCGCGTCCAGCGTCCAGCCGGGACGCTTGGCGCAGGGGCCGGACGAAAACTGATTGCGCGCCGGCTTAACCGACGGCTTCGCTGTGGCGGTCATGGAGAGCTAGTCCTTTGTAGAAACGACGAGGTAGTGCGGTGTAAATATCCGCGAAATATTCGGTGAATATTCGAAGGAGACTCGGCCGCGAGGGGGCGGAGTTTAGGAACCGGACCCTATGGCGTCAATTGCGCCGTCTGGCCCGTTTAACCCCAGGGAATTTCAAGGATTTTACTTCATTTGTCCGGTGTAAACGCGCCCACCGTATGGCCGTGGTTTAGGGGTCCATGCCCCCTGCCCAGCCCCGGCGCCGTAAGGATAGCTTTGCGGACATAGGCGCGGGCGCGCGCGACGGCATCCTCGAGCGGCATTTTATCGGCGAGCCCCGCAGCAATCGCCGAGGCCAAAGTGCAGCCGGTGCCATGGGTGGCACTGGTATGAATGCGGTGATCTTCAAAACGTGTGATGCCGTGGGCGGTGATCAGCAGGTCAATCAACCGCTCGCCTTCCAGATGACCGCCTTTCAGCAGCACGGCCTCGGCGCCCAATGCCCGGAGTGCGGGAATAGCGGCCTCCATATCGGCGATAGTCTTGATGGACAGGCCCGTCAGGACTTCGGCCTCGGGCAAGTTGGGTGTGATCAGCGCGGCACCTCTAACCAGATGCGTGATCAAGGCCGCCGCCGCGTCCTCGGCCAACAGCGCATGACCGCCCTTGGCGCGCATTACCGGATCGACCACGCGTGGGATGTTATAGAGCTTCAGCGCCGCGCCGACGGCTTCGATGATGGCAACGGATGCAAGCATGCCGGTCTTGACGACATCGGCGCCGATGTCATCAAGCACAGTGGTTATCTGGCCGCTGACAACATCAGTGGGGATTTCGTGATAGCCGCGCACCCCTTCGGTGTTCTGCACGGTAACGGCGGTGACCGCGGTCATGGCGTAGCCGCCAAGGGCGGTCACAGTTTTGATGTCGGCCTGGATACCCGCGCCGCCGCCGGAGTCGGAGCCTGCAATGATGAGAACGCGGCCGATCATTTTGAACAGTCGGGCACTAGGCCGCCGCTGTGGTGATCACCGCCGCCAGTTCCGCGACCACCGTATCGACTTC
>CANJPG010000102.1 GCA_947476065.1 Fidelibacterota bacterium
AACACACGCTATCCGCTGGTGCTGATGCTGGAGCCCCTGTTCCGCTGTAACCTCGCCTGTAACGGCTGCGGCAAGATCGATTACCCCGACAGCATCCTTAACAAACGCCTGTCGCCGGAAGAATGCTTCCAGGCCGTGGACGAGTGTGGCGCGCCGGTGGTCTCGATCCCCGGCGGTGAGCCGCTGTTGCACAAGGAGATCGTGCAGATCGTCGAGGGCATCGTCGCCCGCAAGAAATTCGTCTACCTCTGCACCAACGCGCTGTTGTTGAAAAAGAAGCTCGATCAATTCACGCCGAGCCCGTACCTCACGCTTTCCGTGCATCTGGATGGCCTGAAGGAAGAACACGACCACGCGGTCTCGCAACCGGGCACCTTCGACCGCGCCGTCGAAGCCATCACCGAAGCCGTCAAGCGCGGCTTCCGCGTCACCATCAACTGCACGCTGTTCAATGGCAACGCGGTGCCCGAGAAGGTCGCCGAGTTCATCGACTTCGCCATGGCGCTGGGTGTCGAAGGCGTGACTATGGCGCCGGGCTATGCCTATGAGCGCGCCCCCGTGCAGGATCACTTCCTGTCGCGCGGCAAGACCAAGGAATTGTTCCGCTCGATCTTCCGCCTGGGCAAGGACCGCGAAAAGAGCGGCAAGAAGAAGTGGGTCTTCAACCAGTCGAGCCTTTATCTCGACTTCCTCGCCGGCAACCAGACTTACGCCTGCACGCCCTGGGGCAATCCGACGCGCAACGTCTTCGGCTGGCAGCGCCCGTGCTACCTGGTGGGCGAAGGCTACGTAAAGACCTTCAAGGAGCTGATGGACACCACCGCCTGGGACGACTACGGCGTGGGCAACTATGAAAAATGCGCCAACTGCATGGTGCACTCGGGCTTCGAGCCGACCTCGGTGATCGAGACCACCAAGCATCCGCTGAAGGCCTTCATGGTGATGATGAAGGGCGTGAATACCGAAGGCCCCATGGCCCCGGAGATCCCGCTCGATAAACAGCGCCCGGCGCAATACGTGTTCGAAAAGCAGGTGAAGACCCTGACCGCTTCACTGCACGAAGAAGCTCCCCCGCGCCAGACCGCCCGGGTTGGATAAGCCCAGCCGCGCCAAGTCAGCCAATATAGCTTTTGCCGTTTTTGTGCGGCGTCCCAGCCTGATGAGGGCTGGGATCTGCTGCGGGTGGATCAGCGCACCGACGACGGAGCGCATGACTTTGACGTGCCCATCGGGCGCCGTCGCGGCCATGGCTACACCCGGTAGGCTGTCCTCGGCCGTGTCGGCCACGACGCGCAGGGCCGCGAAGGGCAGCCCCAGCCCTTGGGCGATTTCAGCGATTCCGTAGCTTTCCATATCGACGGCGGCAGCGCCCGTCATCGCGCGCAATTTTTGCTTTTCGCTAGGCGAGGCCGCCACACCGTGGCTGTGGGCCAATGGCACCTTGTGCGCGTGCGCGATGTGCGCGGCGAGGCGCTCGCACCACGCGGCGTCGCAAGGAATGATATTGGCGTGCTCGCGAACGGCGGTGGCCACGATAATCGAACCGGCGTGTAATTCCTCGTCCAGGCCGCCGGCGATGCCGAAGCTCAATAACGCCGCCGCCCCTTTTTCGACCGCCTCGCGCGCGCTCGCGTGGGCGGCGCTGCGTCCCAAGCCATGGCAGATAATAATGGGCCGTTCGGATTCCGGCAGGGCTCGCGCGGCAGTGCGCAGAGTTTCCGCCTCGAAGGCCATGCCGGTGATGATGCCCAGTTTCATGGCGGGATTGTACCCGCCACATAAAAGCGGGCCAGCCTTGTTTAGGGGCTGGCCCGCTGGTCGATCACAACCCCTCGAGGTGAGGGCGCTTGATCCAAGTTCTCAGTCTGTCAGACGCTAATCAAGCATCGCCCAGCTGCCGTCCGGCTGGCGGCAGGCGCGGCCGGTGGCTGCCTGGGGGCGTCCGCCGATGTAGATGGTCTGGCTGTAGTTGGCGCAGCGGAAACCATCCGGATCGTCGTAATAGTTGCGCACCTGGAATTCGCCGCGGCGGTCGTTCTTCGGATTTTTCCACTCGTACTTCACATTGGTGCGGCCCGAATTGAAACCGTCGGCGTAGGTGCGATAGGCGTAGGCGCGGTCTTCACAATCGAGCTTGGTGGTCAGCATGGCGCCGATGGCGCCGCCGGCGAAGATACCGGCCGCGGTGCCGGCGCCGCTGTTGTTGCGGCCCCCGGCGGCGTTGCCGAGGATGCCACCCAGAACGGCGCCGATGATGACGCCGGCGGGATCGGTCTTGCTGCGGCACTCGCTGTAGAACGGATCGCTAGCGGTGTTGTATTCGCGGTGATAGCGGTCGCGCCAGCGGGCTTCCTCGTCATTGCGGTCGTTAAAGCGCGGCGGCGGGCCGCGGTCGGGGAAGTTGCGGTCCGGCGGCGGGTTGCCCCAGTCGCGCGGGCTGCGCTCAGCGATCCGTATGACGTCGCGGATGACGCCGCTGCGGCCGTTGATCAGCAGGAATTGATTGTTGACCCGCACCCAGTACTCGCCGCGCTGGGGATTGCGCAGGTTGTTGCCGCGCAAATCGCGCACGCGGAACTCACCGTCGCGGTAGTAATCGTCCAGGCGGTCGCCGCGCGAGTAATAGATCGGCGCGCGTACTTCTTGCTGCAGGTTCTGACGGTACGGCAGGCTTTCGCGATAGTCGTAGCGTTGTTCGGCCTGAGCGGCGCTGCCGGCCAGAATGGCCAGCGACACGGCGCTCGCGGCGGCAAATTTGACGGTTTTCATCGGGTGTCTCCGCGTGGCGGTACGCAGCCTGAAGCCGCGCGGCATGTTGCCTACGACTACAACGCGAAATCGGGAGGAGTGTTTCGGCGCTGGAAAAGAAATAAGGCCGGGATCAGCGACTACCGGAAGGGTGCGCTACATCCCGTAGCGCACCCGCTTGGTATTGCTGGCTTTTAAGTCGCGATAGCGGGCGAGGGCCTGCAGCGGGAAGATGGCTGCGTAGCCGTGGTAGCGCAGGTAAAAGACCCGCGGGAAGCCGACCGCGGTGAACCAGGGCTCGCTCCAGCGTCCATCGGCGTCGCGGGGCGCTGCGGTGATGAAGGCAACGCCGCGTTTGACCGCGGGATGATCGACCTCCCCGGCGGCCATCAGCCCGAGGACCGCCCAGGCGGTTTGCGAGGGCGTGCTGGCCTTGCGCTCGTACCGGCGTTCTTTCCAATAGGTGGCGCCGTCTTCGCCCCAGCCGCCGTCGCTGTTCTGATGGGCGATCAGCCATTCGACGGCGCGGCGAATGTAGGTCTGTTTCATATCCTCACCGGCGGCGTTGAGCGCATTCAGCACCGACCATGTACCGTAAATGTAGTTCGTTCCCCAGCGCCCGAACCAGCTGCCGTCGGCCTCCTGGTCTTTCTTGAGGTAGTCGATGCCGCGCGTGACGGCCGGGTGCGTGCGTTCATAACCGATCTGCGCGAGGAAGCTGATGCAGCGTGCCGAGACGTCGGCGGTCGGCGGGTCCAAGAGCGCGCCGTGGTCGGCGAAAGGAATGTGATTGAGGTAGGCATCGGCATTGTCGACGTCGAAGGCGCCCCAGCCGCCATTGGTGCTTTGCATGCCCTCGACCCATTCCGCCGCGCGGGCGATGGGCTCGGCGTACTTTCCGGGGTCGGCGCGGTGCAGCGCCATACCGACGACGGCGGTGTCATCGACGTCAGGGTAATAGGCGTTGTTGTACTGGAAGGCCCAGCCGCCGGGGCGCACATGGGGGCGCTTTTCGGCCCAGTCGCCCTCGAGATCGAGGATCTGCTTGTCCTTAAGCCAGGCGCAGCTGTCCTCTACCGATTCACCGGCGTCCATCATTGCCAGCGCCGCAAGCCCCGTATCCCAGATCGGCGAGACGCAGGGCTGGCAGAACTTTTTGCCTTCGCCGGGCGTGAGGAGAAGCTTGATCGATTTCTTGGCTGTGACCAGAGCCGGATCATCCTTCGCAAAGCCCAGGGCTTCCATCGCCATCACAGAATTGGCCATGGCCGGGAAAATGGCGCCGAGACCGTCCTCGCCGTTGAGCCTTTCGGTGAAAAACGCCAGCGCCTTGTCGATGGCGCGCTTGCGCATGGCTGTGGGCACGTGCGGTTCGATCCACCGCAGCACCTTATCGAGGGTTAGGAAGAACGTGCCGCCCCAATGACCGGTGGGATTATGCAGCCACCGTTTGACCTTGAGCGGCGGCGTGACGAACAGCTCTTGAATCCGCACGCGGCGCGGGTTCTTAGCCAGCGGCTTCAAGGCGGCGAGGATCAATAAGGGTGCGACGACCGTGCGCGACCAATAGGAGATGCGGAAAATGGTGATCGGAAACCATTCGGGCGCCAGCATCAGCTCGACGGGCATCACCGGCACCGCGCGCCACGGCACTTCACCGAACAGGGCGAGGGCATAACGCGTAAAGACGTTGGCCTTCTCGGGGCCGCCGCGGGCGAGCACGGCTTCGCGGGCGCGCTGCATGTGCGGCGCGTCGATGTCGTCGCCAACCAGCTTCAGCGCGTAATAGGCCTTCACCGTCGCGCTCATGTCGAAGTCGCCACGGTGGAACAAGGGCCAGCCGCCATGCTCTTCCTGGATGCTGCGAATGTAGTCGGCGAGCTCGGCCTCGACGGCGGGTTCCAGCTCATCCAGGTAGTGGTTGAGCATGATGTATTCAGCCGGGATGGTGGCGTCAGCCTCGAGGTCGAAGACCCAATGGCCGTCGGCGCGCTTGCGCTTTTTCAGCGCAGCCGTTGCTTCCGCGATGACGCGGTCGAGGTGGCCGGGATCGTTCAGGGCGACGTCGATATTCATCTAGGCGGCTTTACGTGTCGGCAGCATCTGTTGGGCGCAGGCCGCGGCCTTGAAGCCCGAGCGCAGGGCGCCTTCTATAGTGGCCGGCAAACCTGTAGCCGTCCAATCGCCGGCAAGCAAGAGGTTGGGCCAGGATGTAACGGTGGGTGGCCGTAATCCCAGCGTTTGCGGGGTCTGGGCGAAGGTCGCGCGGTGTTCCTTGACGACCCGTGACGGCGGTTCGGCTGTCTCGCCCAACTCCAGGGCCAGGGCGACATCGCGCCAGCACAGGCGCGAGATCTCTTCGCCCGGCAGCTCCACAACAGCGGCGGCGGCGCTGATGGTCACCGAGGCGATATCGACGCCCTGATGCTTGCGCGCGAAGACCCACTGCGCGAGGCCGCCGATGACACCGACAATCTTGACATCACCTTCATCCGTCACGGGCCGCGCCAGGCGGAAGTGCACATTGACGATGGGCTCGCCGGCCGGCGGTACGGGCAAGCCGGGCAACAGCGTCTCGGCGATCCAGGGCGGTACGGCGAGGATCACCAGATCTTCGCCGGTGATCTCGATGGTCGTGCCATCGATATCCAAAGCGGTGACGCCGCGGCCCAGCGTGAGGGCGCGCAGGCGTGCGCCAAAGCGCACATCAACGCCGGCGGCCTTGAGTTTCGCCAGCGCCGGGTCGATCAGCGCATCAGCGAGGTTCGCCCGTGCGACCAAGGGCCGGCAGGCGGCAGCCCCCTTGAGGAACGTCTCCATCAGCACCGGGCGCATCAGCACCGCGGCGGCTTCGGTGGGCGGGGTGTTGAGGGCGCCGACGGTCAGCGGCTCCCAGAAGTTGCGGTAAAGAGGACCGTCGGTGCCAACACAATCCGCGACGGTGCGCGTGTCGTCGGCGCTCAGCAGGCGCAGGGCGGAGAGATAATCGACCGGGCTGGTATGGGGCACGCGGCGCTTGGCGTCGAGAATCCACCAGGGAATGACACCGGCGCCGGGCTGTACGCGCCAGCGTTCTTTTGACTCCGCATCGACGAAGGGAAATGCGGCATCGGCAGGTCCGGCCACGCGGTCGCGCGCGCCGATTTCATCCAGGTAGGCCATGGCGGCGGTGTTGCCGCTCATCAGCAGGTGATTGCCGTTGTCGATGACGCAATCCAGCTGCGGATCGTGATAGGACCGGCAGCGTCCGCCGGCGCGGCGCGCGGCTTCGTAAACGGTCGCGGCGCTGCCGAGGTGGCGCAGGCGAATCGCGGCGGCGAGCCCAGCCACGCCCGCGCCGATTATATGAACGCGGGGAGCCATCAGAAAAATCCGATGTGGATGGCGGTCCACAGCTTGGCGGCCTTGGCGCGCAGCCGCGCAAAGCCAGTCAGCGGCGGCACCGGCTTCCAGGCATTGGCCTTCAGGCGGTCGAAGTGCTGGCGGTAGACGCGCATCATGATCACCGCGGGGCGCACGGCGTCCTTGTCGCACAGCGCAAGGGCGGCTTCAGCGTCGGCGAAGGCGGTCTCGGCGACGGCGCCGACGGCGGCGACCACCGCGGGCAGGCGCGCATCGCCAGCGACCTCCAGAGGCGTGGTCACGGGAATGCCCGCGGCCGCCAGGTATTCAGCCGGCAGGTAGAGCCTGCCGATGCCCGCATCTTCATCGACGTCGCGCATGATGTTGGTCAACTGCAGCGCACGCCCCAGGCGGTCGGCAACTATTTCGCCCGCCGGCGTGGGCTCGCCGAAAGCGTGGATGCAAAGCCGGCCCACGGCCGAGGCAACGCGGTCGCAGTAAATGTCGAGCTCTTCCAAGGACGGCGCCACGATGGGCCCGCGCGCGTCCATCTCCATGCCTTCGATGACGGCGATGAAATCCTTCTTGCGCAGCATAAAGGCGGCCACCGCTGGAACCAGCGCGCGGGTGATCTCGTCGCTGGGCTTGCCGGCGTACAGGTCTTCAATCTTGCGGCGCCAGCGGTCCAGGGCGACGATCTTGTCTTCGCGCGAGTCGGCGCCGTCGGCGATGTCGTCGACTTCGCGGCAAAAGGCGTAGATGCCGAAAAGCGCGGCGCGCTTCTTGTGCGGCAGGAAGCGCATCGCCCAATAGAACGACGTGCCGGCGGACTGCACCTTGGCGCGGATGAAATCAAGGTCGGCCGGGGCCGCATCCAGTTCAGGTTTGAATTGCGCGAGACCCATGGCCGCCTATTTCCAACGCTTATTCCCGAGCGTGCCGGCTCAGCGCCGCGCGGCTACTTCGCGAATATGTTTGGTAATGCCGAGGGCCGCCACGGCGGTCTCGACGATGTGACGCGCCTGCAGGCCGGCGTCGTCATATTGCTCGGCCGGAGTTGCGTGATCGACGAAGCGGTCGGGCAGGGTCATGGTGCGGATCTTAAGGCCGCTGTCGAGTGCGCCTTTCGCCGCCAGGAGGCTCAGCACATGTGAGCCGAAGCCGCCGATGCTGCCTTCTTCGATGGTGATCAGTGCATCGTGCTCGCGGGCCAGGCGCAGGATCATCTCTTCGTCGAGCGGCTTGGCGAAACGGGCGTCGGCGACGGTCGTGGGTAGGCCGCGCGCGGTCAGTTCGTCCGCGGCTTGCAGGCATTCGATCAGGCGTCCGCCCAGCGACAACAGGGCGACGGTGCCGCCTTCGCGCAGGATGCGGCCCTTTCCGATGGGCAAGACCTGGCCGCGTTCGGGCAAAGCCACGCCGACGCCTTCGCCGCGCGGGAATCTGAAGGCCGAGGGACGATCATCGATCGCCAGTGACGTCGCCACCATATGCTTGAGTTCGGCTTCGTCGGCGGCCGCCATGACCACCATGTCCGGCAGGCAACTGAGATAGGCGATGTCGAAGCTGCCAGCGTGTGTTGGGCCGTCGTTGCCCACCAGGCCGGCGCGGTCGATGGCAAAGCGCACGGGAAGACGCTGCAGCGCCACGTCGTGCACAACCTGGTCATAGGCGCGCTGCAGGAAGCAGGAGTAAATCGCGCAGACCGGCTTCAAGCCTTCGGTGGCGAGGCCGGCGGCGAAGGTGACGGCGTGCTGCTCGGCGATGCCGACGTCGTGAAACCGTTTCGGGAAACGTTTCTGAAACGCATCCAGGCCTGTTCCGCTGGGCATGGCCGCAGTGATGGCGATGATGTCGTTGTCGCGCTCAGCCTCTTCGATCAAGGCCTGGGCGAAGACCTTGGTGTAGGTCGGCGCACCCGATTTCGCCTTTTGGATTTCCTTGGTCACCAGATCGAAGCGGTCGAGGGCGTGGTAGTTCTCGGCATTGGGCGCGGTGAAGGGATGGCCTTTGCCCTTCTCGGTGACGACATGCAGCACCACGGGGCCGGTCTGGTTAGTGCGCACGCTCGAGAGCACCTGCACCAGGTGCTCGACGTTGTGGCCGTCGATGGGGCCGATATAGGTGCAGCCCAACTGGTCGAACAGCGTAGCGTTTGCCTGGAGTTTG
>CANJPG010000103.1 GCA_947476065.1 Fidelibacterota bacterium
AGACCCCGATATCAAGAAGGCACTTGCCCGCCTGAAGCAGATGGCTGAAAAGCTGCAGATCGGGATTGACCAGATTCCGCTGTTCCTCGAGAACTACGGCGACATCTTCATGTCGCTGTCCTACTACAACCAATGCCTCGACCGTTTGACGCCGCTACTTGAGGCGTTCATCTACGCGATGCAGGATATGCGCAAGAGCATGCAGGTGCGCAACGACCGCAACCTGATGGCCGAAATGGACAAGGTGAAAAAGCTGATCACCGGGCTGATCAACTTTCTCAAGCGCACCTTCCAGGACTTCGGCACGATGTCTCAAGATATGTGGAACAATCTGACCGCCGCCAAGTTCGAGCAGGTCAAAGCCTACAACGAAGACACCCAGGTCAAGGTCGGTAGCGTGCTGTGCGGACTGACGGTGAAAATGAATGCCTGGGTGATCCGCTTCCCCAACCCGAAGTCAGGCGGGCCCGGCGCCAAGGGCGAGTTCATCATGACCGATATGCGCCAGGGTCTCGCGGAAATCGTCGCCGCCGCCCGTGGCCAGGCGTGGACGCCAGCCGAAGCTAGCTAGCGGCGCGGTTTTCGGTTTCCCACTCTTCCTGCAACTTCAGCCACTCATTCTCGGCCGCCGTGAGGCTTTTCTCAATCTGGCCGAACTGCTTTTGCATATCGAGCAGACGGTGCACGTCTTTGCCATAGGTCTTGGGGTCGGCCATGGCCTGGCGCAATTTGGCGCGCTCGGCCTCCAGGGTGGCGACCTGCTTTTCGGCCTGGGTGAGACGCTTCTTCAGCGGTCCTAAGGCTTGGCGGCGCTCGGCCGCGCGCTTGCGTTCGGCTTTGCTGTCTCCGCCGGCTTCGCGATTGGCGTTGTCATCGCGGCGCGCCATGCGCTTGCCGGCATTGCCGAGCAAATGATTGCGGTAGTCGTCCATGTCGCCGTCGTAGGCCTGAACGCGGCCGTCCTCGACCAGCAGGAATCTATCGACCGTGAGTTCGATGATGTAGGGGTCGTGGCTGATCAGCACCACGGCACCTTCGAAAGCGTTAATCGCTTCGGCCAAGGCCTGGCGTGAATCCATGTCGAGATGGTTGGTGGGCTCGTCGAGCAGCAACACATGCGGCTTGGCGACGGTCATCAGTGCGAACAGCAGGCGGGCTTTTTCGCCGCCCGACAGGCTGGAGATTTTTGTCACGGCTTTCTGCTGGCCGAAGCCAAAGCGACCGAGGTGGCTGCGCAGGGCGGTTTCGGAATCCTGCGGACGGCGGCGCTGCATCTCGAGCACCGGGGTTGCGTTCATGTCGAGTTCGTCGGTCTGGTGCTGCGCGAAGTAGCCCACACGCAATTTGCCCGACTTGGAGAAATCGCCCGACAGCGCCTCGAGGCGCCCGGCCAGCAACTTGACTAGTGTCGACTTGCCGTTGCCATTGGCGCCGAGAAGGGCGATGCGGTCATCGGTGTCGATGCGCAACGACAGGTTACTCAGCACCGGCTTGCCGTTGTAGCCGATGGCCACACGGTCCATGTTGATGAGCGGCGGCGAGAGTTGTTCCGGCTCGGGGAACATCAAGCTGATGCTGCCCTCCTCAAAATGCTCGGCGATGGGTTGCATCTTTTCGAGCATCTTGATGCGCGACTGTGCCTGCTTGGCCTTGCTGGCCTTGGCGCGGAAGCGGGCGATGAACCCCTCCATCTCGGCGCGCTTGGCGCTTTGTTTGGCGCGCTGCTTTTCGTTTTGTTCGAGGCGCATGCGCCGCGTCTCTTCAAAGCGGTCGTAGCCGCCTTTGTAGAGCGTCATCTTGGAATTCTCGAGATGCAGGATCTCGTCGACAGAGCGGTTCAGCAGGTCGCGGTCGTGGCTGACCAGGAGGATCGTGCCTGGGTAATTCTTGAGATAGTCCTCGAGCCATATGGTGGCTTCGAGGTCGAGATGGTTGGTCGGCTCGTCGAGCAGCAGCAGGTCGGGCTGGGTGAACAAGAGTCCGGCGAGGGCGACGCGCATACGCCAGCCGCCGGAGAAATCGTTACACGGTTTCTGCTGTGCGGCTTCGTCAAAGCCAAGGCCGGCGAGGATCACCGCGGCCCGCGCCTCGGCGGTATGGGCGTCCTTGTCGGCAAGGCGCGTATGAATGGCGGCAATGCGGTCGGGGTCCGTGGCCGTCTCGGCTTCGGCGAACAGGTCGACCAGTTCGCGGTCGGCGGACATAACCGTCTGGATCAGGCTCTTGGGACCGTGAGGCGCTTCCTGGCTGGTGATGCCGATGGACCAGCGCTTGGGCAGGTCGATCTCGCCCTCGGAGGGCGACAGGGCGCCGGTGATCAGCTTCAAAAGCGTGGTTTTGCCAGTGCCGTTGCGCCCTACCAGGCCGACGCGATGCCCGGCGTTGATGGCGACGCTGGCATCCTCCAGGAGAACACGGGCGCCGATACGATACGTGAGATGGGAGATATTCAACATTGCGCGGGGGTTTAATCACTTCCGCGCGGTTTTGCCAATCATTCCCTTTGGCATTAAGGCCGGGATTTTAGCCAGGATAAGGCCCCCTGCCCGGCTTTTCGTCCGCTGGCGAAACAGGCGGTGAGAAGGTAACCGCCGGTAGGCGCTTCCCAATCCAGCATCTCACCGGCGCAGAACACGCCCGGTTGGCCAGTGATCATCAAATTGTCATCGAGGCCTGAAAATCGCACGCCGCCAGCGGTGCTGATGACCTCCGCCAGGGGCCGGGGCGCGGTGAGCGTCAGGGGAAACGCCTTGATGGCCGTCACCAGCCGCTCGGCATTGTCAAAATCCGCGGGCGCGAGAACCTCGCGCAAGAGTCCCGCCTTCACGCCGTCGAGGCCGGCGTATTTGCGCAGGTAATTGGACAGCGAGTTCTTGCCGCGCGGACGGGAAAGCTCCTGCAGCAGTTTCTTATGGTCGCGGGCGGGCGCGAGATCGAGATGGATGACCGCTTTGCCCGTGGCCGCGATGGCGTCACGCGCAGGCGCCGACAACGCGTAGATCAATCCGCCCTCGACGCCGGGGTCGGTGACGACAAACTCGCCTTGCCGTTTGACGTCGCCAAAGCGCGCGACGACGGGTTTGACTGGCTGTCCGGCGTAATGGTCGCGGAAATAGCTGCTCCAGCTGACGTCGAAGCCACAGTTGGACGGTTGGAGCGGCGCGATCTCGACACCGCGATCTTGCAGTATGCGCGTCCAGGCGCCGTCGGAGCCCAGCTTCGGCCAGCTGCCGCCGCCCATGGCCAGTACAACTGCATCTGCCGAAGTGGTGATGTCGCCGCCGGGTGTGGCGAAACGCAAGTTGGTCCCCTCCCAGCCCAGCCAGCGGTGGCGCATGTGCAGCGTCAGGCCCGCCGCGCGTAAGCGGCGCAGCCAAGCGCGCAGCAAGGGGGCGGCTTTCATTTCGGCGGGAAACACGCGCCCGGAGGTGCCGACAAAGGTTTCGACGCCCAGCTCATGGATCCAGGCGCGCAAGGCTTCCGCGGCAAAGTCGACCAACATCGGCGCGATCTCTGCCTGGTTTTTGCCAAAGCGCGCCAGGAAGCGGTCAGCGGGCTCGGAATGGGTGATGTTGAGTCCGCCCTTGCCGGCCATGAGGAACTTGCGCCCCACAGTCGGCATGGCGTCGTACAGGTCAACCTGCGCGCCGCCGGCAAGCAATTGTTCGGCCGCCATCAGCCCGGCGGGACCGCCGCCGATGATGATGACCTTGGATTGAGGTGTGCCCATTGGGGCGAAGCTAGGAGTAGGCCTTCACCATGTCCAGCGTGGATTCCACGCCGATGCGGTCGAAGTTGTCGTGCAGCCACCTGTCGGTCGTTTCCACACCAAGATCGTAGAGGTATTTGAGGAAGCCCCAGTCAGCGTTGGACTTGGACGCGGCGCCTAAATGACTCATTTCCTCTTCCGCCACGACCATATGGAAGTTGACGCGGTGGAAGGGCGTGTCGTGCAGTTTGCCTTCTTCGATCAGCTTGGAGATGGTGTAGATGCCGCTCATTTCACGGGCCAAGGTTGAATTGAAGCTGACTTCGTTGACGCGGTTGAGGATCTCGCGCGCGGTCGTGGGCACTTCGGGCCGGTTCATGGGGTTGATCTGCACGATCAGCACGTCTTTGCTCACACAATTGTGGATCAAGGGTGCGATGGCCGGATTGGCGAGATAGCCGCCGTCCCAATACTGCTCGCCCTGAAATTCGACGGCGCGAAACACCATGGGCAGGCAAGCTGACGCCAATAGCGCCTCGACATATATCTCCTCGGTGGTGAATACCTTGAGCTTACATGTGCGCACATTGGTGGCGGCAACAAACAGCTTGATGTCTTTGCGCTTCCTAAGCGCTTCAAAGTCCACCTGCTCCGACAAGATGTCGCGCAGCGGATTGATATCGAGCGGATTGATCTGATACGGCGAGAACATGCGCGTGATCCAGTCGGCCATCATGAACGGCGGAGAATCATCGACGTTCCAATGATTGCCGCCGCCGGGATACATCGCCGGATTGAGCCACGGCGTGAGCGACTGGCCGGAGGATAGCAAAGCACGTTTGCTGATTTCCTCCCAGAAGGCATAGAGGCTGTCGATGGCGCCTTGACGGCCGCATTTGATGAAGCCGTCAGTGAACACCACGCCGTTCATGGCGCCCGCGCTGGTGCCGCTGATGCCGTCGATGAAGATGCGCCCATCGCGCATCAGGCGATCGAGCACGCCCCAGGTGAACGCGCCGTGAGAGCCTCCGCCCTGGAGGGCGAGGTTGATGTGGCGGCGGTTGTCTTTTGGCGCTTTGCTCACGAATGCGGCTCTTTCAGTATTTTTCAAGCCTGCACTCTAACCGCCCGAAAGTTAAGAATTTCGTTTCAGGGCGCGGGATTGGAGACTTCGACCAGATTGCCGTCGGGATCGCGGAAGTAAACGGAGCGGATCGGGCCAGTGGCACCCGTGCGTGGCACCGGGCCAAGTTCGATGGGCACGTTGAGCCGCTGAAGCTGTGCGATGACCTCGTCCAATGGCGTGCTGGCAATCAGACAGAAATCGCCCGATCCCGCCTTGGGAGTATGGGCCTTTGGCTCAAACTCCTTGCCAACTTGATGCAGATTAATCTTCTGTTCACCAAAGGTGAGCGCCTTGCGCCCCTCGCCGAAGGTCTGGACGGTCATGCCGAGGACCGAGGTATAGAACGCGCACGTCGCGTCGATGCTGGCGACGGTCAGCACGAAGTGATCGATATGGTCGATGCGGATCATGGCATGGCCTCCTGAGGGATGCGGCCGCGAAGCCGCCTTAGTTCTCGTGTTTGTTATATGTTTGCATCTCCCGCAAGTTCACGCTTGCGTGATTCTTGTGTCACGTATAACAAAAATGCCACAGGCGACACATCAGCTTTGGTGCCGTCGGCTGCAGGGGAGGAGTCATCATGCGGGGTCTTCGTACATCCACCGCAGTGCTTTTGGCACTGGCGGCCGGCAGTCATGGGGCATGGGCACAGCGCGCCGCCGACAATGCCGTGAGCGCGGCACAGGACGCCTTCGGCACCTCGGTCGGCAACGAGAACATCGGACTTTACAGCGCCAGCAATGCACGCGGCTTCAGCCCGACCGAAGCCGGCAACCTGCGCATCGAGGGCCTGTACTTCGACCAGCAGATAAATCTGGGCAATCGCCTGGTGCGCGGCTCGACCATCCGCGTCGGCCTCTCCGCGCAGTCCTACCCCTTCCCGGCCCCCACCGGCATCGCCGACTACCAGCTGCGCCTGCCGGGCGAACAGACCGTCATCAGCACAGTCGGCACCTACAGCTCTGAAGGCACCTATCGGCTGGAAGTTGATTCACAGCTGCTGCTGGCGCCCGAGCGGCTTGGGCTCACCTTGGGCGCTTCGGCCGCGCACGACGTGTTTCCGCCGGGCAACACCGCGCGCACCTGGAACGCCGGCGCCATCTTCCGCTGGCACCCCACCGACGAGATCGAAATCATTCCGTTTTGGGGGCGCGAGCAGAAGACCGATTGGGAGACCAATGCGCACCGCTGGTTTCCTGCCCCCGGCGTGCTGCCCTACAAAGCCACCCGCGGCGTCTATGTGTCCCAGGACTGGGCCGACTGGACGCAATACGATACCAACTTCGGCCTGCTGGCGCGCTACAATCTCGGCGATGACTGGGTCTTCCGCGCCGGCGCTTTTCGCTCGGTGATGAACAAGCTCACCAGCTTCATCAGCTTCTTTCGCAATATTCAGCCGGATGGGTCCGCGACGCTGTCGATGATATCGAACCCGCCGCAGGCCAATGCCTCCTACTCCGGCGAAGTGCGGGCCTCCAGGGTCTTCCGCGAAGGGCCGCGTCGGCACACCATTCATTTGGCCGCCCGCGGGCGCGACACCGAACGGCAATTCGGCGGCGGATCGACCTACAACTTCGGCGCCGTGCAGATGGGCGTGAACAAGCAGTTTGCACCCCCGGCCTTTGTCTTCGGCCCCGAGAGCCTGGACCACGTCAAGCAGACCACCGGCGGCGTTTCATATGAAGGTTTGTGGAGCAATGTCGGCGAGCTGAGTGCCGGCCTTCAAAAAACCTTCGTCCGGCGCAAAGTCGACCAGCCGGGCCTCGCCTTGCGGACGTCGCGCGACAATCAATGGCTCTACAACGGCACTCTCGCCGTGTATCCGAGCAAGGACCTCGCCGTTTACGTCAGCTATACGCGCGGGCTTGAAGAGGCCGGCATCGCGCCCGAAACGGCGGCCAACTACGGCGAGCCGCAGCCCGCCAATATCACCAAGCAGATCGACGCCGGCGTACGCTATGCGCTGACGCCCAACCTGCGCCTGGTGGCAGGCGTGTTTGAGGTGAGCAAGCCTTACCTCAACCGCAACACCGCCAATATTTTCACGACTGTCGGCACGGTCAAAAACCAGGGTATCGAACTTTCATTGTCCGGCCCTATCGCACCGGGACTGCGCATGGTCGCGGGTGGCGTGCTGATCAAGCCGCGCGCCTCGGGGCTGACGGTCGACCAGGGGCTAATCGGGCGCATTCCATCGGGCGAAATTCCGCACACGCTGCGGCTCAATCTGCAATACGGCCCCGCATCGTGGAAAGGGTTCTCCATCGACGGACAGGTCGTAAACCAAGGGGCCGCCTTCGCCGACCGGCTGGACACTTACAAGATCCCCTCCAGCACGGTGTTTGATGTCGGCACCCGCTACCAATTCAAGGTGGGCGGTATTCCAGCCTCGGTGCGTCTGCAGGTCACCAATATCGCCAACAACTACTCCTTCACGCTGTCGGGAAGCTCGGGCACCTTCATGCCCACCCTGCCGCGACGCTTCTCGGCGCGCGTATCGGCGGATTTCTGAGCATTATCAGTCCAGCGTAAGTCCGGTTGCGGCAGTTGCTACGGGCTCGGCGGTGCGCTAAAATTTGCCGCAATAACACTGCATATTCCGCAGGTTATGAGGTCTTTCTAGTGTCGCGGAGGACAACCATGAAAACCGCAACCCGAAAAATCATTCGCCAATTGCTGTGTGCCGGCGTGCTGTCGCTGGCAGCCTCCACAGCCATGGCCGCGGCCCAATCAAAATCGGCGGTGCCCAACTCCGTCGCAAAAGTTGAGGAGCCGAAGATCGAGCATCCCGGCGAGATTGCCCTGATGAAGGGCGACACCGGCTGGAGCTATCGCCATGCCGAGACCGGTTACCCCTTGTATGTCTCCGACCGCGACGTCGGCGGCAAGTCGGCCTGCAACGGCGGCTGCGCCCGCGCCTGGGTACCGCTCGAAGTCAATGTGCTCGACAACAAGCCGGTCGGCGATTGGAAGATCATCGTGCGCGAAGACGGTAGCCGGCAGTGGGCCTACAAGGGCCGCCCGGCCTACACGCTGTTCCATGACTCACCGGACAACCCGGTGGGCGATGGCGTCGAAGGCGTTTGGCACATCCTCGAGCCCTGAAAAATCCATAAGCGGAAAGAAAAAACGCCCGCCGGTTTTGCCGGCGGGCGTTTGATTTTTCGCAGTTGGCGTAAGTGTTACGCCATGACGTCGGTGAAGGTCTTTGACGTCTTGTTGGATTCCGCGCCCCAGGTGCCGATGGGCACGCCGACGGCCTGCATGACCGTGAGGCCGACGCGGGTGACGGTGTCGCCTTTGGCCGAGATGTGCTGGCCGGTCTTCATGC
>CANJPG010000104.1 GCA_947476065.1 Fidelibacterota bacterium
GTTAGGTGTTATCGGCATCATTTATGAATCGCGCCCCAACGTGACCGCCGACGCCGGCGGGCTGTGCCTGAAAGCCGGCAATGCCTGTATTCTTCGCGGCGGCTCCGAGAGCTTTCATTCCTCGCGCGCAATCTTCGAGTGTCTGCAGCTGGGCCTGCGCGCCGCGCGCCTTCCGGAAGCCTGCATCCAGATGGTGCCCACGACCGACCGCGCCGCCGTCGGTGAGATGCTGACCATGACCAAGTACATCGACGTGATCATCCCGCGCGGCGGCCAGTCGCTGGTAGAACGCGTCATGCGCGATAGCCGCGTGCCGACGTTCCAGCACCTCACCGGCCTCTGCCATACCTATATCCACAGCGACGCCGATCCCGCCAAGGCGCGCAAGATCGTCATGAATGCCAAGATGCGCCGCACCGGCGTCTGCGGCGCTACGGAAACGGTGCTGGTGGACGAAGCCGTCGCCGGCAAAATCCTGCCGCCGATCCTCGATGACCTCATCAAGGCCGGCTGCGAGATTCGCGGCGATGCCGCCGTGCAGGCCCTCGATGCCCGCGTCAAGGCAGCGGTCGAGAGCGATTGGGACACTGAATACCTTGACGCCATTCTTGCGGTAAAGACAGTCAAGAATATCGACGAGGCCATGAGTCACATCGTTGCCCACGGCTCCGAGCATACCGAGGCCATCATCACCGAGGACGAGGTCGCGGCGGAACGCTTCATGTCGGGGCTCGACAGCGCCATCGTCATCCACAACGCCTCGACCCAGTTCGCCGACGGCGGTGAATTCGGCATGGGGGCCGAAATCGGCATTGCGACTGGCAAGCTGCACGCGCGCGGTCCCGTGGGCGTCGAGCAACTCACCACCTTCAAATACAAGGTGCGCGGTGACGGCCAGATCAGACCATAACCTGGCCTTTGCCCCGTCAATCCCGCCCTTGGGCGACCGCCGCAAACGGCGGGTTGGCATCCTGGGGGGCTCGTTTAATCCTGCTCACGCGGGACACCTGCATATCAGCCGCGCAGCTCTGAAAGCCCTGCAACTGGATCAGATCTGGTGGCTGGTGAGTCCGCAGAACCCCCTGAAATCGCCCCGCACCATGGCGCCGCTGGCCGAACGCCTGGCCATAGCCCGCGCCGTTGCCGATGACCGGCGTATTGTCGTGACCGATCTCGAATGCCGCCTCGGCAGCACGCGCACGGCGCTGACACTGGCCCGTCTTGCGGAGCGCTACCCACGTATAAGCTTTGTTTGGCTGATGGGGGCCGACAATCTCGCCCAGTGCCCGCGCTGGTGGCGCTGGCCGCGCATCTTTCATACCGCGCGCGTTGCGGTTTTCGACCGCAGCCCCTATTCTTATGCTGCCCTGGCCGGTGCGGCGGCCAAGCGGTTCGCCCAGGCTCGAACCGGGAGGCCGTCAGCTGTTTGGTACCGTCTTCTTCCGGCCTGGACCTATATCGCCATCCGCCGCCATCCGGCTTCGGCGACCGCCCTACGTACTCAAGACAAGCTGCGCACAAAACAAGATTTGAATTCAGGAGACGAACATCTCTAAAACGCCGCACGCCGACCTGCAAAACCTGGTCGACCTCATCCTTGCTTCTCTCGACGACGACAAAGCGCAAGACGTTCTTGCCATCGATCTCGTCGGCAAAACCAGCATCGCAGACCGCATGATCATCGCCACGGGTACCTCCGCGCGAACGGTATCGGCCATGGCCGAACATCTGATGATCAAGCTGCGCGCGAGCGGAGAAAAGCCCAAGAGTGAGGGCGAGAAATACGGCGATTGGGTGGTAATTGATGCCGGCGACATCATCGTGCATCTCTTCCGCGCCGAGGTGCGCACCTTCTACAATATCGAGCGCATCTGGGCGGCCCCAGTCGCCACTGTCGAAAAGGCCCCGCCAAAAACCGTAAGGTCGGCCAGGACCACCAAAAAGGCTCTCAAAAAAGCACCCGCGCGCAAGCCCGCGCGCCGCGCTTAGGTCACGCCCCAGTGAATATCGTCGTGGCGGCGGTGGGGCGAGCAAAACCCGGCGCCGAACGCGACCTGTTCGACTCCTATGCCGGGCGCTTACCCTGGCGCGTCGATCTCAAGGAAATCGAGATCAAGAAAGAGTCGGCGCTGGATGTGCGCCGTGCGCGCGAGGGTGAAGCCCTGCTCGCTGCGGTTCCGGAGGGTGCGCGCATTGTTGCCCTCGACGAGCGCGGTAAAAGCGAAGGCAGCGAGGCCTTCGCCAAACGTATCGGCCGCTGGCGTGACGACGGCGTGCGGGCGGTGGGCTTTCTCATCGGCGGCGCCGACGGTCTCGATGACGCCGTACGCAAACGCGCCGACCTGATCATGAGCTTCGGGGCTCTGACCTGGCCCCACATGCTGGTGCGCGTGCTGTTGGCCGAGCAGCTATATCGCGCCCATACCATCCTCACCGGCCATCCTTATCACCGCGCATGACGACGCTGACCTACACCCTGGACGTGCTCGACCGCGCGCCCGCCTTGCGCGGAGATGCCGAAGCCGTCCGCGCGCTGCTGACCAGTGGCTCCGCGCGCATCGTGCCCTTGTGGAACGAACGCCATCTTGTAGACGGCACGCCGCGCGCGCAGATTTTAAGTTTCCCGGCCGCGCAGCAGTTCGACCTGACAGCGTTGGTATTCCTGGGTTTGGCAAGCGACGTGCCGTGGTTCGCATTGCGCCTGCCCGGCAGCGAAACGCCGCCCGATCTGGGCGTCCCTGGCGAGTTCAAAGTTCTCAACGATGTGGTGGCGCTATTGCCGGGCGACGAAGCCGCCATTCTCGCTTACGCCCGCGCGATGCTTCTCTGGCAGCGCAATCATCTGCACTGTGGCCGCTGCGGCGCGCCCAATGCCTTGACCGAAGCCGGCCACAGCACCACCTGCACCGTCTGCGGCCATCGCACCTTCCCGCGCACCGATCCGGTGGTGATCACGCTGATCACGCATGAAGACAAATGCTTGCTCGGCCGCCAGGCGATCTGGCCGCCGGGCATGTATTCCTGCATCGCCGGTTTTGTCGAGCCGGGCGAGGCCATTGAGACCGCCGTGCGCCGCGAAGCCCAGGAAGAAACCGGCATAGACGTTGGCGAAGTACGCTATATGGCCTCGCAGCCCTGGCCCTTCCCGGCCTCAATCATGCTGGGCTTCCGCGCGGCGGCGCTGACGACTGCCATAAGCTGCAACGACCAGGAACTGGAAGATTGCCGCTGGTTCACCAAGAGCGAGATCCGCACGTTCGGCGAACGCAATGACCCGGGGACCGGCTTCAAGTTGCCGAACCGCTATGCCATCGCGCGTCTTCTGATCGAAGGCTGGCTGGCGGAATAGCTATTTTTTGCCGAGACGGAACGGGTGGGCCGGATAGGTGCCCAGGATCATCACGTCCTGCGAATAGAAACGCAGATCCTCCAGCGCCAGCTTCACCGCCGGGTCGTTGGGATGACCCTCGATGTCGGCATAGAACTGAACGGCAGTGAACCGCCCGCCGATCATGTAGCTCTCGAGCTTGGTCATGTTGACGCCGTTGGTGGCGAAACCGCCCATGGCCTTGTAGAGAGCCGCCGGCACGCTGCGCAGGCGGAACACCAGGGACGTTACATAAGGTCCGCCGGACTTGGGGTTCGACTTGAGCGGCGCGCGCGACATGATCAGGAAACGCGTGGTGTTGTGGTCGGCATCTTCGATATTCGCCGCCAGCGATTTCAGGCCGTAGATATCCCCCGCCAGCTTTGAGGCAATCGCCGCAACGGTCTTGTCGCCGCGTTCCGAGACATCCTTCGCCGAGCCGGCCGTATCGGCGGCGACAATCGGCTTCAGTTTGTGTTTGCGCAGGAACGCGCGGCACTGGCCCAGCGCATGCACATGGCTTTCGACCCGCGTCAGGGTTTTCATCGTCGCCCCCGGCAGAGCCAGCAGGTGATGATTCACGCGCTCGAAATGCTCGCCGATGATGTGCAGGCCCGAGTGCGGCAGGATGTGGTGAATGTCGGCGACACGGCCGGCGACGGAATTGTCGACCGGAATCATGCCGAGCTTGGCCTTGCCGGTGCGCACCGCAGCGAAGGCATCCTCGAACTGCGCGCAGGGCAACGGCGTCATCTTCGGAAAGCGCGCCGCGCAGGCAATGTGGGAGTAAGCCCCCAGCTGGCCCTGGAATGCGATGGTATTTTTGGGGTTGGCTTTTTTAGCCTTTGCCATAATGCGCCTTAGGCATAGCCCAACAAACGGCGCGCGCGGTCGAGGTCGGCCTGCGTATCCACGCCCAGCGGAATTGTATCGACGAGAGCCGCCGCCATGCGCATGCCATTCTCGATGGCGCGCAGCTGCTCGAGACGCTCGCGCAACTCGAGCACCGTCGGCTTCAAGGTGACGAAGCGGCGCAAGGCCGCTCGGCGGAAGGCATAGATGCCGATGTGATGGTAGTGATCACCGGGACCCGAGGGGATCAACAGGCGACTGAAATAGAGCGCGGGCCCGACGGTCGCCCCCGGGGCCAGCGACAAGGCCGCTTTGACCACCGCCTGGTCGTTGAGCTCTTCCTCAATCGTGATGCGCGCGACCACCGTGGCGATGTCGATGGCCGGGTCGGCCAGGGGTGTGACAGACGCCGCCACCAGGTTCGGCTCCAGGGTCGGCAGATCGCCCTGAACGTTGACGACGATGTCGAATTTGCCCGCTGGGTCATAGGCCTCGGCGGCGGCGTGAACGCGGTCAGACCCGGAGTGAAGGGCCGGATCGGTTAAAATGGCGGTCCCGCCGGCCTTGGTGATGGCGTCCACAATGGGCTGGTCGCCGGCCGCGACGATGACCGGACCGGCCCCGGCCTTCACCGCCCGCTGCCAGACATGCACGATCATGGGGGCGTCGCCGATCATGGCCAGGGGCTTGTTGGGCAGGCGCGTGGCCGCCAAACGGGCCGGAATCACAATCAGCGCAGGCATGGGAGGGCTTTCCATAGTGGGGCCGAAGGCCTGGACACATACAGGAGTTGGATGCGCCTTCCAAGGGTATACCCGCCCTGCCTGAGGCCCCAATGGGGCTTGCCAGCCAAGGCTTTAAGGGGAATCGGCGACAATATGGCCGATCCGGCAGGTGCCTTGATTCATATTGAGATTTGGGGGCAAAACCAGTATGCAGAGCCCATACTGGGGACTCCTCGCTGGGACATATCATGACCAATACGACCTTGAACGTGTACACCGCCGTTGCTGCCGTCTGGGTGGCCTTTCTTGCCATCCTGGGGGTGAATCTGGTGGTTAATACCGTCATGTACGGTCACCCCATCGAAGAAGCCGAAGAAGCCCACGCTATAAAGATGGGCTTTCCCATCGAAGTGATCGCCGAAGCCCCGGCCGAAGGCGAAGCCGCCGGCGGCGGCGGTCTGGTGAGCAGCCTGCCCCTGGTGGCCGCGGCTAGCGCCGACGAAGGTGCGGCGATCTTCAAGAAGTGCGGCTCTTGCCACACGTCGGAAGCGGGCGGCGCCAACAAGACCGGCCCGAACCTGCACAACATTATCGGCGCCGAAATCGCCAACCATAACGGCCACAAGACCACCGACTCCTTGAACGCCATCGGCGGCACCTGGACCTATGAAAAGCTCGACGACTACATCGAGAACCCCAAGCGCCTGGCGCCCAAAGGCTCCATGTCCTTCGCCGGCTTGAAAAAGCCCGCCGACCGCGCCGCGGTGATTAAGTTCTTGATGTCCAACACCGAGAACGCACCGCCGCTGCCGGCCGCTGCCGAACCTGCCGCCGCGCCCGCCGCCAACTAATCTTCCCTGCAATGGCCAGCGCGGTTTCTCTCGAAGCCTGCGTTGATCTTGTTCACCGGCTGGCGGATATCAGCGGCGCCATTGCGCTGAAGTATTTCCGCACGCCGTCTTTGAGCATCGACGCCAAGTCCGACGCCTCGCCGGTGACCATCGCCGACCGTGACGCCGAAACAGCCATGCGCGAGTTTATCCGCCAGGCTTTCCCCGACCACGGCATCATCGGCGAGGAACACGGACGCGAGCAGACCGGCGCCGAATACCTGTGGATTCTCGACCCCATCGACGGCACCCAGTCGTTCATCAACGGGGTGCCGCTGTTCGGCACGCTGATCGGCCTGTGGAAACGCGACAGCACCGGTGAAGCACGGCCCTGGCTCGGCTGTATCAACCACCCGGCCCTCGCCGAGCGCTGGGTCGGCGGTGAGGGACTGCCGACGACGCTCAACGGCAAGCCTGCCCGCACGCGCACCTGCGCAGACCTCTCTCACGCGGCCCTCTACCTGACCGCCGCCGATTATTTCAGTGCTGAAGAACAGACGTTGTTCTCCGGGCTGGAGCGCGCCGTGGCCCGGCGGCGTTTTGGCGGCACAGATTGTTACCATTATGCAATGGTGGCCTCAGGATGGACGGATATAGCCTGTGAATCCGGGCTTAAGTTGCACGACTATGCCGCCATCGTGCCGGTGCTCGAAGCCGCAGGCGGCGTGGTCTCCGATTGGAATGGCCAGGCGTTGACCTTAGAGTCTGAGAAGACCGTGGGCGGCCGGACGATTGCTTCCGGCGACAAGCGCATCCACGCCGCCGCCGTCGCGGCGCTACGAGGCCACAACTAAACGTTTTCAGAGGGACAGCGATCATGGTCAAGACAGCGTGGGCAAGCCTTTGTGTCGCACTGATCGCCAGCGTTTTATGCACCCCCGACGCCCACGCCATCGTCCGCGGCAAGCCGGTGCATGCCCTGGCTCTTTACGGTGAGGCCAAAACCGGCCCGAACGAAGGTTTCGCCTACGTAAATCCCAATGCCCCCAAGGGCGGCACCATCAAGCTGGAAGCGCCAGCCCCGACCTTTGATTCGTTCAATCCCTTCAGCATGAAGGGTGTAACGGCCGCCGGATTTGTTCATCTGGGCACCAACGGGATTTTCAACGAAGGACTGACCGTCAGCGGCGAAGACGAGCCTTTCACCAATTACTGCCTGCTGTGCGAAACCATGGAAGTGGCCGAGGACAACAGTTGGATCGAATATGCGCTGCGGCCCGAGGCGCGCTTCCACGACGGAACACCGGTCACCGCCGACGACCTCATCGCCTCTTTCAATCTCCTCCTCGAGAAAGGCCTGCCGTCCTATAAACTGTATTGGGGCGACGTGGCGAAGGTCGAGAAGACCGGACCCTTGAAGGTGAAATTCCACTTCAAGACCAACACCAACGTTGAGCTGCCGCTCATCCTCGGCCAAATTCCGATCATCAGCAAAAAATTCTGGGATGCGCACGATATCAGCGTCAGCACACTGGAGATTCCAGTCTCCACTGGACCTTACCGCATCGACAGCTTCGAGCCCGGCCGCTTCATCGTCTACAAGCGCGACTCCAATTATTGGGGCAAAGACCTCGCCATCACCAAAGGCACCTATAACTTCGACGAGATCCGCTACGAATATTTCCGCGATGACACCGTCAGCTTCGAGGCCTTCAAGAGTGGCACCTTCGATATTCAATACGAGAACACCGCGCGCCGCTGGGCGACCGGCTACGACTTCCCCGCCATCAACGATGGGCGTGTCACCAAGCTTGATGTTCCCGTCGGCACGCCCATGGCGGCCCAGGGTTTCATCTACAACATGCGGCGCGCCAAATTCGCCGACCGGCGTGTGCGCCAGGCCCTCAACTACGCGTTCGACTTCGATTCCCTCAACAAAACCATCTTCTACAATCAGTACACACGACTTCGCAGTTATTGGCAGCGCACCGACCTTGAGGCCAAAGGTCCGCCCTCGCCCGAGGAATTGAAGTTGCTGGAGCCCCTGCGCGACAAACTGCCGCCCGACGTCTTCACCCAGGAATTCACTCAACCCACCACCGCCGGTGACGGCAACCCCCGCGACAACCTGCTGAAGGCCCGCGATCTGCTCGCCGCCGCCGGCTGGGAGATTGTTGGCGACACGCTGATCAACAAGCAGACCAAGGAGCCTTTTGCCTTTGAAGTCGTCGCGGTGTCGCCGAACCTCGAACGCGTCATTACGCCCTGGTTTCAGAACCTCGAAAAGCTCGGCATCAAGGGCACCCTGCGCGTGATCGACGCAAGCCAGA